>CALRHE010000006.1 GCA_943359345.1 Candidatus Uhrbacteria bacterium
AGACGTGTGGTGGCACGCCCGAAGCTACTGGATCTTCAGCCTGTTCCCGGTTGACTACCTGATCGGCTTTGGCCTGTCGATCCTGCTTGCGGGCACGGCTGCCTGGGTGGCCACGGACGCGTGGCTAATCCAGAAACACCTGCTGACCCTGCTCGGCTTCGGTATTTTCACCGTCGGCCTCCACCTCGCGGCTCCGCTGTACCGTCAGTGGTACTGGCACATGCGGCGTCGAGGAACGGACGAGCGTAGATTGGCAGGCATATTCGAGACACCCTTCCCAAAGGAAATCTCCAAACACCTGCGGTTCAGAAATGGACACAACCTCTGACCATCACCCTGCTCGGGAGTGCCTCAACAGCGCTCCCGAATCCCTCTGCCTTCATTAGCTCAAACTAGTGACTGCAGAGGGATTTTGTTATACTGCTACCATGCATCCCTTGGAATATTCTTCCGCTATACCTCCGCATATTCGGATAGGACGGTTTGTGGCTGACGAGCCTAGACTCGGCTGGATGTTTAAGTATTTGCGGCACGTGCCTCGAGCCGAGGCTTACATTGTAGGCGGAACAACCCGTGATGCTGTGCGGGGTGTTTTGCCAAAAGGCTTACATGTGGTTATTCGCAACGTCCCACTTAAGGATATCAACGAGACTCTTAGAAAGCTGGGCGTTACCGATGTTAAAGATGATTCCACCATCTGCTTCCGTCCCGATCACTTTAAAAATGATGATGCGCTCGAGGTTTCGATCCCCCAAGACGGCCGCCCAGAACCTTACGCCCCAATTACTCATGACCTCGGCCGGCGTGATTTCACCATGAATGCCATGGCTTACTCCTTAAACTCGGGCCTGCTAATCGATCCCTTCGGCGGAACCCACGACCTTCATCGCCGCGAGCTCCGAGCTGTTGGTCGACCATCGGCCCGTTTTATTGAGCACCCCCGTAGGGCGCTGCGGGCACTGCGCTTAGCCGCCGAGCATAGATACGGCATTGAGGGAGCTACCTGGAAAGGCCTCAAGCAACATCTTCCCAACTTAAACCGCGTCATCACTAATGACGACGGTGCAGCAGTTTTTGAGACTCCTCGAGGGCACATCGGTCACGAATTTTTGAGAACCCTAGGTGGGCACCCAAACTACGGCCTGCAACTCTGGCGCGACAGCGGTGCCAACCTTTTATTTACTCCCGAGCTTGAGCGTCTGAATGGCATCCAGCATCGGAATGGTCAAACAGCTTTGCAACGAGCTGAAAAGACTCTAGATGACCTAGGACAACCTGTGCCCACCCTGGTATTCGCAGCCTTGCTAGCTCACCTTGAAGACCTGGCTCTCGACTCGGCCAAACAGCTCATTACCAAACTCCACCTGCACAACGCTCACCCGCATTTCAATCATGAAGACGCACTCTGGATGCTTGAACACAAAAATATTTTGGAAGACGCTGAGCCTGAACACATGTCTGCTTCCGTGTTTGAACACATCTTTGGTAAAGATCGCGGTCAGCACCTACTCACCTTCTTGCATGCTACGCATCGATCAAGCGGTCAACACACCAAAACCCGCGAGCGTCTTCATCAAGCTACAAAACGGCGTCAGGAACTAGTCACCGACATTAAAAAACCTCAACTCCTACGTGGTCGTGACCTAGAAAACCTAGGTGTTCTTCCCGGTCCACAGTATCGAAAACTTTTGGCCAAGATTCGTGATGCTCAGCTTGATGGGCACGTTAGCGATCACGACGAAGCCATGAATTACGCCCGCAATCTACTGGCCACCCAGATGATATAGATGTTTGACAACGAGCCATTTTTTACGTAAGCTACTGGCACTTTTAGGGGCGACTAGCTCAGTTGGTTAGAGCGTCACATTGACATTGTGAAGGTCACAAGTTCGAATCTTGTGTCGCCCACCAAAAATGGTCTCCGCGTTTTGCGAAGACCGTTTTTTGTTAACGCGACCGCTCTGGTAGCCGCGACACAAACATTAGTGCGATGCCCACGGCTAAAAGTACGATGAACCACAGAATAGCGTTAGACACCATCATGGTTGTAGAGCAGCGGAACAAACCCGGGATAGCCTCGTAGGCAGCATCAATTTCAGCCAAACAACGCGCGTTAGTGCGAGCAGCCGCGGCGTAACCTGTCCAAGCGGCCACATAAGCGGCTGCAAATGACATGAGCGTGAACAAACAACTAAACCGAGCGGTATTAATACGTACAAAACGCACCAAACCAATAATCGCAAAGATCACACCGGCCACAATCCAGTACACAACGAACCACAACAGCGTCAAGGTCAGGATAATCACCACCGGGCTAATTTGCATAAGTTTAATCGAGGGTATTCAAGGCAAAAAAAGTGATCAAGCCAGTACCGAGGGCCGCAACAAACAATACGAACCCAAAAGCCACTATCTTGCCTTCATGATGTCGCTGACCGAACACGACGAAAAATACTCCTAGAACAAAACAAATGGCGGGCAGGAAAAACATAGGAATAGTATACGTCATTGGTAGGCCTGCTTGGATTCGAACCAAGGACCACCGAGGTATAAGCTCGGCGCTCTAACCAACTGAGCTACAGGCCCGTAAAGAAAACAGGTTTAATTAAGCCAGCTTCGTCGTCGTTCACTCCGTCGGTCTCGCTGTAGCTCCACTACCACTTGACCTTACTTGTTCACTCCTAGAATCTAACTTAATTAAACCTGTTTTCCTGAGATAAAGGTAAAACGTCGTTAGTCTAGCAAAAAAATAGAATTTGCGCCATACTTGGGTTATGAACACAAATTTTCTCCATGATTCAGCTCCAGAACGTCTAGATACTGCCTTAGCCAAACACCTAGGGGTTAGCCGTGCCAGAGCTCAACGCGCCATAAAAAACGGGCGAGTTTTTGTTAATGGCGTCATCATCAAGGCTCACACCAAGCTGGCTACTGGTGCAGAGATAACCGTGTCTCCAGAAATTATCCGCAAGGCTGATAAGCAAGAGGCTCCAGCGCTCGAAGTCATCTTTGAAAACAAAGATATCCTGGTGGTTAACAAACCGGCTGGCCTACTTGTGCACCCTACGCTAGCCAGCCAAGAGCCAACGCTCATGGATGCAATTATAAACTATGACAAAAAGATCAAAGGCGTAGGTGGCGATATCCATCGCTCCGGTATTGTGCATCGTCTTGACCGTGAGGCTTCAGGTGTGCTGATTGTGGCTCGGAATGAAAAAGCGCATCGTCATCTTAAGGAACAATTTAAGCAACGCCTGACGGAGAAGCACTATGTCGTGCTTGTGCTCGGTAAGGTTGCCGAACAGCACGGAACCATCAACTTCCCGATTGCGCGCTCATCAACGCGCGCACGTATGGCTGCTCGACCATTGTCTCAAGAAGGCAAAGATGCGATCACTCACTACGAAGTAGTTAAGCACTTTACGACCTCTACGTTACTTGATGTACGCATCGTAACTGGTAGAACTCACCAAATTCGTGCTCACCTATTTGCGCTTGGGCACCCAGTAGCTGGCGACAAGCTCTACGTCCGCAAAGGTATTAAACCGGTTAAAACCACGCGCTTATTTTTGCACGCCAAAGCTTTGACAGTTACACTCCCTAATGAAGAGCGTCAAACCTTTAACGCTCCCCTGCCTGCCGAGCTTGAAGACGTACTTCTCGCTCTTAAACCATCGTTGTAAGGATACGGCCTATGATCATCACTCTGGGCGGCTTGGCCGGTGCCGGGAAATCTACCATCAAGCGCTTGTTAGCTAAAAGCTTGCAACTCAAGTCATACTCCATGGGAGATATGCGGGGCGAGATGGCTAAGGCGCGGGGTATCACCATTGATCAGCTAAACGACATCGGACTAAACGACCCTTCAACCGACAACCAGGTTGACGAATTTCAAAAAACTCTAGGCGAAACGCAGGATAATTTTGTCATCGACGGCTGGATGAGCTGGTATTTTATTCCGCACAGCCAAAAGATTTTTCTAACTGTTGATCCGGATATAGCCGCGGCCCGTATTTTTGCCGACCGACATAACAACCCCAGCCGCAGCGATGAACCAGAATACGCTGATGTCGAAGACACTAAAAAAACCTTAGCAGCCCGAGCCGCGCACAACGATACTCGCTATAAAAAATGGTACGGCGCTAGTTATCTTGATCTCAACAATTACGACCTCGTGATAGACACCACCAACCTGGCCACTGAGAAAGTCCTCAAAAAAATCCTGGCATTCGTAGCAAAATAACTACCCATGCTGGCGAGCAGCCAGAGCTTCGTACCTCCGCACATCCATGACGATGACACCTACATCTCGCTCCTCCCAACGAATTTGGGAGGCTTCACGGTTTATTGAAGTAAAACAATGGGATATAAAATATCTTCATGTTCAAAGATCTGACTCCTCTATCCCCCCAGAAAACAAACTGAACTAGGCTTTGAGTTTTATTATTATATGAGCCTACCCGACCCACCGACTGAGTCATATTTTTTTAAAAAGTTCCGCGAAACGTTCTGATTCAAGTCCAAGAATGGTGTTATTCGTGATTTTCTCTGCGAGACCATATCCATTGGCGTGAGATAAAACGCCGAGGTATGAATTCAAGGTTTGCCGAAGAGTATTTGCTGATATCAATTCCGCATTGTAATCACTGACCCTCATTGCCAATTTCTTGATCATCCGATTCTTCGTTTTCGTACGAAGCACACTGCTGTTTCGACGTAAAACGTATCCAAGAAAGTCGATGCCTTGATGAGGCTGGCAAATAAAAACTTTCTTCGGATGCAGTTCGAGATGTAACCTCTTACCGAGAAAGGATTTAATCTTCGGCAACAACCCAACGAGTGCGTCCCTATCACCAGAGACGACTACGAAATCGTCCGTGTACCTGGCGTAATGTTCGATTTTGCATTCATGCTTCATAAACTGATCAAAGACGTTCATGTAGATGTTGACGAAAAGCTGAGACGTGAGATTCCCGATGGGAACGCCCTTACGCCGCTCGAAGATACTCAACTGACCAGCAGGAAAACTCTCGACGATTGTTTCGAGAAGATGCATCACATCAGTATCAGCAATGCGTTCCAGTAATATCTCAAGCAAAACACTATGGTCAATCGAATCAAAAAATCGTCGAACGTCACATTTCAACACAAAACATGGACGCGTGTAAGTGCGACTCATTTTTCTCACCATGTACGAGAGCGCATCGACACCCTTATGCGATCCTTTTCCCACCCGACAAGAATACGAGTCCGCAATAAAAGTCGGCTCAAAGATGGGATTCAGCACCTGAAAGACGGCGTGATGAACAACTCGATCGCGCACCGTTGCTTTGTGAATATGCCGTTGCTTTGGATCAGCGATAAAGAAGGCAAAATACGCCGCATGTCTATATGCTTTGCTCTTAAGATCCCGATGCAGTGCAAAGATGTTCTCCTCCAGCTTCCATTCAAAATTCGCCACGTCTTCGCGTTCTGTTTTGCCAACCTTAAAAGCATTCCAAGCCGCGAACAGCGACTCCGGACTGATCATTCGCTCGTAAATATTCCCGTATCTTTTCATACCTATGGATGAATTCGACATCCCCATCTTCAAGAAAAACTACGAATTGTACAAGTCGCTTAATGGCTTGAGGGCAACTGTACCCAAACAAGATCGGTATGTCGTTTGGCAACGGGTTGAGAATACGAATCTCGACCTCACGGAACTTCTTTTACATGCCACGGCTCTGTATAAAACAGAAAAGCTTCCCGTGCTTGATAAGGCGAGCGTGAAGCTAAACCTGCTCCGTGTACTTATTCGGCTTTCCCATGACACCAAGGCTATCGACGGAAAGAAATACACGACTATTCAACAGCAGATCGACGAGATTGGAAGAATGCTTGGTGGATGGATTAAGTCCATAAAAGCCGAGGGTACGCAAAACGCCTCGTGATCGAGGCGTTTGCTCTGAAGAGAGACTTCGAAGAGAACCCGGAGGAAGACCCGTAGTTGTCGTTCGGGTTGGCAACGTCGTTCGTGTCGAACTTGAGATCGCCGTCGTTGAAGTTGAAGATCGGCGCGTTCGGGAACTGACCATCGGCCTCAGGATTATTGCCTCCACCCATCCGTGGCACCGAAGGTTGAAATGGGAGTACAACCCATCTTTTCCTCCTGAATTTTATTTGGGAGCAGCCCTTTGATGATCAGAGGACACCTCCACAAGGCGGAAGCAAGCAGTATCTCCTCAATCTGGCTCGCTCTTGGAAACCGTAATTCCCAAGATTCTGGCCAACGATCTTCTTTTTGAGAAGAGAGTATGGCGACGATCATCCGTGAACGATCGTGCATGAGCCTTACTCGTAAACAAGTATAGCTAATATACGATTTATCGCAAAAAAAGAAGCGGGGCTGTCCACGAAGATGTGGACAGCCCCTGAAGCGCGCGGCCAGTTTTACCCAGCCTGATGTAGCGACTCGCCTTCGGCGAGAAGGACTCAAGGAACAAGGGTTCGAAAGGCTCAAGTCCTCGAGGCTTCGAGGATCGACTACTGCGAAGAGAACCCGGAGGAAGACCCGCAGAAGGCGTGCGGGTAGGCAACGCCGCTCGCGTCGAACTCGAGAACGCCGCCGTCGAAGTAGAAGAACGGCGCGCCCGGGAACTGACCACCGGCCTCGTACGAGTACTCATCACCCGCACAGTCGATCCACAGGTCGTCGTAGTTCTTCAGGCGGTCGGGATGAGTGAGAAGCATGATGCCGTTCTCGAACGCCCCGAAGCCGAACTGTCCGCCGTCCTGCATCACGACGCGGGCGCGACGGACGGAACGACCCCGGTGAAGGAAGCCGAACTGTCCATCGACCACGAGGAGGTCGAACCCCTTCTGCTCTTCTGCGAGCTTCCGGAACGCGGCCTTCTTGGCGATGCCTTCCCGCAGGTGCTTCGCGCCCAGCTTGCCCTCGATGTAGTTGACGAACTTCTCGCCATACGCCACCCGGAGCTTGTCGAGCACGATCTGCACCGCCTCGCCGTAGGTCGCGGCGACCTTCTGCCAGGGCGGGATGACGAACTTGCCCTCGGCACCCTTCGGCACCGGGAGATTCGCCAGCGCCTCGTTGGCGTAGCCGATACCGGGGAAGATCTCACGGAGGCGATTCGCCTGCTCGGTGACCGAACGGGGCTGACGGTACCCCGAGAGGTACCCGTAGCTCGATTCGACCTCCTCGTCGACGAACTCCTGCGGGGTCGCGAGCTGCACGAGAACCAACCGGAGAAGCTCCTTGAGCTGCTCATGGCAGGGCCTGCCGTTCTTGACGATCCGCTGAGCACCGTCCTTGCTGAGGCCGAGCTCCTCGATGACATCGTCGAACGCAAGCTCGACGAATCCCTTGATCTGACGCTTCTGACCGGGTGTGATCTGTTCGATCATCATCCACCTCTTGATTGATGCTGAGTGCCCGAGATGCTCGGGACCGACAACTAGTCTCGCGCACGAGACAAGTATCCTAAAGAGCTTCAAAAGCTCTGCAAAATACTTGCCTCGTACGGTCAGGGAGCGTACCTAACTCTTGAAAAGAGTAGGACTAACTGTAGCATAAAAACGCAGTTTTGTCAATGATTTTAAGTCAAAGTAGATTCAAACACGATAACAGCGGACTCAAGCAGTTGACCTTTCTAAAAACTATGGCTATACTCCTGCCATACTTTTTCATGTTTTAGGCTATGAACAATGCAGTTAAGGCCTTGGAAATACTGAAACCCGAACAAATTGCTGCTGGTCAGATTCTCCGAGTCCACGAAAAAATCCAAGACGTTAACGCCAAGGGTGAAGCCCGTGAGCGTATTCAGGTCTTTGAGGGCATGATTTTGGGAGTGCGTGGTAAAGGCGCTTCCAAATCTTTCACTATCCGCAAAGAAACTGATGGTTTCGGGGTTGAAAAAATCTTCCCAGTTAGCTCCCCTAACCTCACTAAAATCGAACTCGTTAAAGCCATGAAGACTCGCCGCGCTCGTTTGTCGTTTATCAAGGGCTTTGGTCGCAGACTGCGTGAGGCGGTTACAAAAAAGAAGTAAGCATAAAATATTTTAAACGCAAAGACGAGCTTAGTGGCTCGTTTTTCGTATTTGTGCGAAATCTGTGTCACCGTTTCACTAATCTGTGTTAATCAGAATAAGAATTATTGGCATTTAAATTAGGTAGAGGCTATAAAAAATTATTCCACCAAAAAGGCGTTGACGATATCTTTGAAGGTCGCAAATGGAATGGCGCCATCAATCTTTTCACCGTTCATAAAAAAGGTTGGCGTGCCTGTAACGCCAGCAGCTACGCCATCAGCCAAATCTTGAGCAACTTCACTAGCATACTTACCAGTCTCTAAACAGCCACGGAAGGAGTTAGTGTTTAAGCCTGCCTGACTGGCATAATCAATGAGCAAATCTTCAGTAAAGGCTCCGGAATTTCGGAAGACAAGGTCATGATATTCCCAAAACTTACCTTGTTCGTTGGCACAGCCTCCAGCTTGAGCAGCCAAATCGGCTCCAGGATGAATATCCGTTAAGGGAAAATCTCGATACACAACCCGGACGTCATCAGGGAACTGCCTGGCTACAGCCGTCACAACATAGCTCTCCTGTTCCGAAAACGGACAACCAAAGTCGGCAAACTGCACAATGGTAAGTTTTGCGTCTGCCGGACCGGTCGACGGGTCGTCCGGAGTGGCCAGCTCGCCACTCCCAGGTGCTGCTTGAGCAATGGCTATCAGACGGCTTTGCGTAGCTTGAGTGCTTGCAAAGGAATAGGTATCGGGATCAATAACGCCTTGCTGAATTTGCCGATAATAATTAAACACGCGGTAGCCAAAAAACATCAAGACTAACACGGCTAAAAAAAACAAACCTGTGCCCAAACGACGGCGTCTAGATAAACTAGGTGGCTTAGCCACGGCTGGTAAGGGCGCGAATTGCTCGGACATACAAACTGCCTACAGAATAGCATATATCTTTACTCAAACTGATGACTCTGCTATACTAAACTTGATATGATTCTCAATTTTATCCAAATTGCCCTAGCCGTACTCTTGTCGATAGCTATCCTCTTGCAGGCTCGTGGTACTGGGGTTGGTGTAGCTTTTGGTGGTGACGGTAATGTTTATCGCACTCGCCGCGGAGTCGAAAAGAAACTACATCTAGCCACGATTGTACTGGCCATTCTGTTCTTTGGCGTGTCACTTCTGAACGCTTTATACAGCTTCTAATTCTATAGGTCTCGGTAGTCTATACCTAAAGTTGGATTTTCAGACTTTTTGAACAGTGTTAAGCGACGGATACTCTCCGTACTGCTTTTGGGTAGATCAAAAGACGGTTCAAAACGTGCTATTGGAAGTGATCTGGCCATGCGCCAAGTTTTAGCCGTTAGGCCCACCAAACGTTTGCCAACGGTTAGTCAGTGGCTACAGTTGCCACGTTTTTTGTCAGCCTTTGAACGACGCGCCACCCTGGCTGGCCTGCTTTTAGTCATCATTGGGGTTGGTGCCCTAAGTTATCAATACATTACCAAACACGCTGCTAGCGTGGCGGCGGTTGGGGGTGAATACACTGAGGGTGTCATTGGCTACCCACGCTATATAAACCCGCTCTATGCCAGCGCTAGCGACGTAGACGCTTCCCTCTCCCGCCTTGTTTACTCAGGACTGATGCGCTTTGATCCTCAATCAGGCTTGGTCCCTGATCTAGCCGAGAGCTATCAAATCTCTGCCGACGAAACAGAATATACTTTCATCCTGCGTGAGGGCTTAGAGTGGCATGACAAAGACCCCCTAACAAGCGAGGACATAGTCTTTACCACACAAGCTATTCAAAACCCTGACTATCGTAGCCCGCTCTACAGCAGCTTAGTAGACATTGGTGTTGAAGCTATTGATGATAGGACGGTGAAATTTGTCCTGACCGAACCCTTTGCCCCATTTTTAGCCACCATGACTACAGGTATTTTGCCAGCTCATATTTGGCAAAATATTCCGGCTGCCAATGCGCAGCTCACCCAGTTAAACCTCAAACCAATCGGCAGCGGGCCATATATTTTTGAAAAACTCACTAAAGACAGTTACGGCAACCTCCGAAGCATCGATTTCATCCGTAACTCAGATTATTACCGCGGTGCTGCTTATATTGAACGCTTGACCTTCAAGTTCTTTATCGACACCACTGAATTGGTGGCGGCACTCCGCAATCATAACGTCGAAGGCGCCGCTACCGTGCCTTATGAAGAAGTTGCTAAATTTGCCGATGACCGCGCCCTGAATATTGCTCGCCCCAGCACTCGGGAATACGTATCCGCTTTGTTTAACCTGAAATCAACTGGAGCTGTGGCTGATGCTAAGGTCCGTCAAGCCTTAGAACTTGCCACCGATCGCCAAGCCTTCGTAAATACAGTCCAGGCTGGTTATGCCACTCCGATTACGGGCCCGCTGGTGTTTGGAGTTCCTGGTTATGACAGCCAGCTACCCATCCCAAGCGTTGATACCGCTGCTGCTGCTGGTTTACTTGAAGCTGCCGGCTGGACCATACCTGAAGGCGGCGGAGCCCGCACCAAGGCCGGTAAAAGTTTAAATATACCGATTACCATTTTAGACACTCCAGAGCTCCGTGCCGTAGCCGAAGAACTGAAGCGTCAGTGGGAAGCCGTCGGTGCAGCCGTTAACCTGATTCCTGTCAGTGCGATTTCCTTGCAAAATGATGTCCTCAAGGGCAGATCATTTGATGTACTAGTCTCTGGCGAGTTGTACGGAATCTTCCCAGATCCTTACCCGTTCTGGCACTCCTCCCAGGTTCCCTACCCTGGCCTGAACGTATCTCAACTTATCAACAAAAACCTTGATGACGCCATTGTTACCATCCGCACCACCGCAGATCAAACAGCCCGTACCCAAGCCTTTACCACCTTCGCTTCTGAGGTGACTGAATCCACACCAGCCGTGTTTTTGTATCAGCCAACCTACCCATACGCTCTGCCTGGCACCATTCAAGGTGTTAACTTACCAGCTATCATTAGTCCGGCCGATCGGTTTGCCAATGTCAACGAGTGGTACATTAAAACCAAGGCTATCTTCAGGAAGCAAACTAAGATTATTGACTAGATTACGTATCTGTGGTAAACTACTTTCTCGATTTAGTACCCATCGCGGTGCACGATACTCACAAATTTCTTCTGCATTTTCGAAGAACAATTTATACACAGTGCAGCGAAACCTTTTAAAATTTCCAGATACGAGGCGCGGGACTATCCCGCAATCCTTCGCCAAGCTCAGGACAGGCTACGTAGCTGGAAATTTTAAGAGGTTTCGCGGACGTGGCGGAATTGGTATACGCGTAGGTCTCAGAAGCCTATGGTTGCAAAACCTTGAGAGTTCGAGTCTCTCCGTCCGCACCATTCGACTCGCTTCGCTTGCTCATGGTGTCCCACCACTAACCAGAGAAGCGAGGCGAATGCCAGTCATATGTCGTTGAGCTCGTCTCGACGCCAAGCGACTGTCATGATCGAAAGTACTTCTTTTATCTTTAAACTTTTCACTTTCATCTGATTTATTATGGGTAACTTTAAACCTAGCACAACGCGCCAACCCCACGGTCAGCAAAACCGTCGTCCGCGTGGCCCCTTCCGTCCTCAGGCTCCAAATCGTGAGGCGGGCGCCCCACAGGGCGAACCTGTGAAAACTACCACCTACTCTAGCCCTACCGGCGAGGTGGTGCGCGTAATCGTTCTCGGTGGCCTCGAAGAGGTTGGCCGTAACTGTACGTTGATTGAGTATAAAAATGACATTATCTTCGTTGACATGGGTCTCCAATTCCCTGACGAAGACATGCCGGGTGTTGATTACATCATTCCGAACATGACCTACCTCAAGGGTAAGGAACAAAATGTTCGCGGTATCATCATCACTCACGGCCACTACGATCACATTGGTGCCATCCCCCACGTCATGACTGCGATTGGTAATCCGACAATCTATGCTCTGCCGGTAGCCGCTGGCATTATCAAGAAACGCCAAACTGACTTCCCAGAATCAAAGGTAACGGTTAAACCAATCACCATCGAATCTGAGCTGCAGTTAGGTGCCTTCAAGGTGCACTTCTTCCATATCAACCACAACATTCCAGACTCGGCCGGTATCGTTATCGAAACCCCAGCTGGAACTATCTGTCATACCGGTGACTGGAAGTTTGATTACCACCCTGTGGGCACAGTCCCTGCCGACTTTCATAAGATTGCTCGGGTGGGTATGGCTGGGGTGTCGCTTCTCATGGGCGACTCTACCAACGCCGACCGAGCTGGTCACCAAAAGTCTGAAAAAGGCATCGGTGAAGAGCTTCAGGGCATCATTGAAAAGGCTCCGGGCCGTGTCATCATTGGAACTTTTGCGTCGCTCTTGTCGCGCGTGAAGCAAATCATGGAAATCTCAGAAGCTAGCGGTCGTAAGATCGCTCTAGACGGATATTCCATGAAAACCAACGTCGAAATTGCCAAAGAGCTTGGGTACATTAAGGTGAATCAGAAATCAATTATCCCCATTGAGGAAGTCAACGAACATCCTCCAGAAAAGATCACCATCATTTGTACCGGAGCTCAGGGTGAAAAGCGTGCCGCCATGGCCCGCATCGCCAATGATGAACACCGTTATGTGAAAGTTGACCCTACGGACACAATTATCTTCTCGAGCTCGGTTATTCCGGGTAATGAGTCGACGGTCCAGCGCCTGAAAGACACTTTGTACCGCAAGCGCGCCCGGGTCATTCACAAGGACATCATGGACGTACACGCCGGTGGCCATGCCATGAAGGAAGACATCAAGCTGATGCTATCCCTGTTCAAGCCTAAGTACTACATGCCCATCGAAGGCAATCATTTCTTGCTACGCGAGAACGCCGAAGTTGCTTATTCTATGCACTGGCCTGAGCAAAACGTCTTTGTGGCTGACAACGGTCAGATCATTGAGATGTGGAAGGACGCCAAGGGCGTTACCCAGGCCAAAATGACCTCTGACAAAGTCCCTACCGATTACGTCTTCGTTGACGGTCTCGGGGTGGGTGACGTGTCTCAAGTAGTTTTGCGTGATCGCCAAGCCCTCGCCGAAGATGGCATGGTGGTAGTCATTGCTCAGTTCGACAAAAAGGCTGGCACGCTTATGCATGCGCCCGACATTGTCAGCCGCGGTTTTGTGCAGATGAAGGACAATAAGGAATTCATCCAAGCCACCCGTTTGCACCTTGAGCAAATGCTCAAAAAAACCAATACGGCCGCACCTATCGACCCCGACAACATCAAAAATACGATCCGCGACGAGCTGGGCAAATACCTGTTCCAGAAAACCGAGCGCCGTCCGATGATTCTGCCAGTACTGATCGAGGTCTAACCAAATAAAATATCAATAACTCACATTTTGATTAACACAGATTGGTGAGTCAAGTGATACAGATTCAACACAGATGCAATTAGCCCCGAAAGGGGCTTTTTGTTATACTGTAGATATGGAAAAAATTGATCTCTTTCGGGAACTGAGCTATGAAATCGTAGGCTTGGCCATGGAGGTCCACAAAATTTATGGCTCGAATCATAAAGAGATTATCTACCAGAGAGCCTTGGCAGAAAAACTCACCCTAGCCGGGGTAAAATTTGAACAAGAACCTCAAATACAAGTATTGTCTATTGATACTGGTAAAAAATTAGGCTGGTATCAACCGGATATCTTTATTGATAAAAAGATCATACTCGAGCTCAAAGCTACAAACTACCCGCTAAAAGTTCATGAAACTCAGCTTCGCGACTACCTCAAGTGTTCCCAGATAGAACTTGGCTATATTCTCAACTTTGGAATGCCAAGCCTGTACTATCGACGCATCATCTATACAAATAACCAAAAGCTTCATACTTCTGTGTAAAATCTGTAGTCGCGTTTCACAATCTGTGTCAATTAATATATGAGGATGAGTAATGTAAATTTGTTATGAGAGTCCTCACCGGCATACAGCCCACCAACATTCTTCACATCGGTAACTACTTTGGCGCCCTTAAGCCCGCCATTGAGTTACAGCGTGAAGACGATCTGTTCATGATGATCGTAGACCTGCACGCCATCACCGTGCCGCAGAAGCCAGAGCAACTTCAAAAGAACATCGCTTTCGCCACAGCTGCTTATTTAGCGGCCGGTATCGACCCCAAAAAGGCGACGTTATTCCAGCAGTCACGCGTACCGGCACATGCCGAGCTTGGCTGGCTTTTGCAAACCGTGGCTCGCATGGGAGAACTTGAGCGCATGACTCAGTTTAAGGACAAGTCGACGGCTAAGGGACAAAATGTTTCGGTAGGCTTATTTACCTACCCAGTTTTAATGGCGGCCGATATTTTGCTCTACGACACTCAAGCTGTTCCGGTTGGTGAAGATCAGAAACAGCATCTCGAATTAACCCGCGATCTAGCCGAACGCTTTAACCGAGATTTTGGCCAGACTTTTGTGGTACCCAAACCGATCATCAATATCGCTAGCGGTCGTATTTTGGCTCTCGATAACCCAGACATCAAAATGAGTAAAAGCGCTCCCTCCCCCAAGAACTACATTTCTCTCATGGATGACGCTGATACAATCCGTAAAAAGATCAAATCAGCAGTTACTGACTCAGAATCTGGGATTTCTATCGATGACGCTCGTCCAGGCCTTAAAAACTTGCTAGCGATCTTCCACTTGGTGACTGATGAACCAATGTCTGAAATTGCTACTAGATACGAGAACAAGGGCATGAAAAATCTCAAGGAAGACCTGGCCGAGGCCTTAGTAGCCCATTTGGAGCCTCTTCAAAAGAAGATAAACGACTATCTCAAGAACCCTGATGAGCTCGAAAAGGTAGTTTCTGATGGTAGCCTGAAAGCAGCCGAAATTGCCTCAGCTAAAGTCGCTCGGGTCAAAGAAGTGATGGGGTTACGACTTGCTTAGTAGACAGTAGACCGTAGACGGTAGACAGATATGGCTTTTCGATACGAAGATCTTGATGTTTGTAAGGATATTCAGGCTCTGATCCTTGAAATCTACAACTTAACGTCAAACTTCCCGTCAGATGAACGTTTTGGTCTTACAACACAGGCCCGTCGAGCTGGAACGTCGATTTTACTCAATATTGCCGAAGGAAGCGCTCGTAGGACGAATAAGGAATTTAGTCGATTTATCACCTATTCCTTAGGATCAGTCACCGAAAGCCACTCAATCATGAAAATAGCTCTATCTTTGAAGTTTATTACCCAAATTCAATACGATTCTTTCTCGATAAAAGCCGAAAACCTCTGGCGACGGCTCTGTGCCCTTAGGACCTCACAAAGCACCTAAAATCGGCTGTCTACGGTCTACAGACTACCGTCTACAATATGGCTAAAGTTAGCCTAAATATTGAGTTATTCACTTGACAAAAGTCGGAAAAAATGCTATATCATAAAGGTAGTGAGTTAGTTCAAAACTCATGGGGAGAGAGACTTCTTGGGAAACCGAGTTGCCCCACCAATTGAAAGGCCCTGACAGGCTTTCTGCAGAATCACCGTACCCTTCGACTCCCACAGTGGGTCGCTCAGGGCCTACGGCCACGACTCTCCCAGGAAACATGTCAGGGCTTTTCGTTTGTCCGTCATTGCGCATGACAATTGTCGTGTTCAGTAACGGGCAAATACCTGCTCACTCTAACCATTTGAGGCTAACCATGCCACTACACCCTGTTCGAGTTGCGCGCGACGCTGCCATTGAGCGCTTAGATGAGCTCGATGTGGTACTAGGCCAGCTAATCGACCCCCAACAGATCAGCAGTCTGTTGAACAGGTTCGAAGCGGCTAGCCCTGACGAACTCGAAGAGCTTGAAAGCGAAGCACTGTTAGAGCTTTCACAGATGGGCGTGGACGAGCCCATCGCGCTGCAAGCAATCGCGGTTGTGCGTGAACTTAACCAGGTAACACACCAAAGGTTCGAGCTAGAAAACGAGCTCGTCCTGCTTGACCGTGAGTTTGCAAGAACGGATAAGCTCCAGAACAAGCCGCCTGAAATCTGGGTTATGCACGTCTGCGCAGGTCCTGCACGGTCCAGGCAACCTATCACCGGGCTCGATCGACGCTTTGGGCTCAACCCCAAATACCGGTGACCCTACGTGCGGACGGCGGCCTCAACTCTGCCGTCCGCCAAGACTCCCTGCGTTCTAAGCCTTCTTTCTGGCTTGGAGCCAGGGAGTCTTTTTTAATTGACAAAATTAGGATTTTCCTATATATTCAGCTCGCGTTTCCAAGCGCCGTGCCTACATTAGTAGGCGTGATACACCACAAAAGAGCGTGAAAAATGTCACTCGTGACTCCTCAGAACCCCCCCAAGCGCACTAGCCGCAAGCCGAAGTCCCCGGCCCCCAAGCCGCCGGACACGCAGCAGACCTCGCTCCTCAGCCGCGACGACCTGATGCAGGCCGTCAGCAATTCGCCCACCGTCCCAGCGGCCTCCAAGCCGGGGATCATCCGCACCATCGAGCTCTACTACTGCGCTGCCACCCAGGCGGCGCTGAACCAGCTCTACAATGATGTGGCGACGGGCCAGTGTGAGTTCGCCTCGGCCTTCTGTGCCTTCGTCAAGGTCTGTCCGGTGAAGACGTTGCGGGAGCGCTACCATGCGCGCCTGAACGCCATCGCCAGCACCCACCCCAACCAGGCAGCGGCCATCCAGATCATGCGTGACCTGGATAGTCAGATGCCGGGCATAACGGCGGTACTCGAGCTCTTGGCCGTTGGCCAGGAAAGCGAACTGACGGTCGAGCGGCTGGCACGCCGCTTCAAGGGCAGCCACTTCAGCATGATCTCCACGACCTTGGCCGGAGCGATCATCGGGCTCGATCGGTCGCCTGAGCCAACGGCCACCACCCGTCCCTGGTCCAACCGCCACGGGTCGAGCAGCCCGGTGCGCTTGAGCCACGGTCTGTAGCAGTCCGCTTTGCTCGGGCCCCGGTCAATCAGTTATCCAGCGAAGCCGTATTCGCCTTTTGGCTAGAGTGCGGGTCTCCCTTCCTCCAAACTGGATCGATTGATTGACTGGGGCCTCTCCCCTTTCTTTACAAACACCCCCAATTTTGCTATACTTTTACAGCTAGGAATACCAGACGATCGCCCTTCGACTCGGTCCGTAAAAAGATCGACCTCGCTCAGGGAGGAAAGTCCGAACACCCTCGTCACGGCAACGTGATGATGAGAGCAGCGTCGCTAACGGCGACCGGGCATAATTACGAACTCGGCCGTACCTTGCCTCAGCAATTGCAGGGAAGGGTATGATCACTAAGTTCGTTTGAAACCCAGGGAAAGTCTTCTTCAAACGCAAGAATGGAGAGGGTCACGACCAACTTGAAAAGGTTGGGAGGACGCAACAGAGACATTCTCGTCACCTACGTCTTAGGATATGGTGATCAAAGGTGAAACGTGAGGGTAAAAGCCCTCTCACCTGCACGGTGACGTGTAGGTGCGGCAAACCCGCTGTGGTGCAAGAACAAGATTTGGTCGTTCGCATGATCCAGTCAGCAATGGCTGGGCTAGAGAGATGATCGTCGCTTCTGATGAAAATCAGGGGAACAGAATTCGGCTTACAAGTATTTCCTGCCATAAAACCGTCCTAAGCGAAGCCGCGAGGCTGAGTCGAAGGGCGGTATTTATGTTAGAATACGCCCATATGAAGCGTGTGAATTTGGCCTTTGCGGCCATGCTGGTTCCCCTGGATTACCTGGCCCTGTTAGCGGCGGCCATGACTGCCTATTCACTCCGGTTTACACCTTTCTTTGTAAACTTGAAGCCGATCCGCTTTGGACTCACGTTCAACGATTTTATACAGAGTGCCCTACCCCTTGGAGTCGTCTATCTTGGCCTATTTGCCTTTGCCGGCTTGTACTCAATTAGACCCCGGAGTATCGCCGAAGAGTTCTCGCGTGTCGTCCTGGCTTGCACCACCGGGCTCGCTACCATTCTCATTATCGCTTTCTTTTCTAGAGCCTTGTTCGAGTCACGTTTCATTATTTTAGCCGTGCTGGCGCTCACTATCTCTTTTGTGTTCATTGAACGCATGACGGTTCGAGCTCTCCAGCGCGGCTTACGTGTTTATGGTATTGGCGGAATGCAGCTAGCAGTCATTGGTAAAACCAAGAGTGGTAACGCCTTGGTGTCCTGGTTTCAGCGTTTCCCCCGCTTTGGCTACTACCCGGTAGTTCACGTGTCTCACTTCACAGCAGACACCATGGAACGCCTTCTGGAACTCAAACATGCAGGCGGAGTTGATGGCATTCTACTTGCCAATCCAGATGCCACCAAAGACGAGATCACGAGCATCAAGACCTTTGCCGATGTCAATCAACTCACGTTTTTCTACTCTGCCGATCTCTTCCCTGGAAGCTCACTCCGTCCACTCGTACACACGCTGGCTGGCCGACCGCTGATTGAAGTACCCACCACCCCGCTTGATGGTTGGGGTGCTATTTACAAACGAGCTTTCGACATTCTTGGCTCGCTGGTATTAATCGTCGTCACCTTGCCACTGCAAATTCTGGTGGCTATAGCCCTCTTCCTAGAACAACCAGGTGATGTCTTATGGCGTAAACTCCCGGATGGTAAAGCTGCACTTAGAATTGGACAGGGCGGCAAACCTTTTTACTACTTTAAATTTAGATCGATGATCAAAGACGCACACAAATATCGCTTTGATCCAAAATTTATACAAACCCATGGCAACCTGCGCGAAGGCACTCCACTCTTCAAAATAGAGAATGACCCTCGCGTCACGCCGGTTGGCCGTTGGCTCAGAAAGTTTAGTCTAGACGAAATTCCTGAATTTTATTTAGTCCTCTTAGGGCGTATGAGCTTGGTTGGACCACGCCCTCACCTACCCGAAGAGGTCGCCACGTACAAACCGGAACATAAAAAAGTCCTGACCATCAAGCCCGGCATCACCGGGCTCTCCCAGATCAGCGGACGCGCTAACCTTGACTTTGATGACGAAGTCCGCCTAGATATGTACTATATTGAAAACTGGAACCCCTGGAGGGACCTGCTCATCCTCCTCAAAACCCCTTTGGCTGTTATATTCCGCCGGGGTGCTTATTGAAGAAACTATGCGTGTCGCCCTGATTCACGACCATTTAACCCAATACGGGGGGGCAGAACGAGTTTTAGAGGCTTTCCAGGCTATCTGGCCAGAGGCCCCAACCTATACCCTCAAGTACGACCCAATTGCCATGGGGTCAACTTTTCAACACAAAGTCATCCGCACCTCTTTTCTTGAAAAACTCCCTTTGGCACGCCTGGGTTTCCGCTGGCTCCTACCGTTAATGCCCATGGCTACAGAGAGCTATAATTTATCAGAGTTTGACGTGGTTATTTCCAACTCAAGTGCTTTCTCAAAAGGCGTCATCACCGCCCCACACGCTTTGCATATTTGCTATTGCCACACCCCAACAAGATATTTGTGGTCGGACTCAGGGAGTTATGTTGAAGAGTTACGCGTGCCTAGAATCGTGAAGTCGCTGTTACCGTTGGCGCTGCATAAACTGCGTACCTGGGATCAATTAGCGGCCAACCGCGTTGATAAGTTCGTCGCCAACTCCGAAACCGTGCAACGCCGTATTCAAAAGTATTACCGTCGTGACAGCCAGGTGATTTACCCACCGGTGGATATTGAAAAATTCTCAATTTCTAACGAACCCAAGACCTACTACTTAACTGGGGGTCGCTTAGTGGCCTACAAACGTTTCGACATCGTAGTTGATGCCTTCACAAAAATCGGCAAACCACTTAAAATTTTTGGAACCGGTCCAGAAGAGGCTGAGCTTAAACGCTGCGCTGGTAAAAACATCGAATTTGTTGGTCGAGTCTCTGATGAGGAGCGAGCTCGACTATTCGCTAACGCGATCGCGTTTATCAATCCTCAAGAAGAAGACTTCGGCATCACACCGGTTGAGTCAATGGCTGCTGGACGCCCCGTTATCGCCTATCGTCGTGGCGGAGCGCTTGAGACGGTCGTCGACGGGCTGTCAGGCGTCTTGTTCGATGAACAGAGCTGGGAAGAGCTAGCAGACACCGTGCTCCACTTTGACGAGCAGCAATTTGATCCCCAGAAAATTCGGGCTCACGCTGAACAATTCAGTACCAAAATATTCCGCAAAAAGATTTACGATCTAGTCCAGGGTTTGTGGCGGGACCATGAGCAGTCAACACTCGGCTCAGTCTAAGACAGGATCGTGCCCTGTCTCTACAGGTTAATGCCTATGCGCATTGCAATTGACATCCGGTCACTCACTGATGAACGCATAACTGGCGTGGGTTTTTATACTCGCCAACTAGTTGAAGCTTTAGCCATCAGCTCGCCGCAAGACGAATTTATTGTCCTTGCTAGCGGCTCTTCGGGAGTTTTGGCTAGACTACCAATTTTCAAAGCTCCAAATATCAAGACCGTAAAACTGCACCTACCCAATCGTGTGTTATTTTTATTAATGATGCTTCCGGGTGGCCCAAAGCTAGAGAGTTTCCTACCTGTTAGGCCAGACGTTTGGATTTTTCCTAAATTTAACATTTTCAAGACTGCCCTGCCCTACTTTTTAACCGTGCATGACCTAGCTTTTGATATCTTTCCGCGCTTCTTGACCCTGAAAGATCGCATGCACAATCGTATCGCTGGTCCACGGCAACTGGCTGAGGCAGCCACCGGTATCTTAGCCGTGTCTCAAAGTACAGCTCTCGACGTCCACACCCGCTGGGACATAGACGCCTCAAAAATCCACGTCACACCGCTAGGTGTTGATCCGGCCGTCTTTCTACCGCGCGAACAGCCCTCGGATAGAACTTTTAGAGCTGCTTATGACCTCAATCGACCATACATTTTAGCCTTGGCTACCCATGAGCCACGCAAAAACCTTGAGTCTGTAATCGAGGGTTACGATATTTTCCGGGCCCGGGGAGGCAGACAGATCCCGCTGGTCTTGTCTGGGGCTGAAGGCTGGAAAACCAGGCTGCTGAACGAACGTCTCGAGCGCAGTCGGTACAAACACGACATCATCGTACTTGGCTATATTACCGACAAGCATAAACCGGCCATCTACCGAGGCGCCCTAGCCTGTCTGCTACCGTCTTTCTACGAAGGTTTTGGCTTGCCAGCTCTTGAAGCCATGGCTTGCGGCCTACCGGTAATCTCAAGCTCTACAAGCTCGCTGCCTGAAGTTATCGACACAGCCGGTCTGCTAGTTGACCCCTTCAATGTAAACGATATCGCGACGGCGCTACATGAGCTCATCGACGAACCTGGTGGCTCTGCCCTACGCCAACACTTATCCCAAAAAGCTCTGGCTCAAGCTAAACACTTCACCTGGCAAAAAACAGCTGAAGCCACCTTGCGCTATCTTTTCTTAGCAGAAAAAAATAAACTGCATGATTAAACTAGTCGACAACCGTGCCCTTACCCACCGCAAAAGTATCCTCTGGAATTTCGGTGGTAAATGACTCGGACTCAGCTTCCACGGCCGCCCCGGTGTCAGCGTCAGTAGCGCTTAGGGCTGTGCCTGAAAGTAATTTTACAAATGTACCCACATCTTCTTCTCCCGGGATCAATTTGACCGTGAATTCGGCTGTAGCTTCCTCATTGGCTGGCAGACTTGAGGTCTCCCAACGCACGGTTCCTGTAGTAGCATCAAACTGGACGTTGCCGGTTGATGACAGGACACGATTATCCCAGCTAACGTCCGGTGGCAAGGTGGCTGAAACTGTAACGTCCTGAAGCTCATGTACAGCTTTAGCTATCTGCCAAAAAATCCGGTAAGTGGTGGCCTCACCAACCTCAGGCGGGAGTGGGCCTTCACCAATCGGAGCACCGGTGTCTGAATAAAAACTAGCCCGAGCTGAAACATCCGCACTGGCTTTCATAGAAATCGGAAACGGAGGCGTCTGGACCTGGGTCTCTCCCAAAGTCACATAAGTTGTAGCCGTCCATTCGTCGACCTCCGTCGCGGCCAATGTGTCCTTAATTGGAAATGACAAATTATAGGTTTTCTTTTCACCAGCCTTAACTGTGCCAACCACAGCGCTATCAAACACGATCCCGGCCGGAGTAAGCTTGCCACCTGCCAAAGACGCTGAGCTCCAAATAATTGGAATACCGCTATCAGGCTTAAAGTCGATCAGAAAACTCCCACCGCTTAAGTCAGTGTCACCAGCGTTTTCTAGTCGCACAGTCAGGCGTAACGTCCCACCGGGTTCGGTGGTGGCCTTATCTGTATTCCCGTTTATAACCATGGTGGTTTGAAAATCACTACCAGCTACGTCCGTGAACCATTGAGCCGAGGCCTGTGGTAATTGACGATCACTTTCCGGCACGCTCACAACTGCGGCAAACTGTTGGACATCTTTCACATCAGCCGTAAACGAACCCGCCCAAGTGACTAGAGCCTCAGCCTCGGACATAAGGTTACCCAGCTCCCATTCTGGGTCAGCACCTGCTTCCAAACTAGGTGTGCTTGAGGTCAGCACAAATCCAGTCGGGAGTGTCAGGGCAAACTGAGCATTGTTCATGACTTCAAGACCAGTGTTCTTAATCTTGGCAGTGTAGGTTAGCGGCTGACCAGGTGTGCCGATTTCAGGTCCAGTAAGTTCAAGTGTCAAAACACTGCTTAACGTAGTCACTGTCGCAGTTGCGATGTCACTGAAGTTAGAGTTGAAGTTACCGGGCCTATAAGCGGCTAGGGCTTGTACAGTGGTAGTCGATGGTACCCCGCTTAACCAGACTCCGTCTAAAATAATCTGACCGTCAGAGTGTGAGCCCAGACTCCCGATTATCCATATCAGCTCTTCAGGGGTAGTGGGCTCAGGCTGAGCCATGGACAGTGCAAATGACGCGGGTAGATTGATGTCTAATTCAAGCGCAGCCAAGGGGATACCACTTGGGTTGGAATAATTGATAATAATTTGTGTCTGCTCGCCACTTTTTACTTCTGGTGGGGCCTCAATACTGAGGACGAGTGCTTGCTTTGAGGTATTTTGATCAAAAAAAGTAGTGTATAAGAAGAACCCACCAAAAGCCAAAACCGCAAACAGTGCCAGCCCTAGCACGATCCGGGTTAAAAGTCTGCTCAAACCTGAGCCATCACGCTCGACAACATGCAGATCGCTACGATCATCACCGTAAATAGCTTGCAAACCATCTTGAATAGCGCTGTCTTCAGCACCTGCCTTCTGGCCGTGATGTTTGGCGGCATGTGGGGTGTGCCCCGGGGTGTGATCGTGATGCTTTGGCATAGGGCTAGTTACGCTCTATCAACCAAGCGGCGAAGCCATCAGTCTGGTTGTTAGTGATAAAACGCAGGCGTTCGAGGCTACCAAGCGAGCTCCAGAGTGGGAGCAAACTCGGCGGCAAAGTGACATCGACCGTGGTCTCACGACTCTGAACACCAGATTGCTTCTGCACTAAGATAGTATAGTTGCCAAGTTCCGGAAGGCCGAGTTTTGACTTAGCCAACGCCAACCAACCAGAGGGATTGGCTTCGGTAAAAAGACTCAAGGGTAATCGATAAGTAAAGGTGACAATTTCTGTCTCTCCAGAAGCTGTTTGCATCCAATTACCAAACACGGTTTTACCATCTTCTGTCCAAATATCTGTGCCTGAGGCGGGATCTTTCTCAAGATTCTGCAGGTGGAGCTCAAGATCTTCGTCAATCGAAAGCGGAAGATCTGAAACCTCAAAGAGGGCATCATCCGGAATCTCAAAACCATTGGCTGCGATCAGTTGACTGCCCTTAGGTACATATAAGCGCAGATAATCAACGTTATTGTTACCCGTAAACAAGGCCGTCTTAAGGCCACGATGCGTCTTGGTGATTGTAACGGTGTTCTCTATGGTTCCATCTTCAGCAACCTGCACGTCGACATGGACGTCTTGGTCTATGACTCCGTCGGTTTTCCCACCGCCGAGATTGGTGTTCACGAGCATCAGGTAGTCGCCACTGGTCTGCTTGATGCTGCCAGACCAACCAAAATCCTCAACCGCCGTCTGAAGTTCATCGTCACGGAAATTGAGCTGAATATCCTTGTCTTCAAGGCCCCGAGCCACTAAATCGACCACTGACAGGAGTGTTTGAACATCGGCGGTCTTGATGCGCTCTAACAAAATCGGAGCCAGATCACCAATAATCTGCTTGGGCGTGTTTTCCGTCTTATCGTATTCGAGTTCAACCAGCTTTTGAGTTTCGAAAATAAAATTTTCAGCATCAAAGGTGCGTCCGTACTCCGGCATGTCAACTGGACCAAGCAAACGCAGCAGTTCCGCCACAAAGGTAGCGTTCACAGCTACCACACCATCAGAGGTTGGCCCACCGGCGGCTGAATAAAACCAACGCAGTTTTTTGGCAGAGCTAGGAAAATCTGGGAACCAGTTGGCATCCTGGAATTCCCAACGGGCTTTAAGGAGCTGGAGTGGTCCTGGAGCTGCCACAAAAGCTTGTAACTGACCCTGGACATCGTAAGTTCCACCACCGGGCACAAACATGCGTACCACCTCACCACGTTCTATATCCAGTTCCGCAAAACTCCCCATAAAACCACCGGTCGGACGCAATTCAGTATTATTTTGGAAAACTGCCAGGTAGCGCATTTTCTCACTCTCACCGAGCATGACATTCAGTGCACCAACAAAACTTATGTACTCCTGCATGGAAGCCACGAGCTGAGGTACGCGGGTCTGGAGTTCAACCACAGCGGCAGCATACGTAGACGGAACCACGCTCTGGTCAACCTCTCGCAAAGCCGTGGCCGCAAGCTTGGCGTGTGGCAAAGCATTTTCCATGTAAGCGCCCAAGAGCGCCAGCTTGCTCGTCAGATCGATCGAATCTTGGTTAGATAAATCATTAGCAGCCAAACTCATACCCACAGCCGTTTCTGACAGCTCGCGACCTGCGGTTACTAAAGCACGCACCGACTCAACTGTACGATCGGTTTGCGGAATAACGCTAGCCAGAGCCGTCACGCCCGCATTTAAATCATCAAGAGCAGACTCGGCCGCGGCAAAACCCTGAGCAGCTTCTGCAAAGTCTGCCCCGGCAGTATCAAACTCTTCACTCTCAAGCGAAGTCGCGCCGCGCAGGAAGGTATCAAGTGCAGCCTTACTCTCAGCCTCGACCGCCACCCCATCCACTCGGACATCGGCCAGCACTTGGAGGGCGTGAAGAGGTAAAACAGCCGCCACCGCCAAGCCTACAAATGAAGCTAGAGCACGTTGCCAACCACTCTCACGACGTACATACACGGCTACTTTAGACTCGGGGGTTAAGGGGGTTGATGGGGTTGAGGAGGTTTCCTGACCCAGGCTTGGCGACATTTCCGGAGTCACCAGTAATTCAATAACATCAATCGGTTGCACGTTAGACCAGATATCAACTGGTGCGTTGTCGATCACGTCTCGGTGAAGTTGCGATAACGGACTTAGCCCCAAAAGTGGAATCTCACGCTCAGTCTCACGCATCTGCTCCTTGAGGTCTGCGAGCGACAAGCGTAAACCGTCTTCGCTGGCGCTAACCAACATCAACGGGGCTTCATCGAGCACATCGTCGTGCTCGATGATGAAACTCTTGGCCAAAGCAGCAATCGGATCTTCCTGAAGAGTTTCAAGAACCGGCGTTGGCTTATTGCCACGCGACAATTTCACTATGAACTGCGACGGCTCGGCTTCGCCGATGTGCAAATGGACTTTAGCCGAGGTTAGTTGGTTGGGCGCTAAACCAAGCAGGCGCTCAGGCAGAGCGTCGTCAAACTGCGCTGGCAGATTGTGCTTGGGAGTTTTCTTCACAGGCGGCGCAGACCAAAGCGGAGGTAAGTTTCTAAAGTTTGTTTGGCGACCGTGTCCCAACGGAAGTTTTTTACACGTTCATGTCCGCGTTCCACCTGACCCTTCAGGCTGGCCGGATTCTCAAGTGCGGTGAGCATAACCTCGGCCATCTTGACGTCATCGTCAGGATCAACGAACGTGGCCGCGTCACCGAGAATCTCCGGCAAACATGAGGCGTCGGAAGACATGACGGGGGTACCTACGTGCATAGCCTCAAGTGGTGGAATGCCAAAACCTTCAATTCGCGAGGGAAAGGCCAGTAAACTAGCGTGTCGGTACAAGGCTCCGAGCTCGTCGTCAGCAGGTAAATCAACAAAACGCACAGCGTGCTCAGGCAGGCCGAGCTTGTCGATAAGTTTCATGAGACGGTGCGTAAACACATCGTGACGACCAGCCAGCACAAGCGAGGCTGAGGTGTGCTTAGCAAATACCGGGACAAAAGCCTGAATAAGAGTCTCTAAATTTTTGTGCGGGTAACGATTCCCTACCGCCAGCACATACGGCTCAACCACACCCAAGCTTCTAAGCGACACTCCCCGGCCATCACTAGGCTCTTTAACGCCGTTATGAATGACCGTAATCTTTTGCGACTTAACCCTGAAGTGTTTGAGGATAGCTTGCTTGGTGTACTCGCTAACAGCAATAATATGACGGCTGCGATGGATAGCGTTTTCTATAACTACGCGAAAACCGGCGTACTTTACGCCGTGAACAAAGGCATTGCGCGTAGTGGCATGGGCCGACATTGGATCTTCAATAAGGATCAGGTCATGTATGGTCACAAGGAACGGGGTGCGGGAGAAGATTGGCACGTTCCAGTGAGGAAAATGCATAAAGTTCACCTTGGCTAGAGCAATCTCCTGAGGCAAAACCCGTTGTTCCGCCAAGCTGTACCAAGGCACGTCAACCAAACGCTTAGTGAAGTTTGGTCGAGTAACGCGACACTCATGAAAATTCTCCTTGCGCAGGAACACAACGTACTCATTGTTACTATCAATCTGTTCCAGGTGTGTCACTAATTCGGCGACGTATCGGCCAAGGCCGCCCCCGCCTACCGTTGGTCCATAAAACCTAGCGTCAATTCCAATTCTCATGTCACGTATTTTATCATGATTGTGGACAAATTGTGTTCAAACTAATCACAGGGTGAATACACAAAAATTGATGGAGCCAAAATAACCTTCATCGACTATCTGAGTCCCGACCCTCCCGCCGTAGTCTGTCGAGGATACCGACTCAGAAGTTCGGCGGTAGCGAAGGCATAGCAAAACAAACACCATCGATACTATTTCAGGTAGACAAGAATCGGTGGTGCCTTGTTTTGCCCGCAGCGACGACGAACTTCAACCTCGACAGACTTTAAGGCGGGGAAAGGTTTCTTTGGGTACTTTCTTTGCATAAAGAAAGTACCTCCCACCGAAGGTGTTGGGGCCGACAGGCCGATGAAAAACCGTAGGGCTACTGATCCTTCGTTACCTCAGGATGGTGAAAATCTACAAACACGGCCTAATAATTGCCTCAATTTTAGCAAAAACCTCATCAATCGGGCCATTAGCCTCAACCCGATGCCAAACATTTTTCAAAAGTGGGTGCTCCGACATCACGCGGTAACCCTCGGTCACCTTTTCAAAAAATTTGGTATCCAATGATTCGAACTTGTCGCCAACTCGATCACTGGTTCTGGCCAAGGCTAGCTCAAGCGGAACATCTAAAAACACTACCATGTCAGGCGCGCAGCACTTTATAGCCTCAGCATTAATGGCTAAAATAGTCTCTAGGCCCAGATCTCGTCCAAAGCCCTGAAAAGCCACGCTACTGATATAATTTCGGTCTGCAATGACAATCGCTCCCCTCTCAACCGCCGGCTTGACGATTGATCGCAGTGACTGGGCTCTGGCCGCGGCAAACAAATAAGCCTCACACACGGGCTCCATGGTGACTGTAAACGATCTGGTTTGAACAAGTTTCCGAATGGCTTCAGCAATGGCATCACCACCTGGCTCCCGCGTCCAAATAATCTCGCGATCAGGAAAATGTTCCTGCAAAGACTCAGCAAAACGCTTTGACTGGGTAGTTTTACCAGCTCCAACAACCCCCTCAAAAACGATATAGCAACCCGACATAGGCTAACGACGAACTTTTTTAGCTAGCTGATACAAAGTAAACATAACCCGATTTTTTGAAACGTCAATTGTGCCTGGCATGCGTACAACCGCGCCGCCAAAACCATTTTTAAACCTAGAAATACCGGCCCAAGCATGGTCGTCACCCGCCTCAGGAGGAGCTATACCCCAAAAGTCGTAAGCTACTAAGCCCTTGGCTTTAGCGTCCCAGATCAAAAAGTTGTGCAAGGCGTAAGGAGCCATGACGTTGCGATACAAATTGCTCGAGGCACCATGCAAATAAGTACGCACGCCAAAAGCGTCAATCATGATGTTGGCCGCCAAGGGTCGATCTTCGTAAAAGGCCATGGCCATAAAGGCTTTGCAGTCTGGACCCCTCAGCATCTTAAGCATGGTTTTATAGCGCTCAACCTCATGCAAGCTAAATTTATCGCGTTCAGCGGTTTGCTGCATCAAGCGCACCAGGTCTTCGAAACGGTCGATCTCGACAATGCTCGCCGTGACCCCTTTTTTCTCTGCCAAACGGATGTTATAGCGAGTTTTTTGCTTCATGTTCTCAACGATCTTGGCTTCCGGTTGTGTGAGATCGATAATCGTCGTCACCGAGGGCTGGCGATCTTTAGCTTTCACGCCGCGGCGCGGTCGGGTTACGGGTTCGAGCTTCAAAAAGGCACCCCCGCGAAGTTTTTTGGACAATAAATCAATGGCCACCTTGGGCGTAGCATCGCCAAGCGGACCTTTGGGAACGTGCCAGTAGCTCGACTTGAGCGGCAGCGGATATTCAATAGCTTGAGCAACCACGAGCTTATCTTTCACTTGTTCATGAAGACGCACGACCTTAAAACCGAGCGCCGTTTGAAAATCGCCCCACTCCCAAGATTGCAAAAAGGCCCCAAACGGCGGGGTGTACTCTGCCACTAACTTGTTCCACGAACTCTGGTCCACAAATTAACGATGCTTACCAATCATCTGTAAGGCTGATTTTACTCTCTCTGCCGAGGTCTCGCCAATGACATGCGGCAAAACTGCTGCTATGTCATCTTTGGTATAACCCAAATTCTCGAGCGCATCGGTCACGTCGTCGCGAACCATGGGCGAGCCAGCCGTGTCGCCGACGAGTACACCTTTCAAATCAAGAATGATTTTCTGAGCCGTCTTCTTACCAACGCCCGAGATACTGGTAAAAAAGTCGAGATCGCCAGTTTGAATATGCTTACGCAGTGAGTCTGACGAGGCCGCAGCTAAAATTTTCTGGCCGATCTTTGGACCCACGCCCTGGACATCAGTTAAGAGCACGAACAAATCTTTTTCGTCACGCGTCAAAAAACCGTACAAATCATGTTTATCTTCCCGAATAACTTCAGACACATAAAACTTCACCTTGTCCCCTACTTCAGCTGCGACTCGAGTAGTGAAGATCCGATAGCCAATGCCAGCGACGTTGATGATCACAGCGTCGGATTCATGTTCAGCGAGAATGCCCTCTAAAAATGCGATCATATTAGTCCAATGTCAGATGGCGATCATGCAAGAACTTTTGGGCTAGGCGAGCACGGCGGCGGAGCTCGTTGATATGCTCGCCGAAGTTGGCTTTGCGGTCTGGATCGCGGATCAAATCGTGAACCTTCGCCATGACTTCGCCACGCACGGGTCCGTAGGGCGTCTTCAGGAGGTCGAAAACCGTATCGGCATCTATCTGAGCCTCTTGTAAAGCCTCACGTAAAGCGTTTTTCTTGCCTCGGCGCACGGCTTCTTCGCGAGCCGCGTGTCGCTCAGGCATAGCCTCACGCTCAGACTTAAACAAGTTTAGGAGGATATGCAGGTCAGCGCTATAGACCCTGTTCACATACACCAAACTACCCAGGATAGCGTCGAGAAATATGGTGGCCGGTAGGAGATCTAGAAAAACCGCGGAGTTCAGCCCAGCCCGTTCGGCAATGGCAGCAAAAGCTCGATATTTTATAGGGTCCGGGCCCTTATTAAAGGCCTGAATCACGTCAATGTGACACCGAATAAGCTCAGTAAAAAGCTTGGATTTGGTAGCTGGGATATCAAGTGCCTCAAGCACTGCCTCACGCGTACTAGCGTACTCGTCAGCAGCGCTCTGATGGGCATGCTCCGGGTAATGCACCCGAATGCCGTAAGCCTCGTAAAAAGTCTGGGCGCTACCCGAAGCCTGGTGAGCGCGACGCAGCTTATCGTAACGGGTCTTCATGGGCTCGGTGGCTAACTTAAGCTGCGAGGCAAAGCCCTCAGCCTCGCCCCGACTACCAGGTAGAGCCTCGAACGATACAGCTTCGTGCTTAGCTAGGTCATGGCACAGAGCATAGGCCGACAAAAAAGCTACTTGCGACCGGAGCGTTTCCTCCAGTGCATGGGCCTCGAGGACATAAGCTTTCTCACGGATTAACTCTTCGATCTCGGCTAAGCTCGCACCTTGCTCGATGGCCCCGAGCCCCGCCAAAATACGTTTGACGTGATCGGACACAAAGTCTCCTTCAGCGTGAAAAGGTGGGGTTTGGGGAGTAGTTTTGAGCCGACCTACGGGCGCAACAATGTTCACGAAATGCTCGAAAACTTTATCGGCTCGGACCCGAGCTGTTGGGGTCAACAAGCACTCTATCCAATCTACAAAATACCTCGCCGTTGGTCTCGGGATAAGCTTTGGTGCTCGGAATACAGGCTGAAACATAAATTAAGCCCGATTAATTTGCTCCAAAATCGCCTGCACACTCGGGGCTGGTCGACCCGGCTCCGGCTGAAAACCCCAACACCGGTCCTGTCCAAACGTGAAGCCACCAAATGTTTGGTGGAGCTTGGGTGCTAAATCTGAGTCTTGGAGCGAGACTCGACCCGTACCTTCAAAAATTAGCACCTGCGGCGGTTGTTCGTACAAATCCGCCAGTACAAAACTAAGTGACTCACGAATTTTAATATCAGCACGACGTGATTTTACAATAAAAATGTTGCCGGCTTGCTCGCGAGCATCCCAAGCCCGCTTAGCTTCCTCAACTGAGCCAGCGGCTGGACTGCCAAGCTCGTTCATGAGACTAACATAGTAGTCGCGAATGCGCTTTTGATCGGCTGGCGCGATCCCCTCTTTCTTAAGCTCCCACACAAACCCTCTATCGATCATGCCCACGCCGCGTACGAGTACTGGATCAAAACCAAGGGCCTGTAAACGCTCATCGGTCAGTTCATATATCTGCAAAAACTGCTCAAGCGAGCTTAAACGTTGCATGCGGTCGAGATTGTCGTAGCGGTGATGATCGATGATCACCACCTCATAACCAATTAAACGGAGCTCGGCCTCAACTGTTGGACCTGGAATTTCAACAATGGCCACTCGAATGGCCTCATGATCAGCGTACTTGAGGCGAGCTATCAAGTTAGGCTCGTTGTACAGGCGAGCCCCGTGAGGTTGTTCAGAAATAACCGTTGGGTATCCGGCGACTTGAGCAATTTTCAAAATCAGCAGTGACTCCTCATCATTCTTTGGACAAACTAAAATCGGAGTCAACATATATGCCCTAGTTTACAGCATATTCAAAACTGGCACGAAAATACAAACGCATTGCCTTATTGCTCAAAAGCATCGCCGATCAGGTCTTGTTCACACTCCTTTAAGGCCGTGTAAAAGTCGTGTTCATCATCAATGGTTGCGAACTCTGGATATTTTGCTAATACCGGTATGTAAAACTCATCTCGTCGCAGACTCTCCGATTTTGCCCCGCCCAACATCTCAATCTTGGCTATATTTAAAATCACGTCATCCATCAACATGAACTCGTATGAAACATCAAGATCGATATACACGAGACGGTTAAGCTCTTTATTAAACACCAGATTGTCACCGTTAAGATCAACGACTACCGCTGGTTCACCAGCCTTGAGTTGTTGAATATTTTTCTTGAGCGTATGAATAAAACTAGTGATTTTAGTTTTAACTGCTTCATCCTCAATATCTACTGGATAATACTCAGACACCCGGGCAGGGTCTGCTAGTTCTACGTATTCTTGAGCAAGCAAGTTTAGGTCTGGATGATCAGGATTTTTAATAAACCGGGAGCGCGCGATCACGTCACCATATTCTGACCGTAAAGCGCGATAGCGTATTTGCAATTCGGCCTTAAACTCGTCATCAAAACCACCCACGTCGTTATAGCTCAAAACTCTCTCGGGTTGGCCTGATTTTTCTGGGCCGAGCGCAAAATCCTTAACCACGAGGCGCTTTGGGCCTTGGGACTTTTTACGATTCCGGGCAGTATAAACATTGGTCTCGGCGCCTTGGCCTACGTGGCGCAAAGCATAATCTCCCATGCGCTTATTTTCACCCATAATTTAGAAACCAATCCAAATATCTTGTTCAGCTACCCGGAATTGTAGCTGGTGAGTAGCATCAGGATCCTCGGCAAAGTCGAGCTGGCTTGAAAGTGTGTCGACTGTTAAGTCGTTAACATGCTCTTCAAACATGAGCTTAACCTCAGCTGAGGTCGACCAGACTTTAAGGTTGATACGCTCAGCAATAGTAAGTCCGGCATCCTTGCGCAATCCATTAACACGGCGTGTGAGCTCGCGAGCCATGCCTTCGCGGACAAGTTCGGGTGTGAGGGTCAAGTCGAGCTCAACTGCGAGCTCAGCGCCCTGTTTGACCGTAGCTTTTTTAACGTTGACTTCGTCGAGGATGACGGCGAGCAGAGCCTTTGAGAGCTTGCCGCTTGGGGTCGAGATCGTAACCTGGCCGAGGACCTGTTTTACAGCCTTACCAGCCTGGTCGCGCACCTCCATGATACGTGACACGATAGCCCGGACCTCGCCCATGGCCTCAAGTGACTGCTTGTTGATCTTGGAAGCCTCTGGCCAGCCTGCAAGATGCACCGACCCACCGCTAGACCCTTCGCCTTCGCTCAGGGTTTGGAGTTCGAGCCAAATCATCTCGGCCAAAAATGGCATAAACGGGGCTAGCATCTTTGCGAAAGTCGCTAGAACTGTGCGCAGAGTAGCCAGGGCCTCAGAGCGGTCCTCCCCCGCTGTCTTCATACGGTCACGTGAACGACGAACATACCAAGTAGACAAGTCGGTCACGAACGACTGCAAAACGCGGGAGGCGTCGGCCAGCTCGTAGGCTTCCAAGTCCTTAGTCTCGGTTTCGAGCGTCTCGTGCAATCGAGCCATAATCCAAACATCGAGCACGTGCTTCTGGTTTGGTACTCGCCCGTCGTCCTGCTCGGCGTACAGCTTGTAGAAGCTCAAGCAGTTGCGTAAAATCGTAATAAACTTCTTGCCGACCTCGTCAACACCCGCTTCCGTAAAGCGAATATCGCCGGCGCGGACAACTGGGGTCGACATCAGGTAATAACGCACAGCATCAGCCCCATATTTTTCCATCACCGCCATGGGGTCTGGATAGTTATTCAAACGCTTGCTCATTTTCTTGCCATCTTCAGCCAAAACCGTGCCGTTTACAATCACGTTCTTGAAGGCTGCCTTACCAAATAATGCATTGGCGAGGACATGGAGCGTATAGAACCAGCCACGAGTCTGATCTTGACCTTCGGCAATAAATTCAGCTGGGAACTTTTTGGCAAAATCACGTTCGTGCTCAAACGGATAGTGCAGCTGAGAGTATGGCATGGAGCCTGACTCAAACCAGCAGTCGAGCACTTCAGGAATGCGCTTGTACTCACGCCCGTCGACAGTGAAAGTCAGATTGTCGATGACGTGTTTGTGAAGGTCTTTGACCTCGTGGCCAACTAATTTTTCAAGCTCGACTTTTGAACCGACCACGTACACGTGACCGTCCTCAGATTTCCAGACTGGCAGCGGTGTGCCCCAAAACCGGGAACGCGAAATGGACCAGTCGCGGGCCCCTTCTAGCCATTTCCCAAAGCGCCCCTGCTTCATGTTGTCCGGCACCCAGTTGATGTTCTGGTTATTTTTGACGAGCTCATCGTTCATGCTTGCAACCTTTACAAACCAAGAACTAGCGGCGTAGTTCAAAAGCGGCGTATCGCAGCGCCAACAGTGCGGGTAGCTGTGTACGACTTTCTCTTTGGCAAAGAGCTTGCCCTCGTGGGCTAGCCATTTAATGATCTGGATGTCGATATCGCTGTATGAGCCCTTGGCTTTCATCGGAATGTCTCCGACCTTATAGCCTTCGGCCTCAAGAGGTTCGGCGACCTCGGGCACAAACTGGCCGTTCATTTTTACATGAAAGAGCGGTTTCACGTTCTCGGCTTCGCCAAGCATCATGTCATCCTCACCAAAGGCGGGAGCAATGTGCACAATGCCTGTACCGCTGTCGTCAGACACAAAATCAGCGGCTACCACGCGATACGCATTAGCGTGCTGAGGGAAATACGGAAAAATCGGATCGTAAGTCGACTCGGACAGCTGGTTACCGATGAAGGTTTCAACAATCTTATGCTGCTTATCCTTAAAAACATGCTCGACACGCAATTTGGCAACGATGTACTTGCCTCCCTCATGCTCGACCAAGCAATATTCCATGTCAGCACCAACGGCTAGCAAAACGTTACCTGGCAAAGTCCAAGGGGTCGTCGTCCAAATCAAAACTTTGGCACCCACGTACGGTCCGCTTGTGAGCTCGACCGCCACCGTGACAGTAATATCGGTAACATCTAGGTAACCCTGAGCAACTTCAAAGTTGGACAAGGTCGTCTCGCAGCGTGGACACATGTGCATGGGCTTGTAGCCCTCGTAGATAAGGCCTTTGTCCCAGAGCGTCCGGAAGACCCACCAGATAGATTCCATGAACGGCACGTCCATGGTGCGATAGGCATTATCCATGTCTACAAAGCGACCCAGGCGGCGAATAACTTGCTTCCAATCTTCAGCGTAAGCTAAAACCTGAGCTTCACAACTCTCATTAAACTTACCGACCCCGTAATCTAAAATGTCCTGTTTGGATTTCAGGTCGAACTTTTTCTCCACGATGTTCTCGATCGGCAAACCATGACAATCCCAACCCCAACGCCGCTCGACGCGGTACCCTTTCATGGTCCAAAAACGGGGTACCACGTCCTTAATCACACTTGCCACAATGTGTCCGTAATGTGGCAAACCAGTAGCAAACGGAGGGCCGTCGTAAAAAGTATACGGCTTTGAGCTAGGCCGTTCGCTAACAGAACGCTCAAAAATATGGTGTTTCTCCCAATACGCCAAAATTTCGTGTTCCTCAACGGCGTGAACAGAAATAGAAACTTCAGACATAGACAACTCAAAGTCTAAAGCCGAAAGCCGAAAGTGGCAAGTAACGGTGACGCCAAAATAAAATCAGCTTAGAGACTGTACTGCTCAAAGAATGGCCAAAATATATCGGCCACGTCAAAGTTGAAGTTCTTGCCATTAGGGTAGATATGTTTTAAGCCATCAACGATGATGAGTTGATATTCGTTATCGTCTGCAATGAGAGACTGCGCATACGTGAAGCTAACCGTGTCCGATGTCGAGCTGTAGGTGTACTCATCGGCTAACTGTTCAAAATCTAAAAACCCATTAACATAATTTTCTTTCAACGGACTACCCTCACTCACGGCCGATTCGTCTAAGGGAAAGGCTTTAACACCGGCGCCGTTTGTGAGGCTTGGATCAACCGCCCCGATAATTTGAATGACTGGTCGCGGAGTCACCTCGATTCCGTCCGCAGCAAGCGTAGTTTTAATCTGGCTACTGGCTCGACCCAAGGCACCGGCGGCTGTGGGGGCAAAGGCAGCAAACACGTCAGACATCTCTAGGGCTAGACGGCTAGTAAAACCGGCGCCGTTAGAAAATCCGGTCGCATACAACCTGTCCGTATCGACGGCATACTTTTCGTCGACAAACTCAACCATGGCTCGCGTAAAGGCCACGTCGTCATACAGTTTCTGATCGGGATATTGGCTATCCAAAACGCGGGGTAATTCGTATGAATTCCATTTGGTCTGATAAGTGGTGCGAGACTTTTTAGCCGGGTTGGTGCTGGTCTGCTCAACTGAACCAACATAATATTTCAGGGCGGTTGGAAAAATCACCATCAAACCCTCGGCATCGGCCTTAGCCTTCCAACCAGTTTCGCCGTAAGCCAGGTCTCCCCCGCCACCAGAACCGTGGAACATAAACACGACCGGAACTTTTAGCTCGTCCGACAAATTGGTTGGACGGTAAGCAATGAACTTACGCTCGACGCCATCAACCTGGAGCGTGTAGTCCTGTTTGCCAGCAGCGGTGACTAAATGATCCGGCTGGTCAGTTTTTTGTGTGGGGGGCATCGGATAACCTGTCTGGTCAATTTTATAATCAGGAGAGAAAGGGGCAACGGGAGAAAAAGGGGCAAACATCAAAATACCGACTCCGATGCCAATCACAAAGCAAACAATAATCACCCCAATCGTTATTTTACCCAATTTAAGCATAGATTTGAACTATTAATTAACCACATTTACTATAGTTTAGCACGAATCATCCAATTCGTCTCAAGCCCCTCGCCATAGCCGGCGAGGGGTTCGGTATTTTTATAGGCGTCCGTATTCATCGGCAAAATAAGTCCCGGTCTGAACCTCGATAATTTCAAGCGGCACAACTCCGTGGTTACGAATAGTGTGTTTGGTGCCAGCAGGAATCGTGATATGGTCACCGGCTTTGACCACTGACTCGACGTCGTTCAAGGTGACCGTGCCCTCTCCGTTCGTGATTGTCCACTCCTCGCTACGATGCTGGTGACGCTGGTACGACAATAATTTACCCGGATGCAAGAGTAAACGCTTGCTCTTAAAATTATCGGAGTTGAGTAAGATCTCAAAGCGTCCCCAAGGACGCTCCTCAAAGGTATGCTCTTTGAGCTCGGGAGCGTTCTCATCGCGCAACTGTTGCACGATGTGTTTTAGGCCTTGGCCAGTCCCCTTCTTCATGATTAAAATAGCATCTGGGGTATCAACGGCGATCAAATCATCGACGCCCAAAAAAACCGCACGCTTGGCTTGAGGAATAACGGAAATGTAAGCATTGTGAGCACCGTCATGCTCGAGCACCTGCGATGAGCTACCACGGCGCCCCACCACGTCTTCCCAGCTCCCAACATCGGCCCAGTCACCGACATACGGCACGCACAAAATACCCTCAATCTTTTCCTTCTAGATCACTGGGCGCAGACGCATCCTAGGCCAACCGGTTCCCACACCCATGGGTCGCATTGGCCGCACCCTGAATTTTATGCGGAAATCGTCGGTTGGCATATTGGCAACCACCACACCACGGCACTCATCATGGAGGCCTTCCAAGATGCCGCTAGGCGAACCAATACAGCTCCAAAATACTTCCACTCAGATCAGGGTAGCGAGTACGTCTCGGGGGCCTACGAATCACTGCTTGCGAGACACGATATGACGCCATCCCATAGCCGGAAAGGCAGCCCCTGGCAGAATGGTTACCAGGAATCCTTTTACTCTAACTTCAAGCTCGAGCTAGACAACGTAAAAAGATTTGAGCATGTCGGACAACTCGTTGAGGCTGTCCACTACCAAAAAAGTTATTATAACAACAAGCGAATACACTCAGCTCATAGGATGCCACCGGTAGCCTTCCGGATACATCACGATCAAAAGATTAATGACCGACTATTTAACTCCAATTTACAAACTTCCCTCCTTCGTTCAAGTGTCTAAAAAATGGGGTCCTTGCCAAAGACTTCAGTATAGCATAAAATTAGCAAAAAGTCAAGGTTTTGACCAAAATTGACGCTGACTCGGCAAGAAGTGTATATAAGCATAAACTAAGTTGCATTATGCATATTCTATTGACTGGTGGCGCAGGCTTTATAGGCTCAAATTTGGCTCGTCACTTAATTAAGCTCGGGCATCAGGTGACAATTTACGATTTGTTCACCACCGGGCATGAGAACAACCTAAATGGCATCGAGGCACCCGTCATCCGCGATGCCATCAGTAATTTTGATAAACACGACATGAGCAAGGTTGATGCCATTATTCACCTGGGCATGCCATCAACCATGATGTTATATCGCAATGACCCAGTTGGTTGCATGCACGAGGCCGTAATCGGCATGAACAAGATTCTAGAGGCTGCTAGAATTCATGGCTGCAAACTTATTTTTGCTAGTTCTTCAAGTGTCTACAATGGTCTGGAGGCTCCCCACACTGAAGACCGAGAGGTATTGATTAAAGATTTTTACACTGAGGCTCGGGTAGCCATGGAGCGACTAGCTAAAGTTTACAGTGACCTATACGGAGTAAGTGCTATAGGCTTCCGTTTTTTTGCAGTCTACGGCCCACACGAAGAAGCTAAGAAAGGTTACGCCAACATGATCTCCCAATTCATGTGGTCGATTATGAAAGATGAAGCCCCTAGAATTTTTGGCGACGGTAACCAGACCCGTGATTTTACTTACGTGGATGACGTGACTCGCATCCTTACTGAGGCTCTGGATAAAACTTTTGAGTGCACAGAAATTTTCAACATCGGCACAGCTCACACCTATACCTTTAACGATATCGTTAAGGTCATAAATCAGGAACTCGGCAAGCATATCCAGCCCGTTTACATCCCTAACCCCATTCGCAATTACGTACCTTGGCTACTCGCAGATATCACTAAACTAAAACAACACTTCGCAGCTCCGCAAATAGAACTAGCTGAAGGCGTGCGTAGACTGCATGAGTATTACAAAACTGAATCCAGGCCGCCGAACATGGACAATATGGAAACTTACTACGTTTCTAGTATCAAAACTAAAGGTCCGAATGAATAATTTCATGCTGACGACTTTGATCACGCACCACCGCGTTATGATTGACAATACAACCTTCGAGCGTAGAGTTTTCGATCACGGTGCCAGCCAATAAAATCGAATTACTAATCCGGCTATTTAAAATCTTGCAGCTGGGATCGATGTGATTGATGCCTTCAAAAATATTTTTTAAAGTCTGTTCAGCTAATCCAGCTGGAACTGCTAAATCGCCTCCTGCTTGCTGATGGGCGTGCAAATAAGCGTCAAAAGTCCCGATATCGTTCCAGTAGCCTGGTAAACGATACCCTCGCACTTCAAGGCCTTGCGCCAGTAAATACGTGAACACGGCTCCCAGCTTATCGGGTGTGTGCTCGGCCGCTGCAAGCACGTGTGGTAGAACCGCGGCTGGAAAATAAAAACATCCAGTGGCTATAAGCGTAGTTGGTGGCTCGACCGGCTTCTCCAAAAAGCTGGTGACACGCTCCCCGTCCATGTCTACCACTCCCAAGCGCTTAGCTAAGTCTTTATCCTGAATATCGTAAACGACTAAGCGAGCCTGTTTAAGTTCTGGTGATAAAAAATCTGCAAGCGAAAAGGTGAAAAAATTGTCGCCGCCAATGACTAACCAATCGTGATCTGCTCCATAGGTTTTAATTGCGAGCCCAACGGCCGCCAAGGCCCCGCGCTTTTCAGATTCGGAACGCGTAGGTTCAACAAAAATTTCGATCTGACGATCCGGATGCAGCTGCCGCCAAGCCCGAAAATCAGGAGCAAAAACCTCGTTTGTGCTCACAATAATATCTGCCCCAGCTGGGAGCTTATCTAGAATGTGCGACAAAACTGGCCGACCAGCAATCGGGAGCAGGGCTTTTGACTTGTCTAAGGTCAATGGCCACAAACGTTTTGCAAAGCCGCCGGCTAAAATGAGGACTTTCATGCGCCCTAGAGTACAAACAATAGAAACTTTTATCAAGCTACCGCTATACTATGTACAGCTATGGTGATGACTGTATACATTGGTGCCGATCATGCTGGCTTGGCACTCAAAAATAGTCTCAAGGAACACCTTGAGATGAAGGGTTTTGTAGTTGATGACCTTGGCGCTCATGAGCTAGACAATGATGACGATTACCCCAAGTATGCTACCGCAGTCGCACAAGCGGTCCGGGGTCATGTCGGGTCATTTGGAATATTGTCATGCGGCAACGCCGAAGGTATTGCCATGGCGGCCAACAAATTCCAGGGTATTCGGGCCGGCATTGGGTACTCTATTGAGGCGGCTAAAACCATGCGCAATGATGATGACGCTAATGTACTAGCCTTGCCTGGTCGGGTAGCTATTGCTGACGACCCACTTGAAATAGCCGACGCCTTTTTAGCTACTCCGTTTTCACAAGCAGAACGCCACAAACGACGTTTGCGGCAAGTAGCTGAGCTCGAAACCTAAATATGGAAATCCTACCCGGGGTGCTAGCCTATAACCAAGACGATTTTCGTAAACATCTGCTGCATCACGACTTGCGTGCAGTGGCTTCAATGTTTCACGTTGATGTTTTAGACAATAGCTTGTTCCCTTTTAAAAGCTGGGCTGACCCGAGCGTCATTGGCAGATGGAAAAATTTACCTGAGATCGAGCTCCACTGTATGGTCGCAAGGCCGGTTCAACTGGTTGAAGCCTGGCAGACCAACGTGCCAACACTAAAACGCGTAATCGTACATTTTGAAATTGGTCGAAGCTTGAGCAAGGTTATCACACAACTCAGGGCTTTCAAGCTCGAAATACTCGTAGCCGTAAACCCGAGCACGCCGATAGATGAGCCGGCACAATTATCTGTCGATGGCCTGCTGATTATGGGAGTGGAACCAGGCCGGAGCGGTCAAAAGTTTTTGGGAGAACCCATGCTGGCTAAAATGCGCCGAGCCAAAGCTCTGTTCCCAGACCTGTCTTTAGCTCTGGATGGAGGTCTTTCTGAGGCTAACATCAAAGACATATCACGAGCTGGAGTAAGTCACTGCGTAGCCAGCTCAGCCCTCTGGAAATCTGCCTATCCAGCCGAGGCATACATCAATTTACATAACAAAATCTCGTAATGGGTGTTTGATTATTTGTGAGTTGTGCTATACTTAGCTTATCAACCATTTTTTACCTTTAAATTTGGCTATGACATTGACACGAACCCGTCTAACCCTCAGCGCTGCGGCCTTTTTGTGCGCCATCGGGGCGGCCGTCTTGGCCCTAGCCGTGCCTCGAACACAGGCTGTAACTAGCGTCGATAGTGGCGACCTGATCCGAGGTGAATCCTTTTCTGCCGTTTACTATGTCGGCATGGATGGCTTCCGCTATGTTTTCCCTAATGACAAGGCCTACTTCACCTGGTACACCGACTTTGATGATGTGATAGTTATCACTGACGCTGAACTATCTAAAATTCAGATCGGCGGCAATATCACCTACAAGCCAGGTGTCAAAATGGTAAAAATCAACACTGACCCCAAGACCTACGCCGTTGATGCTGGAGGTACGCTCCGCCACGTCACCACTGAAGCTGCCGCAGTAGCCCTTTACGGCACTGCCTGGAACACCTTGATCGATGACATCGCTGACGGCTTCTTCCCTAACTACACGATTGGTGAGTCAGTCTCATCACTCACTGATTTCAATCCTGCCAGCGTTACAGCTGAAGTGGTTGATATCAATACTGACAAAAGCCTAGTCGAGTCCCTCGACTTTGTTATCAACGATGATGGTTATGAGGAGATTGAAATCACCGTTGAACCAGGCCAAGGCGTGCGTTTTGTAAACGAAGGCGCTGTAAATCACACTGCCACAGCTGATGACTTGACTTGGGGCACTGGAACGCTTATGACTGGCGACGCCTTCATCCGTAAGTTCGAAACCGAGGGCACCTTCACCTTCTTTGATAGCTACGATAGTACCAATACTGGGGCCGTTTACGTTGAAGAGTAAACAGCGCATCGCAACACCTCATCTTTACATTCACACAGATGCAGGAAACGAGTCTAAAAGCTCGTTTTTTGCTTCACTACATCTGTGTAAAATCTGTGAGCGTTTTTTATCTGTGTCCATCAAAACAAGAGTAAGTGATGTATACTTTAACCAATATGAAAATCATTCATTGGATAATTTTTGGCCTGGCTGGCTGGGTCATGCTCGTCCCCTTTCTAGGTGACGATATCTTTCAGGTAATTTTTCCACTCAGCACCGTAACTGATACCGAACTCGTCGGCTTATTGCGTTGGGATGACCTCTTCGTTGGTCTAGCCATTGGCCTGTTAGCACTCGTAGTCGTGACACTCGAACAACCTACCGTACGCACAGCTGGATTGCGGTCCATGCACTGGATGCAATTTGGTTTAGGCGCTTGGATTGCAACTGCTCCCTTTGCACTTGATTTCGATATGACAGCCTTTACCTGGTCACATTTTGTAACAGGTATGTTCGTAGCCGTATTCGCACTCATCCAAATAAATCTAGAGGGGGCTAAACACTAAACTCAAATGCCGCACGTTAGACAAACTCTCGCTCCGCTAACCGACGCCAAGCTGCGCAAGCTTGAGCTTCAAGCTAATGCCATTCGTCAAGATCTTTTAAAAATGCTCACTCAAGCTGGAAGCGGTCACTCAGCTGGCCCACTTGGCATGGCCGATATTTTTACGGCCCTATATTTTCACGTACTCAATCATAATCCCCGTAAACCAGAATGGTCCGAACGTGATCGCCTGTTTTTGAGTAACGGTCATATCGCACCTATTCGTTACACAGCTATGGCGCACGCTGGCTACTTCCCGAAGAGCGAGCTCAGCACGCTGAGACAGTTGGGCTCACGCCTTCAGGGCCACCCCGAATACCGCCTCTTGCCAGCGCTCGAGAATACCTCAGGGCCGCTCGGCGATGGCTCTCCCCAGGCCGTGGGTATGGCTTATGTGGGCATGCTAGAAAAAGCCCCGTGGCACGTATATTGCTGTATGTCAGATGGCGAACTAGCCGCCGGTATAACCTGGGAGGCCGCCTTATTTGCTGGTAAACATAAACTGCACAACCTGACTTGGATTATTGATAGAAACAATATTCAGATTGATGGCTACACTGAAGACATCATGCCGCTCGAACCCCTGCATGATAAATTCGCCGCCTTTGGCTTCACAGTCCTCGAAATCGACGGCCACAACATTCGTGAATTTGTTGAGGCTTGTGACCGCTCAAAAGCCACCTGGGAGACCCCAACTGTGATCATTGCTCACACCATCCCTGGCAAAGGCGTGAGCTACATGGAGTTTGAACCCGCCTGGCACGGCAAACCACCGCAACAAGGTGACGAGCTCAACTCGGCTTTAAAAGAACTACGTACACTAAACGGCAAGATCCAATCTGAAATGGAATAAGATAAAACCTTATGCCACTCGTCAAGGCGGCTAAACTCTCACCCAAAATCTTCCATAAAGACATCGCCAAAATCCCTACCCGTAACGGTTTTGGCGAAGGTTTAGTTTTGGCTGGTGAAGCTGATGAACGAGTAATGGTGTTATGTGCTGACCTGACCGAATCGACGCGGACTGAAGCTTTCAAACGCGCCTTCCCAGATAGGTTCGTACAGCTAGGGGTCAGCGAACAGTCGCTGGCAGCCATAGCTGCTGGTATGGCCCTGGCGGGTCGTATTCCCTTTATTGCTAGCTACGCCTGCTTCTCCCCGGGTCGTAACTGGGAGCAGATTAGAACCACTGCTTGCCTACAAGAAGTCAACGTAAAAATTGCTGGTGCCCACGCTGGAGTTTCAGTTGGCCCGGACGGAGCCACCCACCAAATGCTTGAAGACATAGCCCTCATGCGCGTACTCCCCAACATGATCGTCCTTGTGCCCTGCGATGCCATCGAAACCCGCAAAGCCGTGCTAGCCGCGGTTCAACACGAAGGTCCGGTATATATACGTTTTGCCCGAGAAAAAACTCCTGTCTTCACCACCGACAAATCCCCTTTCGCTATTGGTAAAGCTCAAATTCTAAACACCGGTAGTGACGTGGCGATTGTGGCTTGCGGACCGCTAGTGTACGAGGCCTTATTAGCAGCCAAGGAGCTCGAAACACACGGCGTGAGTGCCAAAGTCATCAACTGCCCGAGCATTAAACCGCTCGACGAGGCCACCCTCATAGCCGCCGCTAAGCAATGCGGTGCGGTGGTAACCGTTGAAGAAGCCCAGGCTGCCGGTGGACTAGGCGGCGCAATGGCCGAGCTTTTGGGGTCGAATTACCCCGTCCCCATCGAACGCGTGGGGCTTGAAGACACCTTTGGCCAATCCGGCACCCCTGACGAGCTGCTGGAGCATTACAAACTAACAGCGCCGTGGATAATAAAGGCGGCAAAACGAGTCATCAAGAGAAAGTTACATCTGTATTGACATTGTCACTACACTAGATATACTGACAACATATGGCCACTATTCAAATTCGTATTGACGAAAAAACTAAACGAGCTTCAAAAAAAACCTTTGAAAAGATGGGGCTCGATTTAAGCGGCGGCATTAAGTTCATGCTAACTCAGATCAATCTATACAAGAGTATCCCCTTTGAACCGCTAACAGAAAATGGATTTACGATTAGAAGGGAGAGGGCCTTGCTCAAAATTGCTGAAGAAGCCGAGGCCGGTAAGAATCTTTCAGGGCCAATGAATGGTAAGGAAGCTGTGGAATATCTCAGAAAACTCATGTGATAATTGATTATCACAGAACGTTCAAAAAAGCCTTTGCCAAACTGCCAAAAGATTACCAAAACAAAACCGTAATTTCGATTGAGAAATTCGTAAAAAATCCCCGTGATCCATCGCTCGGAGTGCATCCCTTAAAAGGAATGATGTCAGGCAGGAGCGCTTTTTCAGTTACTGGATCGATCAGAGTCATCTTTACACGTAGAAATAACACGATCGTTCTCATGCTTGATGTTGGCGGGCACGATCAGGTATATTGAGTCTTTTATAGGCGTCTATGGAACCAATTCGTATCAACAAATACCTCGCCGACCGTGGCATCTGTTCCCGCCGCGAAGCTGATAAGCTGGTGGCTGATGGTAAAGTTACGATTGATAGCAAGGCGGCTGTCATGGGTCAAAAGGTTACTGGCCAAGAAACTATTGAGGTCGAGGGTAAACCGATCGCTGCTAGTAAGCCGACCCGGGTTTACATCGCCTACAACAAACCGGTCGGGATTATTTGCTCGACCGACCCTAACGCCAAAGATAATATTGTTGACGCCGTTGGCTACCCTGAACGTATTTTTAACATTGGACGCCTGGACGTGGCTTCATCGGGGCTAATTCTGCTCACCAACGACGGTGGCATCGTGAATAAAATTCTACGTGCCGAAGGTAAGCACGAAAAAGAGTACACCGTAACAGTCGGTCATAAGCTGACACCGGACTTTTTGAACAAAATCAGTAAAGGTTTACTGCTTGAAGATGATGATAAGAAAACCTTGCCGGCTCGGATTGAACACATTAACGACACCACCTTCAAAATCGTACTCGTTGAAGGTCGCAACCGCCAAATTCGCCGGATGTGCGAGGAGCTCGGCTATAGCGTCGAGTCACTCGAGCGAATTCGCGTTATGAATATCAAACTCGGCAAACTGAGAACTGGAGAGTGGCGACATTTAACAGAAGTAGAGGAAAAAGAACTCATGACAACCTTGGTATAGGGCTATGTCGACAATCATTGGGATCATCATTTTACTGATTGCCGGCTCGGCGGCTTTAGCAGGACTTTCAGCTGCGCCTT
>CALRHE010000007.1 GCA_943359345.1 Candidatus Uhrbacteria bacterium
GTGGCAGGGACGGTGGGGCTCGAACCCACGGCCTACGGTTTTGGAGACCGACGCTCTACCAGCTGAGCTACGTCCCTTCAATATGCTTAGCAAAAGTATAGTATAGACTTTCAAAGTCTAGTACAAGGGTAGCTTTACCGTAGCTTATCGTGATGCAACCTGGATAGTCGGTTTTCTGTCTTTTACCGGTGTGAGGTTTTTTGTAAGATTGATTGAATTGTGTGAGGGGAATATCGGTAATTTTTGACCAAAATAACAATTGTTTCTTTTCATCATGATATTCGTGCAGGTGAACAAGTGCTCGAAGTTTGGATTCATCAGGTGAAAAGCCTTTCCGGAAAGCAGCGAGAAATGTTTTTATAAGTCGGGGATCTGAATTTGCAAATTTTACTGTTGTAACCTTTTTTGCCCCTTCACACCAATACAGCAGAGCAGTACAGAGCTGAAAAAATTCGATAGGTGCTTTATACGTGAGCGTCTTTGATCATCGAGTACTCGCAGTTCAGACCGGAGCTCTCCGCGTGGAGCTCCGGTCATGTCGTTTTAAAGCTACGGTGCAAACAGGCGCTTAAACGTTTGAAGATGCGTGTTATGATGCTGACGATATGCAAAGGAGGAAAGTTAAACGGACTCGAGTCAAGGCTAAGCGGCCAGTGGTGACGATGACAAGTTTTCGTGAGGAAATTAGTTCTCGTCAACATGCTTTAGCGCAAGCCGCCGATTATTTAACCAAGTTGTTTGGTTCGGGGTGGTTTTTATTGATGAATATTTCTGGACTGAGTTTTTGGCTTATCTGGAATCTTGGTTTGATTTCAGGCTTACCCACCATTGATCCATTTCCTTTCAATTTTTTGATTACGCTGGTTTCGCTCGAAGCCATTTTTTTATCAATCATCGTACTCATGAGCCAGAAGCGGGCGGCTCGGATAGCTGAAATTCGTGAGGAAGTAGATTTGCAGGTTGACATTAAGGTTGAGCAAGACGTTCAGCGGATTTTGAGCATGCTTGAGGCCGTGCAAAAACAATTAAACATACGCCATCATCAGGTCACTCCTAGTGTCCGCGTCTTTGATTTAGAACAAATTGAAGCTCAGGTGGTCAAAGATCTAGATAACAATTAACTTTGTTTTTTAAAACCCGTCATGGCTTGCAGGATTTCAAGCGGCACGGTGAAGACTACAGTGTTAGATTGATCTGAACTAATGTCGTTGATCGAGTTTAGGGTGCGTAGATGCAGAGCGCCAGGGGTTTCCGACAACATGCGGGCAGCTTTGGTGAGGTTCTCGGCGGCTGAAACTTCACCCTCAGAATTAATGATCACGGCGCGGCGTTCACGTTCGGCCTCAGCTTGTTTGGCAATGGTTCTAATCATGTCGGGTGGCAAATTGATATCTTTGAGCTCGACAGTCGAAACCTCGACACCCCAGGATTGGGTGTTGGCTTCTACGATTTGTTCGATTTTTGTGGACAGTGTCGAGCGCATGGTCAAAAGCTCATCGAGTGTGACCTCGCCAACTACGTTACGCATGGTGGTCTGTGCTAACTGAAGCACGGCGTAGCCCACGTTTTCAACTTCAAGAATAGACTTGGAGGCATCAGCGATTTTGTAATAGATCACGGCGGTAATTTTGGCTGAGACGTTATCTTTAGTAATAGCGTCTTGGGCCGGGACCTCCACGGCCTTGGTGCGCAGATCAACCTTTTTCATGAATTGAAAAACCGGAATCACCAAGCGCCAGCCGGGTTCCACCATGCCTGTGTAACGACCCATGGTAAATTTGATTCCCCGTTCGTATTGGTTAACCTGGCGTAAGCAGGCTAGGAGCGCGATTATGACCACGATTAGCAGAAAAAACCACATAGCTTTGATGATTAATATTTGCTCCCATCCTACTTGGGTTCGCAAAAGATGCAAGTGTAGATCTGGTTAGTTCATGGAGTTACGGTTTAGACTGAATTTGCCTATGTGTATAACTTTCTTTCGGTTTTTTAGGTCTGTGTTACGATTTTCCCCGTAAAAACGAATATTCTTAAAAGATACCATTTATGTCCAAGCGTTTGACCAAGTCGCAAATCATGGCTGAGTTATCTACCCGCTGGAATGTGTCTAAGCGTGAGGCCGGTGAGATGTACGATCACTTGGTAAAGTTTGCTTACGACGAAATCAAGCGAGCTGGCGAATTTGTTATGCCTGGTCTTGGCAAGATGGCCAAGAAGCACCGTGCTGCTCGTCAGGGTCGCAACCCAGCCACTGGCGCAACCATCCAAATTCCTGCTAAGACTGTTCTCAAGTTTGCTGTAGCCAAGGCCGCCAAGGAATCTTTGATGTAAACAGACTCAGTAATCAACAGATTTTTTTCCACAGGCCCTCGACTTTTTCGGGGGTTTTTGGTATGTCTAATGTAGACGATCTTTTTGAACACAATTTTTATACTCTGTTCGTTAAGGTTACATTTTATGAAAGCCTGGATTTTGCCTCTTTTGCTGCTCGCGACTGTTACTGGAACAGTCCTAGTCGGCGGTTTTTTATTTGTTAAGCCCTTACCTAACCCATCACTCGAAGCAGCTGAATCTCCAGCTTGGGATGCAGTTGCTGAAGTCATAGATGCTCGACGGGCCGAATTTGAAGTGGCTTCAGTCATTCCGTTCGGGAGCGACACCCAGATTAATATTTTAGCCCTGGGTATTGATTCAAGAAAAGAAGGGCAAGAGCAGCATTGTGACGCTATTCACATGCTGACGCTGGATGTGTCTGACTGGAGCATCAGAATCACCTCTGTACCGCGTGGCACATATTCACCACTGCCGCCAGGCCGAGATTATGCTGACAGCGATTATTATGTTTCGAACGCCTGTGCTTTTGGAGGGCTTGAGTATGGTGTCAACCAAATTGAGCGCATCGTTGGCGTACAAGCCGACTACGTAGCCACGGTGGGCTTTTCACAGGCCCTCGGCATTTTCCGCGTGCTTGAGCTGCCGACTACAGATACGTTGCAGTGGTTACGTCATCGTCAAAGTTATGCCATTGGGGACCCGCAGCGTAGTCATAACCAGGCGGTCTTCATGAAAGACATGGCTTTAAGGCTACTAAGCCAAGATGGCATCTCATCTGTGCTGATGCATATTCTTTACTCACTCGTTGATACAGATTTAGATTTTAAAACGCTCCAGGCCCTATACTCGGCTTATCGGGCTTCAGATATCGCTTCCAGACCAGACGACATCAGCCTGATCATGAAACCTTATTTTGCCACTCAGGATTACCATTTCGATCCAGCTAACGCCAGCGCTCAAATTGATACGCTGATCGCCTCACTCCAGGGTCGCCTGCCAGATCAAGATTTGTCCAATCAGAATCTGGATGAACTGCAAGCTGAACTAGAAGCGTATCTGCGGGCTTCATTGGCCTCAAGCGCAAGCGTTAAGCATGTATACATTGAACAGCTGTGGCGACAGCTCGAAGACGAAGACGTCCGTGAGGAGCTGCATTTTAGGGTCATGGAAAAATATTTGCGTGAGCTGCAAGCTATCGATCACGACCAAGCGGTTGAGGTTGTGAGCGACTATATTTTGGAAAAACAATTTTACGGCCTAATTGATTGGGAGGAGAAGGGTAGGGATCTACTGGTGACTTTGGTAGGCTCTGGATAAATCGTCCCAACCCAGCTGAAGTAGTGCTAGAATTAGCTAGCTGTGAACAATGCTTATCCTAGACTAGTATCGAGATGTTTTGAGTTAATGTTTTTAGTGGTGGTTACCACTCTGGTTTTTTTCGTGTTTGTGACCCACGCACAGGCAGCTACGATTACTTGGGATGGCGGGGGTGCAACCAACAATTGGTCTGAGGATGCTAACTGGTCAGGCAATGTGGAGCCAGGTACTTCAGATTTGGCTAACTTCACTGGCGCCTCAATCAAAGACGCTACCATAGACACGGCCATAAGCGTTCAGGGTATTGACGTCAATGCCGGTTACGCTGGCGGGACTATTACTCAGGCGTCAGGACAAACTATCAGCATCGGCTCTGGAGATTTTGATATCTCAGCTGGTACTTTTGTGGGCGGTAACAGTGACATCACTACTAGCTCAGCTGGCTCCTTTACCGTGTCTGGGGGGATCTTTACTTCAACTACAGCCAATTTAACTTTGGGTAACACCTTTACGGTGTCTTCAGGTACTTTTAATGAATCTACCGGTACAGTGACCGCTACACAAGCTACGCAAATCTGGGATGTAGTCACGACTGAGACTTTTTATAATTTGACGATCAATAAAACTGGTGGAGAAGCGATTACCATGAGCACTAGCGACACCTTCGTAGTTTTAAATACCCTAACGTTAACGGACGGAGCTATTAATGGAGCTACAGGAGTGATTGATGCTAGAAATGCGATTACCCAAGGTGGCAACTTTGACGGTGGTACAGCTACCATCAATTTTGGCGACAATGCGGTCAGTCAAACCTACTCGATTAACGGCGGCACAACCCCAGTGATTCAACTAGACCACGCCAGTGACGCTAGTGACAGCATTACTATGACAGCCGGAGCTACATTTACGGGTTTAACTATCACTTCGGGCTTTTCAGGAGCTATACCGCTTAACAACAGTTCTAATTTTACTTTGGTCTTTGCCTCCTGGTCTCAAGCCGCAGGCACCTATGACGCCTCAGCCCAAACGGGTTGGAACATGGTTGATTTTGATATTTCAGCCGGTACTTTTACGGCTCCAGCTCTAGTAACTGCTACTAGCGTGGCCGCCACCTGGGACGTGAATTCGTCACAAACCTTTACCGCCCTCACTATCAATAAAAGTAATACCGTCACTTTGACTATGGGTACCGGTGACACTTTTGTAGTGACTGGCGCCTTGACGCTCACGAACGGCGCAGTCGCCACCGGTACGCTCGACGCTAGGGGCAGTGTCACCGTGGGTTCATTGTATGACGGTGGTACAGCTACGTTGAATTTTGGAGGCACAGCTACACAGGCTTTTGATTTGACCGGTGCTACTGGTTTGTATGCTGGTGACATCACCGTCAATAAATCTAGCGGGCAGGTGAATTTGTCTTCCGCTTTGGTACTCGACGACGCAAGTCAGGATTTGACTCTGCAAGAAGGTAAGTTGAGTTTAGGCGGGCAAGCCCTAACAGTTAACGGTGCTAGCGGAACATTTGTGATTGAAGATGGTGGACATTTGCAGCTGCAAGGAGCGGAAACCATGACTTTAAACGCCACCTATCCAACTTTAAGTACTGGTTCGACGGTTACCTATACAGGGGACGGAGACAGCGCCACGGACACATACACGGTGACTACACTCAAAGCTGTTTATCATCACCTCGTAATTAACTCCACCGATGGGGCTACTGATACTTTTCAATTAGGCGCCGCTCTCGACATCAACGGCAACTTAACTAATACTGCTGGTACCTTTGATGTGAGTGCTTCAAGCCACGCTATCACCTTGGCTGGTAACTGGAGTAACACAGGCACATTTAACGGTCGCGCTGGCACTGTAACCTTAGATCCTGATACCAACCACACGTTGACTGGTGATACGACCTGGTTTAGCTTGACTTTACTTGATGCCACCAGCAATGCCACGGATGTAACTCTGACGCTTCCAGCCAGCAGCACTCAAACTATTTCTGGTGTACTGACACTTGATGGTTTAGACGAAGATGATCGTCTGAATATTGTTTCGTCGTCAGCTGGCCTGCGAGGAATTATTACTTTTACTGGCACGGGTAGTTTTGTGGGTAATTATCTGGATATCATTGATAGTACCATCACTGACAACTCATCGCTTGTGACCGCACCCGTCATGCCGGCTTCATCCGTCAACCGCGGTAACACTACCCTGTGGTTTAAAAGTTCAAGCTTTATCGGCGGCGTAGGTAGCGGTAGTCCAACCCTGGAGTTGATTAGCCCTAACGGTGGAGAAATTTTTACGGCCGGAGACAGCATGCTGATTAGTTGGCAGTTATCGGGTATGCCCTCTAGCCACATTGAGGTTGGTATATCTGTTGACGGTGGCTTAACTTACACGCAGTTAGCTGTAGGTGTAAACGGTTTCGGTAATTTGGCTTTAGTGGTCCCCGACATGCCAAGTACTACAACTAGATTTAGAATTCAAGGCACCGATTTAATTGTAGTTGCGGCTAGCGACGAGTCTGATGCAGACTTTACCATCTTGTCGTCAAGCTCGGACGAAGCGTTATCTCTGGACGAGCAGGCCGCTGTGGTTGGTGTTACCGGCCCGATCAATGTAGCTGCGGAGGTGGAACATGCACATAGCTATATCCGTGGCACAAGTTTCCCCACAGTTTATTACGTTGACGCCAATGGTCGCCGCCATCCTTTTGGAGATGAACTGACATATTTCAGTCACCAAGATTCCTTTGACTCAGTCATAACAGTTTCCGATGCTGACTTGGCCAATCACCCCATGGGTTCCCCCATGTTGCCTAAACCCGGCGCAGTACTTGTGAAAATTCAAAGTTTACCTGAGGTTTACTTTGTAACTGAAGATTCTGCCGGTGACTACGAGCTACGTTGGGTACCAGATGAGGCTACGGCTCTGGACTTGTTCGGGCCAACCTGGTCTGAGTACGTTGTGGACGTAGAAGCTACTATGTGGACTCATTATCGTAGAGTGACTGACCTAACCAGAGACACTACTCTTGTCGACTCAGGCCAATTAAGAACACGTACAAGTCTCAAGTAACATAAAACCCGGCTTTAAACCGGGTTTTATGTTTAGGATATTTAGGTCTTGATTTGCGCCCAGACGTTATACTTGCCTTCGGCTAACCACTTTTTTAAAGTCCGCAAACCACGGCCTGAGACTAAGATACGCTGGCTTTTGCCGCTCTCAGGATTAACTACAGTGCGCACCTGAAGATTAGGCATCTGGCGACGCTTGGTTTTATTGTTGGCATGACTGACGTTGTTGGCAACGTTAGGCTTTTTGCCGGTAACTGCGCAAATCTGAGACATATTGAGTATAAACAAGTTGGCAAGATAGTAGCTTAAAGCGGGATTTGAGTCAAATGCACATCTACTTAAGATATTAGGAATTAGATATTAGTAAGAGTGTAGAGATTAGATTTTAGATAAGCTGCAGCCGGCCTAACCTCTAAATTCTAAAACCTTACTAATATCTAATTCCTAATATCTATAAGGTATACTTTCCTAGACTTATGAGCGCAAGCGGGTCTGAGAATGGTGCGGCTTATGTAGTCGCAGTCAGTATGGGGTACGGCCATGAACGGGCTGCCTCTGCTTTGCGATCCATGGCGGTGGGTAAGCAGGTCATTTTAGCTAACGCTTATACGGGCCTCCCAGCTACCGACCAACGTCTATGGTCAACTGGCCAGACCTGGTACGAGCGTATCTCGCGCTTTAAACGGGTACCAGTCTTAGGTAGCGCGGCCTTTGGCGTGATGGATCACCTCCAGGAAATTGAGCCCTTTTATCCACGTCGTGATCTGTCTCGGCCGACGCTCCAGGTTAAACAAACTTACGCCCTTATACGTCGGGCCAAACACTGTAAACACCTGATCGATAAGCTCGCCGTCCAACCGAGGCCACTCATTTGTACTTTTATGACTCCAGCCTTTGCGGCTGAGGAGTTTGGCTACCCAGGGGATATTTATTTAGTGGTTTGCGATGCTGACGTGTCGCGGGCCTGGGTGCCGCTTAATCCTCGTAAGAGTCGGATTAAGTACTTTGCTCCCACCGGTCGGGTGGTGGAGCGCTTGCGTCTGTACGGTGTGCGCCCAGAGAATATTTTGTTCACCGGTTTTCCGTTGCCCATGAACAACGTTGGTGGGCCACAAGCCACGGCTGTGCTCGAAGATTTATCTCGCCGTATGTGCAACCTGGATCCTCGAGGTGTGTTTGCCCAGCACTCTTCGGAATTGATGCAGGTTAAGTTTGGACAAGATTTTTGTGATTATGTGGCCCATAAAAGGCGCACACCGATCGCGTTGACCTTTGCCGTTGGTGGTGCTGGAGCGCAACGCGAAATGGGTGTGGCAGCAGCTCAAAGCTTAGCTCACTCGATTCTGGATGATCAGTTGCGACTTAATTTAGTCGCGGGCACACGACCAGAAGTAGCTGAGTATTTTACTGACGCACTCCAGGCCACATCGCTTAAACGAGCTTTGAGCGACGGTCGCATTACGATTTTGTCGACTCCAGACCGGGCCGAGTATTTTTCAAGTTTCAACAAACTCATGCGTAAGACCGATATTCTTTGGACCAAGCCCTCGGAATTATCTTTCTACACCGGTCTCGGCTTACCAATCTTAATGGCACCAACAGTGGGGAGTCAGGAAGACTTTAATCGTAACTGGCTGTATCAGGTGGGTGGGGGAACTGATGCTCTTGATCCCGAGTTTGCTAACGAGTGGCTATGGGATTGGATTGAGAGCGGGGCTTTGGCACGCATGGCTTGGAATGGGTATACGAATGCACCTACGCACGGCGCCTATCGCATCGAGGATGTGGCTCGTGGTCGGGAGTGGTCCATGCACGAATTACCACTCGTAGTTTAATATAAATGCGCGTTACGGAAGGGAATCAAGGCCAGTACGGCTGCATGCGTGTAGTAATTAGTTCTATCCATCACCCCATTAGTCAAAATACCTACAGTACCGAGACTTTGCTTAACGTTTATTGATCCGTGAAGTTTGTCAGCCGCTAAACCCATTTCCAGGCCGGCTCGAATATCTTCGGCCATGCTTTTGGGGATCACAAAGGTGCCGGTTGAGGCTTTACTTTCTCGACCGGCTTTGTCGACCATAACTATCCAGGCAACCGCAACAAGTTGATCTAAATCATCTGTAACAAGACCGCCTTCGATGCCGACACAGTAATCGGCTTCAGTTCTAAGCACGCGAGCATTTCGGGCTCGGTTACGAGCACCTAGAATCGTTTGCTCAGTGCCCATTGGTTGGTCGGGAACTTCTGACGGAGCGTTGACGCCTTCTATCATGAGCTCGACCTCCGGAAACATCTGCTGAAAAGCTTGTTGTGTGGCTTTGATTTTTACGGGATTAGTCGAAGCGACAACGATATTAAGCATACGTTGCAATGATACCGAGAACATCGCAGCTGTCTAGTCCGAATTCGAGCTTTCAACAGGCCGTGAGTTCGACTCGTTTTTATTTGCTACACTCGGTCTATATGCAAAAACAATGGGTTGTGGGTCTACTGTTTAACTCTAAGCGTGAGCTAGCTTTGATACTGAAAAATCATCCGGACTGGCAAGCGGGTAAGTTGAATGGGATTGGGGGTAAGATCGAAGAAGGCGAGCCGATAATCAAAGCCATGCAACGTGAGTTCCGGGAAGAGGCCGGAGTTTACATTGAGGTTTGGCGAGAATTTGCAGTTTTAAAACTTGAGCTTGGTGAAGTTCATTTCTTGGTTGCTCATGGAGACTATACTTTGCAATCCCTAACCGACGAGTCAGTAGCTTTTTATAAACTCGATCAATTGAGGAGCCTACCCCATATCGATAATTTGGATTGGTTGATCCCGCTGGCCCTAGATCCCCTAGTTCAGACGACCGAGATTAAGTATGCCGCGCTTAATTAAGTTGCCCAGTCTTGATACATGTGCCTTTTTACGCTATCCTCCCCCCGAATCACGAAAGTGATTACTTTGCCCATTGGCTGAGGATTGATTTATTTGAGTCAGTCCGCTTACTCCGAGATCGTCTAATGGCAGGACAGCGGCCTTTGAAGCCGTGAATCTTGGTTCGATCCCAAGTCTCGGAACCAAAATAGCACCACCTTTTTGGTGGCGCTATTTTTGTAGATGAGTTTAGTTTATAACCAAAAATGCGAAGGCCGCCAGGGGAGGTCCTGGCGGCGGAAGGGACGTGAGCATTTAGATCAATCGCCGCAGGAGCCGAATGAAGGCCTCGCGCTTGTCAGCGAAGTTGTCTTGGCCCGCGACTTGGTGGACGGTTAGTCCTAGGTCGGTGTAGGCGTTAAGAACTCTGGCGCCGAGCTCCGCGGCTGTCCGGTAGTCCTCGAAGCGGTAGCCGTTTGGATCAGACGGATCATGACAGACGTAATGTTTTGGCGGCGGCGGTGCAGTCCAGATGACGGCATCGACTTCGTTGGAGCAGAACGGGTCCATACCTGTAATCTGCCAAAATTCTTCCAGGCCACCAGTTAGATAGGCGGCTCCGTCGAAAGCAAAGCGGTTGAAGATCACGGTGGTTTTGCCAGTTCGTCGTGCTCGTTCAACAGCCAGGAGAACCTTGAGACTCTGCGTAGCTGCGACGACCTGCTGGAAGGTGATACGAATAGCTTCGGAGGCCGCGAAATCTTGGCGCGTCATGCTTTGGCCAGCTATGACCCAAGCCGCCGCTTCAGTTTCAACGAGCACAAACTCACCTATTTCTGAATCCGATGTGATAGCTGCGATCAGGCTATCCTTGCCACTGCCCGGTCCGCCAGTTACGACGATGACCTTAATGCCATTTACCATGTCAGCTCCTGTTTGCTAGACCGTCACAGACTAGCTGATATTGGCTAATCTTTCAAGATCGCATGCCAGGGGGAGTGGTCAACTTTAAGCCCAGCATGTATCCTTTTACTAATCTATGACTAAGGTCAATATCGTCCAGGGCGAGAATCGTAGAAAGGTGATTCGCGAGCTAATAGATAGTCTCGGCCAACCCTTTATAGATAAAATCAAGGACGCCAAGATAATCTTGATCAAGCCTGATTTAGTCCATCATGAGCTCCAGTTGGCGTCTGTCCATGTTGATACCTTGCGTGGGATTCTCGATGTCATTCGTACTTACTCTACGGCGCCAGTTGTGATTGGCGACGCTGCTCATTTTGGTACTAAGGCCGGCTTCCGTAATTTTGGTTACGAGCGTCTACTTGAGCATTATCCTGGGGTTTCACTGGTTGATCTCCAGGACGAGCCTTACGTTGAGCAAGTTTTTACCAGCCCCGAAGGTCAACATACAATCATGCGCCGACCAAAACTGGCGCTTGAGGCCGAGGTCACGATTTCAGTTTCAAATTTGAAAACTCACAAAGATTACGGCGCAGCTTTGTCAGTCACCAATTGGGCCGAAGGCACCATGATTGTGCCGCCCCGCATCACCGTGCAAGGTCGTGTTTGGTCGCGTTCACCCTGGCTCTCGGCCAACGGTCAGAAGTCTATGCATCAGATGTTGGCTTGGCTTTATACTCAAAAACCTTGCGATGTGGCTGTGATCGACGGTGTGCTGGCCATGGAAGGTGAGGGGCCGGTGCAGGGTGCGCCGGTAGCTATGGGAGTAGTTTTGGCTGGTTTTGACCCCGTGGCTGTTGATTCGGTGGCCGCCACTTTGATTGGTCTTGACCCTCACGGTCTCGGCTATCTTGAAATGATCGCGCAGGCTGGCAAAGGTGTGAATGAGATGTCTAAGATCGATGTTCCGCCACTCCAGATCACCGAGCTTACGCGTTCGTTTCAATTACCCGTCACTACTCGTGAACATTTACTTGATTGGCAAACGTAATATGTCCTCAATCATTATCCCTGGCAGATTTCAACCCTTTCATAACGGCCATTTGATGGTCGTTCAGGGTGCCATGAAACTTTCGGACGATGTTACCATCGTTATTCGTGATGGCAAACGCAGTGGTGATGAAGATCCGTTCACACTCGATCAACGCCGCGACATGATTGGAGCTGCCTTGTTAGCAGTAGATATCCTGGATGTCACCATTGCTGTTGTTAAGGACTCTGAGTCCGATGAAGATTGGGCGCATCATGTACTCGACGCGGCGGGTAACCCGACTGAACCGATAGTTTGGAGTGGTGACGAGCATGTGCGTAGAATTTTTGAAGCCAAAGGTGTGGCCACCAAAAAGATTGTCCCAGTACCCGGAATTAATGGTACTGAAATTAGAAGCTGGATTAAGGCTAAAAATCCTGCTTGGCGAGCCAAGGTCCCGGCTGGAGCGTTAGACATTGTGGATAGGTATTGAAGACCCAAAACAGTCGTGTTATTGTAGCCGTACAAAATACGAACATACCCCTACAGCTCAAACTGTTGGGGGAGTTCTTATTTAGTAAATAGGATTAGCAATTAGTTATTAGTCATTAGCAGCTATTAGTGACTAGATATTAGATTGAAACGGTTTGGATCTAATAACTATTTTCTAATTACTGCTAATATCTAATTTTGTAATGACTAATCCAGAATATCCAGATATGCCCTTCAACCTCAAATCCGACTACGCCCCGGCTGGTGATCAGCCCAAGGCTATCGAGCAACTCACGAATGGGCTTCGTGACGGTTTGGCTCGTCAAACCTTGCTCGGTGTTACAGGCTCTGGAAAGACCTTCACGATGGCTAATGTCATCCAGAATGTGCAGCGGCCAACACTTGTCATCGCTCACAATAAAACTTTGGCAGCCCAGCTGTGCAATGAATTCCGCGAATTTTTTCCACAGAACGTCGTTGAATATTTTGTATCTTATTACGATTACTACCAACCGGAAGCATATTTACCACGCACTGATACTTATATTGAAAAAGAAGCCACTATCAATCAGGAGATCGATCGTTTGCGCCATGCCGCCACGCAAGCGCTCTTAACTCGTAAGGATGTGATCATCGTGGCTTCGGTGTCATGTATTTACGGTTTGGGTTCTCCGGTCGAGTATGAAAAGGTCATGATGCACGTCGCAGCCGATGGTCGTCTGCAGCGTGTTGATCTCATGCGCCGATTGATCGAAATGCAGTTTACCCGGACAACCAGCGACATTACCCGCGGCCAATTCCGAGCTCGTGGTGACGTGATCGAGATTATGCCCGTGAATGAAGAGGTTTTGTATCGGGTTGTGCTCGAAGGCGAGGTTGTACAAGAAATTTTTAAACTCGATGCCATCACCCGCGAGATGATCGAAAAGGTTCACGACATTTGGCTATTTCCAGCTAAGCACTTTATGACCTCGCCGACTGAGCGTGAGCGGGCCTTGCGTGACATGGAGAACGAACTCAAGATTAGGCTTGATGAGCTCGACCATGACGGCAAGCTACTTGAGTACGAGCGTTTGTCACGTCGTACCCGTTACGACATCGAGATGATTCGTAACATCGGCTTTTGTAACGGTATTGAGAATTACTCTAGACACTTCGATGGTCGTGCCCACGGCGAGCCGCCGTTCTCGTTGTTGTCCTATTTCCCCAAAGACTTTTTGACTGTTATCGACGAATCACACGTCACTTTACCTCAGATCGGCGGTATGTTCGCTGGCGATCAAGCACGTAAACAAACCTTGATTGAGCACGGCTTTCGTTTACCGTCAGCCAAAGATAATCGACCTCTCAAGTTTGAAGAGTTCATCGGCAAAGTCGGACAAATGGTCATGGTTTCAGCCACCCCTGGTCCGTACGAGAAGGAGGTCTCAAATCAGATCGTTGAGCAAATTATTCGCCCGACCGGCCTCGTTGACCCGGAAACGATAGTGCTACCAGTTACGCCAGCCGCCGCCTTCAAACCTCGCCCCGGCGAGCTCTTGCATCCCAATCTGTCATCAGATTATCCCGGCCAGGTTAAGGACATTATCCCGCGTATTCAAGAGCGAGTTCAGAACGGCGAGCGTGCCTTGATTACGACCTTAACCAAAAAGATGGCGGAAGACCTTGCTGGCTATCTCAAAGAAGATGGCCTGAAAGTTGCCTACCTGCATTCTGACATCGAAACTCTCGAGCGTATTACTATTCTGTCCGATCTTCGTCGTGGCACTTACGACGTGCTGGTCGGCGTCAACCTGTTACGCGAAGGTCTCGATCTACCCGAGGTCTCGCTCATCGGTATTCTCGACGCCGATAAAGAGGGCTTCCTGCGTTCAGAAACATCACTCATTCAAACCATCGGTCGGGCGGCCCGTAACGTTAACGGACTCGTGCTTTTGTATGCCGATCATATGACCGGGTCGCTTGATCGAGCGCTTAAAGAAACTGCTCGTCGTCGCGAACTCCAACTCGCCTTTAACGAGGCCAACGGCATTACGCCGGTGACGATTAGTAAAAAGATTAGCGATATCCGAGCCATGCTGGGGGCGACAGGCGAGGTCGAAACTAAAAAGATTCTTGACATCGAGATCAGTGCCAGTCCGAGGGAGCTTGAAGAAGTTATTCGTGACAAGAAACAAGACATGAAAGCTGCGGCCGCCGATCTCTTGTACGAGACTGCCGCCATTCTCCGAGACGAGATCGTGCTACTCGAGAACGAGTTGGCCCAGAAACAAAGAAGCCCCGTACCTAAACCGCGGAGACGCAAGGTTTAGACTACGGGGCATGACGGTAGACACCACGACTCTAGGTAGTGGTTTTGAGGTCGGCAGTTGCGACTGGGCGCAGTTTGGCTCGACGTTTGGGCCGGCGCACGACTGGCGGCCAGTACTCATGTAACGTTTCCGGATTCTCCTCGATGTGCTTGCCGATTTGGTCGGGATCACGGTAGATCGGCAGCCCTACACCCCAGCTAGTTTCCTCTTGCGTGGCTCGATTGCTATCATCCCCGGACAGATGAACCCCTCTGGGTTCTGGACGAGTCCGTGGCCTGAAGAAGTCATCGTAGTCCCTCTGAGGACAGTCTCGCGGCGCATCATCAGGTATCGAGCTGGCACCGCCCATGCCGCACCAAAGTCCATGCAGACGACGTAGCTCGGCGTTATGGCTGGTCCACTTCTGACCGCCGTGCTCGAGGTCCTTGCGTATAGCTTGCCTGAGCTGCTCGCACCCGGTCTGGAAGTCTGCATGTGTTTCTGCCGGTACGTGGGCATAGACCACCGAATTGTAGTACTTGCACAGTTCATCCAAGCGCAGTTGAACCCTGACGAGGGTCGAACAGTTTAATGGATCGTACATTGAGCCTCCTGTGAACGCATTAACTTTAACATATGCAAGATAAAATTGTTATCAAGGGCGCACGTGAGCATAACTTGAAGAATATCTCGCTTGAGTTGCCACGAAATAAACTTATTTGCTTTACTGGCTTGTCAGGCTCCGGCAAATCGTCGTTGGCTTTTGACACAATTTTCGCTGAAGGTCAGCGTCGCTATGTTGAATCACTTTCGGCCTATGCCCGACAGTTTTTGGGCAACATGCAAAAGCCTGACGTGGATGAGATCGAAGGTTTATCACCGGCCATTTCTATCGACCAGAAGGCTCATTCACGTAATCCGCGTTCGACCATCGCTACGATTACGGAAATTTACGATTACTTGCGCGTGCTTTATGCTCGTATCGGAGAGCCACACTGCGTAAAATGTGGCAATAAGATCGAAAAACTTACCATCGATGAAATGGTGGATATCGTAGTCCGCGATGTTCAACAAGCAAAGACTGAAAACAAAAAACAAAAAACTGGTGCTGAGGTCGTGATTCTGGCCCCAGTTATTCGTGGTCGCAAAGGGGAATACTACCAATTGCTTTACGATCTTTACAATGCTGGTTTTGCCAAAGTTCGTGTTGACGGCAAGTTTCATCGCTTGAGCGAGAAGATCGAGCTGTCACGTTACAAGTTGCACACCATTGAGGTAGTGATCGACACCATTCCAGCCAACGCGATTGCAGACATGAACAAAGACACGCGTCAGCGTCTGGCCGACGCACTCGAACAAGCCATTCAACGTGGCACTGACCTGGCCTTGATAGTTACTCCAAATGGCGAAGAGCGACTCCTATCATCAAAGTTCAGTTGCCCGGACGACGGTTTTTCATTTCCGGAAATTGAACCACGTTTATTCTCTTTCAATAGCCCGTACGGGGCTTGTCAGGCGTGTTCTGGTCTGGGTACGGTTGATGTTTTTTCTGACAAGGTGTGTCTAACCTGTAACGGGGCGCGTTTACGACCAGAAGCCCTGCATGTTTACATCGGCGGTCAGTCGATTGTGGGCGTGACGAGCATGTCAGTTGACGAGTCAGTGAAATTTTTGCTTGAGCTCGAGCTTACCGAGCGCCAAACAGAGATCGCCAGCACGATCTTGAAAGAAATTGAAAATCGCCTGGGCTTTATGCTCGACGTTGGGTTGCATTATTTAACGCTTAATCGCACCGCCGGCACGCTCTCGGGCGGGGAAGCGCAGCGCATTCGCCTAGCTTCTCAGATCGGTTCTCACCTCGTTGGTGCCATGTACGTGCTCGACGAACCGACCATCGGACTCCATCAACGTGACAACGAACGCCTGATCGAAACTCTTGAGAATCTTCGCGACCTTGGCAACACTGTGCTCGTCGTAGAGCATGACGAAGACACCATTCGACGCTCTGATTACATGGTTGAGATCGGCCCAGGCGCCGGTGTGCACGGGGGACACGTGGTGGCTGCTGGAACCACGCCAGAAATTTTCAAAGATAAAAAGTCTCGTACAGCTGCCTATCTGCGTGGCGATCTTCGCATCGAAGTACCCGACCAACGCCGAACCAAGGACGCTGGTGTGATTAAGGTTCGTGGCGCCACCGAAAATAATCTGAAAAACGTTGATGTTGATTTTCCTTTGCGAAAGTTCGTGTGTGTTACGGGTGTATCCGGATCGGGCAAGTCGACATTAGCGTACGACGTCATGTACAAGGCTATCGCACAAAAGTTGTACGGCGGTAAAAATCATCCAGGTGCTCACAAGGCCGTACTCGGACTTGAGTATCTCGACAAAGTTATCCTTATTGACCAGGGCGCTATCGGACGAACTCCCCGCTCAAACCCAGCCACGTATACCGGAGCCTGGATGCCGATTCGCGAGTTATTCGCACAAACCGAAGAAGCCCGTTTCCGTGGTTACAAGCCAGGTCGTTTCAGTTTCAACGTGCCTGGCGGTCGTTGTGACCATTGCGAAGGTCACGGTTTGATAGAAATCGAAATGCACTTCTTGCCGACTGTTTACGTAACCTGCGAGATCTGTAAGGGCAAACGCTTCAATCGCGAAACGCTGGAGGTCACTTTCAAAGACAAAAATATCTCCGACGTTTTGAATATGACGGTCGAAGACGGGGCAATCTTTTTTAAAGACGTTCCGGAAATTCACGATAAGCTCAAGGCCATGGGAGAAGTCGGCTTGTCGTATATCACACTTGGTCAATCAGCTACGACGCTGTCAGGTGGTGAAGCCCAGCGTGTAAAGCTAGCAAGCGAGCTTAGCAAGCGCCAAACCGGCCGCACCTTGTACTTACTCGACGAGCCCACGACGGGCCTGCATTTTGACGACGTGAAACAATTGCTTGAAGTACTCCACAAGCTCGTTGATAAAGGTAACTCCATGATCATCATCGAACACAACCTCGACGTGATTAAAACTGCTGATTGGCTGATCGATATGGGTCCAGAAGGTGGTGACGGTGGGGGAACTGTTGTAGCCGTGGGTACGCCCGAGGATATCGCCCGAAAATCTCACAGTCACACGGGCAAATATCTGCGTCAGCACTTAAAGACATAACATGATTCCGGGGTCAATCAAAATTTTGCACAACGCCTTGCCCGATGCTCCGGGTGTGTATTTCTATTACAACGAGCAGGGGAAATTGTTGTATGTCGGCAAGGCCACGAGTTTAAAACAGCGTGTTGGCTCGTACTTCGTTGGCAAAGACAAGCACCCACGCACAGCCGAGTTGGTGAGCAAGATCGTCGAGATCAAATATACGCAAGTACCGACTGTGATTGAGGCCCTGGTGCTCGAAGCTAACCAAATTCGCACCCACAAGCCGCCTTACAACATTCTTGGTCGCGACGACAAGAGCTTTATTTATTTGTGTCTTACCAACGAGGACTTTCCAAAGCCAGTCTTGATGCGCGGACTCGATCTCGAGCGCATTGGCATCCAGCCGTTTTCAAAACGACTGTCGCTCAAGGCTCGGCGCAAGTTTTTGGCTGTTTACGGTCCGTATCTGAGTGGGCGACAACTGAAGATGGCACTCGACCTGGTGCGTCGTACCATTCCTTGGTCGACGTGTAACCCACCAAGCGTGACAGGTACGAGTCGGCCGTGTTTCGATGCTCAGATTGGCAAATGTCCAGGCGTATGCTCTGGCGCGATCGACAAAAAAGCTTATCGACGCAATATCAAGAAGCTGATGCTGTTCTTCGAGGGCAAGAAAGACACCCTGCTCCGCCAACTCAAGCGCGAGATGGCCGCGTCAGCCCGTGCGAAAAACTATGAGGCCGCTGCCAAGCTCCGCGATCGCGTGTTTGCGCTTGAACATATCCAGGACATTGGTCTCTTGATGAAAGACGAGTTTACCTACGAGCTCCCCGAGCCTGCTGCCGGGCACATTAATGCTTTCGGCCGCATCGAGGCTTATGACATCGCCAATATTTCCGGCACCTCAAACGTGGCTGCGATGGTCGTGTTCGAGGGCGGCAAGCCAAATAAGAATGAGTATCGAAAATTCCGTATTAAGGGTTTCGAGGGCGCCAATGACGTGGGAGCGATGGAAGAAGTTATGCGTCGGCGTTTAGCTCGATCTAGTGGTTCACTCAACGTCCGACGATCGACTTCCGCAGCGTGGCAACTCCCAGACCTCATGATCATCGATGGTGGTGAAGGCCAAGTAAATCGTGTCGAGCAGGTGTTACGCGAGCTTAAACTCGACATTCCGGTCGTGGGTATCGCGAAAGGTTTTAATCGTAAACAGGATCGTTTAGTTTTTGATAAGAGTAATCCCGAGCTTAGGCGTGTGACCAGTGCTTTTAAAGAAGTTTTTCAAAAAGTGCGTGACGAGGCTCATCGCTTTGCTGGGGCTTATCATCGCAATCTGCGAGCTCGACAGTCTGGCATACCGCAGCGAAAACAAGAAAAAAAACTGTAAGGGCAGGACTCGGTATTGCCTAAATGTGCGAAGGACCCCAGCTGCTCGGCAGCGGGGGTCCTTTTAGAGGTAGCTTCAGCTACCTACGATAACCAAGTAGACGGCTGAGACCGAGAAGATCGCGGCCACCAGCATAAAGGCGGGAATCCAGAAGCGCAAATCTCGCTTTTCATTACTCTGGTTTGGCACGAGCGACATGTCGGTCTCCAAAGGTGGGGGGGGATCAAGACCGGTGTTAGACTACTGCAAATTTACGAAATAGTCAATTTAATAGGATTTTATCTACATATCCACAGTCGTTTGGAGAGTTAGTGATTGATTTTGGTTTCTAGTGGTGTATAGTGGGGCTATGAGGCACAAAGTGGGGTGTGCCGCGTATCCTGCTATCTAGGCAGTGAACGCACCCGATCTCGGGAAACTTCCCCTCGTCATGAAAGACACACATCTGCTTTGGCCGTGTGTCTGTCGTGACGTGGTAAATCGCAACTGCCATGTTCATTGGCGAATACAACATCACCATCGACGATAAGGGACGGCTTGCCGTTCCGGTGAAGTTTCGCGAGGCCCTAGCAATTGGGGCGGTTGTGACGCGGGGTCTCGACACTTCACTCTTCTTGCTCCCCTTGGAAGAGTGGGGGAAGCTGGCCGATAAAATCGCCGGCTTGCCCTTGGGACAAGCTAATTCACGTGCTTTTGCCCGGCTCATGCTGGCCGGCGCCATGGACACGCACTTGGATAAGCAGGGAAGATTCATTATTCCTGAGTACTTGCGTGCCTATGCGGGTCTCAAGAAGGACGTGGTGATGGTCGGTATCCAAAACCGACTGGAAATTTGGGACAAGGCAGCTTGGGAGGCCTATGCCAAACATGCTGAGGAGGATGCGACTGCCATCGCCGAACAACTTGGCGCGATGGGTATCTAGCATCTATGCAACATGTACCGGTACTTGCAGCTGAGGTCATCATGGGGCTCAATCTTTCATCGGGAAAGACGATCATCGATGGCACGCTCGGACTCGGCGGCCACGCGGCCCTGATACTCGAAGCGACTGCACCCGACGGTCTCTTGATCGGTATCGATCGTGATGATCGCAACCTCGAGCTCGCTAAACAGCGGCTCGCCCGATACGGGAACAGAGTGCGTTACGTCAACAGTGCTTTTTCAGCCATGAATACGCTAGGCGTGCAAGCTGACGGGGTTTTACTCGATCTTGGCTTCTCGTCAGTCCATGTCGACGCTCCTGAACGAGGTTTCTCGTTTCAGAGCGAGGGGCCACTCGACATGCGTTATGACACGCGTGGGGAACTCAGGGCCGAAGACATTGTGAATGGCTGGTCAAAAGATGAGTTGGCGACTTTGCTGCGACGCCTCGGTGAAGAACCAGCCGCGCACCGAATCGCTAAAGCTATCTTCGACGCCCGTCGTGAACAGCGGATTACTACGACCACGCAACTAGCCGATATTATCTCGGCCGTAGTGCCACGTCGTGGCAAGACACACCCAGCCACCAAAACGTTCCAAGCCCTGCGCTTGGTCGTCAACGATGAGCTCGGTGAGGTCGAAAAAGGACTCGTGGCTGCTCAGGCAGCTTTGAAGCCCGGCGGCATCTTGGCGGTTATCACTTTTCACTCACTTGAGGATCGGCTGGTTAAACATTGGCTCAAGGACTCTAAGAGCTTCGAGGCTCTGAGCAAGAAGCCGATCGTGCCAGGTCGTCCAGAGGTACTCAGCAACCCACGAGCACGTAGCGCTAAGCTCCGGCTCGCCAAACGAAGTTAAACATTACGGAGGTATGTTTACACACGGGGGAAAATTGACAGCCATTGTCCAGGACCAACGCGTACTGCGGGTGTTTATGCTCGCACTCACGTTAGCTTTTGGCATTTTGTATGTTGTACAAGTGAACGCCGCTTCCACCCAGGGCTTCACTATGCGTGATTTGGATAAAGCTAATCAGACGCTGCGGCGCGACAACGATAAATTAGTTGCGGAGATCGATCGTTTGCGATCACTCTCCAGTGTGTCAGAACGCGAAACTTTTCTAGGACTTGTTAAGCTCCAGAACGTCACCTACATCCAAGCTGGAAATTCGGAAGTTGCTTTGCGCTAGCATGTTACAATAGTCACGCTATGGAGCGTGATGTGAAAGTTTCTGAAGGGCGACCGCGTCCGGCCGTACTTTTAGTTCTAGACGGTTTTGGAGTGGCGCCGGATGGCGACGGTAACGCGATTACGCGTGCTAATACGCCCACCTTCAAAATGCTGACAGAGAGGTATCCAACTATGACCTTGCGCGCCTCAGGCGATGAGGTTGGTTTGAGTTGGGGTGAGATGGGGAACTCAGAGGTTGGCCATTTAGCTATCGGGGCAGGTCGTGTGTATTACCAAACGCTACCGAGAATCAATAAGGCCATCGTGTCAGGCGAGTTTGCCGGGAACCAAGCTTTTGCGACAGCTATCGAGACCGTTAAAAAGAGCGGAGGCACCCTACATCTCATGGGCTTGATGTCGTCCGGCAAGGTTCACGCTTTCGACGACCACGCTTTTCAGTTGTTGAAACTATTTAAGCAAAATAAACTTAAGGACGTAGCTGTGCACGCCATCCTGGATGGTCGTGACACACTTTATAATTCGGGTGTTGATTTTATTCGTACACTTGAGGAACACATGAAAGCTACTGGAGTTGGTTATCTGGCGTCAGTGTCTGGCCGCTACTACGCCATGGATCGAGATAATCGTTGGGATCGGATTGAAAAGGCTTATCGGGCTATGGCCTTAGGTGAAAGTGAGTATCGGGTTGAAGACGCCGTGGCGGCGCTCGAAGACTCTTACACGCGGGACGTGTTTGATGAAGAGTTCGAGCCAACAGTAATTGTTAAGCGCGACCAGCCGCTCGCAACCGTCAAACCTGGTGACGCAGTTATTTTTTTCAATTTTCGAGCGGATCGTGCTCGCCAACTCACTAAGGCGTTTGTATTACCGTCATTCGACAAGTTTTCCCGTGAGTTTATTCGCAATCTCACCTTCGTCACCATGACGGAGTACGAGACCGGTCTGCCGGTTGAGGTCGCCTTCCAGCCTGAGGTGGTGACTAATTGTTTGGCTGAGGCTGTTTCTAAAGCTGGATTGGTGCAGCTACACATAGCTGAGACCGAAAAATACGCGCACGTAACTTTTTTCATGAACGGTACGCGAGAAGAGGCTTTCGAGAACGAGGATCGAGCCCTGATCGCATCGCCCCAGGTCGCAAGCTACGACCAGGCACCAGACATGAGCGCTCGCGAGATTACTGAGCGCTTAATTAAGGAGATCAAGACCGAAAATTACGATGTCATCATTGGTAATTTAGCCAATCCTGACATGGTAGCCCACACTGGGGACCTTGAGGCCACCATCAAGGCCATCGAAGTGGTTGACGAGTGTGTGGGCAAGATTGTTGAGGCCGTACTTGAGCGTGACGGCGTGATTTGTATTACTGCTGATCACGGTAACGCTGAAGAAGTTCAAAATTTGCAGACTCATGCTATCGATAAAGAGCACAGTACCAACCCGGTACCGTTTTGGATTATTGGTAAGCACTTTGAGGGTAAAGCCTCAATTGCCGGCGATGTTCCAGACGGCGATTTGTCGCTCATGCCACCAATTGGTATGTTAGCTGATGTAGCCCCCACATTTCTAGCGATTATAGGTCTGCCGAAGCCAGACGAGATGACGGGTACACCGTTACTCTGAGATTTATAGGATTAGAAATTAGTTATTAGTCATTAGCAGCTATTAGAAAATAGTTATTAGATCCGACCCGTAAGCATCTAATAGCTACTTCTCTAATTACTGCTAATATCTAATTTTGTAATATCTGACCCCTTCTACGCCTTCCCATGAAACCCTCCGTCTGGAAACACCAGTTTGAAAACCAAGATCCCATTCTAGTGACTGCTATTACGCAGTTGGCTGAGGCTGTTTTAGCTTTGGAGCCTGATCACGCCTACGCACCTACCACACCACAGGCTGTCATCGTTGGCGGCTATGTGCGCGACCTCATGCTTGGCACGCGACCAAAGGATGCTGACGTTGAGGTTTACGGCGTAGCCCCGGAGAGGCTCAAGGAACTCGTCGAGACACTCTTCGAGCGCGTTGATGTGGTTGGTCAATCGTTCGGCATTCTTAAAGTTTTGCTCGAAGGTGGTTTTGAGCTCGACGTCGGTATCCCACGCAAAGAAACCAAGGTCGGCACTGGACACAAAGGTTTTCTCATCGAAAGCGATCCGAGCATGAGCTTCCGCGAAGCTGCTCGTCGTCGTGACTTTACCATCAACGCTATTGCACTTGATCCACTATCAGGTGTTGTTCACGATCCCTACGACGGTATCTCTGATCTTGAGAGCGATAAGCTAAGGGTGGTCGACGAGGCCACGTTTCAGGAAGACCCTTTGCGCGTTTTTCGTGGCTTCCAACTTGCAGCTCGCCTGGATGCCACTATCGAGCCGAAAACCATGCAATTACTGAAGCAAATGGTAGAGCGCGGCCAACTCGACGAGCTTTCAAAGGAGCGTGTGACCGCCGAGTGGAAAAAAATGCTCTTGAAAGCTCGCAAGCCGTCTAAGGGTCTCGAGCTCATGCTCGAACTCGGCATTGTCGACAAATACTATCCCGAACTCAAGGCTCTCATTGCGACACCCCAAGAACCCGAATGGCATCCTGAGGGCAACGTTTGGATTCATACTGGCATGGTTATCGACCAAGCAGCACAGCTGATTCGACAACCCGAGCGAGCTCTGACGCACGAGGATGCTTTAATCGTCATGCTCGGCTCTCTGTGTCACGATCTTGGTAAAGCGCTGACGACTAAGGTCGAGGACGGTCGTATCCGTTCTAAAGGTCATGAGGAGGCCGGCGAGGCTCCAGCTCGGTCATTTTTGGGCAAGTTTATTTTCGGTCATGACTTGACTGATAAGGTCGTCAAGATCACTAAAGATCATTTAAAGACCACTAAGTATTGGAAGTTATTCACTCACGGCGAGCTCGACGAAAAGCAGTATGCCAACAGTTTGCGACGACTGCTCCGACGTTTAAAGGGTGTGCCGGTTGAAGTCTTTTTGACCGTCACCGAAGCTGATAAGCGTGGTCGCGGCTTTGAGACTGCGACTACTGATCCGTATACTGAGGGCGAGGTGTTCCGAGCAGCGCTTATCAAATTTGACCTCGAGCATCAAGCCTGCACGCCACTTTTGAGCGGAGGAGAGCTCGTTAAACAACTCGGGCTCGAGCCCGGTCCGCGCATCGGCGAGCTAATGAAAGCCATCGAGCAGGCCTGGGATGAAGGCCAAATTCAAACTAAAGATGATGCTTGGGCCTGGGTAAATAAAATGTAGTAATTCTACAAAATCTCCGTGTATACTGTGAAGTAATAAACTAGTAAGTGCTGAGCTCGACTCAGCCCAACCTAAGGGCCCTGCCCACAAACCTATGAACGAGCAACTGAATCCAGCTCCAACGCCCACACGGCAACCTGTATCAGCACACGGTGACCATCACAGTCACGGCTCATTGCACTTAATTGTCGGTATGCTCGGCGTTTTGCTAGTGCTTGAAACGATTGTGTTCGGGTATGTGGTAACTCAATACGTTGATTTGCAAAATGAACAAGAGGCTATTCTCGAAACACGTGCTGAGGTCGCCGATACCAAGATCGATGGAGAAGATCTTGAGAAACCCATAGCGGCTCCATTTGTTTACGTTAAAGATAATAAACAGGTTGTTATAGTTAATCGCATAACTGGCAAGGAGACCGTGGTTTATACCTTTGGAAATACTGGCTTTTCATCTAATCGTATTTTTGCTGTGCCTCAGGTAGGTTTTGATGGACGTATCTTTACACACAGTATCGGCGAGAACGATAGGCCGAGTGTTGATCTATCAGAGCTCGATATTACTGTTGATAGCCCTGAACTACAGGTGCCGTCATTTTTATCTGAATTGCCTTTTAAGAGTAAGGAAGCCACGTTGGTATCGCCGGATCAAACCCATTTGGCAGCGGTCTACTATAATCCTGCCTTTGACGAAGAGTCGCGTGAGATCGTTATCTGGGATCTGTTAAGTGGCGCGAAAGAGGTGGTCGGAACATTGAACGCCGGCGAAGCCTTTTCTAGACAGCTGGAAACGCTTGGAGGCGCTGGTGGTTACAATCTGGAGTGGACCAATCTTGATTGCGTCAAAACCTACGTTTATTCCATCAGTGAAACTGGTGATGATAATGACTACTTAACAACCAGAGAATATTGTAAGAAGTAAGTGACAGCAGGTAAACTGTGAACCATGAAAGTCGTTGTTAAGCTCGATCATAAACTGACGAACCAAATCCGTACCTGGGGTCAGCCCATGTACGGGTTTTGGAATTTTCTGGCTGGCCAGAGTATTGTCATCTATGTGCTCGTGGCGGCGCTGTTTGCATATTTTGGCTATCTTGCCCTGGGCTTTTATTTAATCGTGTTTCTGAGTTCATACGTGATCGCTATTCTGCTTCAGCATTTTATTCGGCGCCCAAGACCTAACTTTGAAAAATTAACAGGTTACAAAATGTGGATTGAGACCTATTCGTGCCCTTCGGCTCATGCCACTGTGAGCGCAGCCGCGGCAGCGTCACTTGGTCTGCTAACTACATTTCCAAGTTCCGGTTTAGCTATCATCACGATTGTTTGCTCAATCGGGTTTGCGTTTTTGATCGGTGTTTCACGCATAATCGTTGGGGTCCATTATCTGGGTGATGTCATGTTTGGCTGGATGCTTGGTTGTGTGATAGCTTTGGGATACGTGATCTTGTTTTAAGATAACAGTTAAAAGTTGGGGATTATGTTTAAAGGTGTTGGGTATTTTAGTATCTGTTTGGTCGTCGTGATTATTGCCATTGTAGCTATCAATCAATGTTCCCGTTATTTTTGGCAAAATCCAGCTAAAGATGCAGTCGCAGAAGAGTTTGTGGTACAAGACGGGCAAAGCTTTGTGGCGATTGCCCAGGCTCTCGAAGATCAACAAATTATTGCCAACGCTCTGTGGTTTCGCATCAAGGCAGAGTTGGCTGGGCTGACCGACAAGGTGCAGGCTGGAACCTATATTGTGTATGTGGGCGAAGATTACAAAACCACGCTCGCTATTTTGACGGCTGGTACGACTGAGGGTATCGATGTGCGTGTGACTATTGCTGAAGGTTTAACGCTCAAGCAAATCGGTGAGCTCCTCGAGACTAAACAACTCGTCACCCAAGCTGAGTGGGCCGTGGCTACGGGTGTTGACTCGCCGCTTGAGACTCATGAGTTTGTTATGGCTGCTCAAAAGCCTGATGATGTCGACTTGGAGGGTTACTTGTTTCCAGACACCTATCGCTTCGCATTTAATGCTACGGCCGAAGACATCGCCAGAATTATGCTCGACACCATGGCTGATCGTGTCGGCGATCTAGGTCGACCAATCGGTGACGCCGCGACCATGACGACACATGAGATTTTGACACTGGCTTCAATTATCGAGCGGGAAGTGCGTCAGCCGAGCACCATGAAGAACGTAGCTGATATTTTCTTGAAGAGACTGGATATCGGCATGGCCCTTCAGGCTGACTCGACTGTGAACTACGTGATTGAAGGTGACAGTCCGTCGATTACGCTCGATCAACGTGACAATACCGAATCACCTTACAACACCTATAAGTATCCAGGACTTCCGCCTGGCCCCATCAGCGCTCCGAGCGCTAACGCGATCGACGCTGTTCTGAACCCGACCGCTAACAACTACCTCTACTTCCTGACAACCGACGACGGCGAGATCTACTACGCTGAGACGCATGAAGAACATGTCAGAAACAAAGTTCAGTATTTGGACTAATATTCGACATTGATCCCGAGCCGCTATTGATTTTTCAAATAAAGCTGGTAGACTCTTGAGTCGACACCCTTCCAGCCGTCGATAGGAGCAGAGCCATGATGATTATTCTCACCGTTGCTTGTGCCATGCACCGCAGCAAGTTGCCGCAGACCTGCATGAATTCGCCGGGAACTATCGGCCTGGCCGACATTCCTATAAGTCCCTGTGCGATGGTGGCTGCGGTTGCAGGAGCCCCTGGCTTTTGTAAGCCAGTGGATGCGACTGAGTACCAAGTCGTCACGTTCAACTGGGGAGCGTACCCGGTTGTTGACTACAGGTTCCAGCCTGCAGAAAACGGGTGGATCGCGATCGCAACCAAGGACTGGGTCGAGCCTGGCTCATTGCATCGTTCCATCATCTTCGTGAGGGCGATGGACATGACCTACGACGTGTCACAGTCGACGATGTCGCCTGGTGACGCCGAAGAGAACGACTGGAGCCTTTGCACCAATACCCCTAGGGGCTATTAGCGCTAGACCGTGGTCGCCACAAGCACAGATTCAACCCTTCATCGTCGCCACCCCCGGGAGGAGGGTGGCGCGTTCGTTTTTTGTACGATAAACTGTTCGGGACTATGAAGGAATTCGTGCTTTCAGCACCTCTGGCTCCTAAGCTCAACATCAATTACGAGGCTGAGCTTAATGAGGAGCAGCTGCCAGTGGTTCAGACCGGTGACGGGCCGTGTTTGGTGTTGGCAGGGGCGGGGAGTGGTAAGACGCGCACGGTGACCTATCGCGTGGCGTGGTTACTCGAACACGGCATTTCGCCTGAACGAATTTTGCTCCTGACTTTTACGAACAAGGCCGCCAAGGAAATGATTACGCGTATCGAAGTGTTGTTAAAAACGTATCCGCAAGGACTGTACGCGGGAACTTTCCACTCCGTCGCCAATCGCTTGCTACGTCAGTACGGTAACCACACCGAGTTCGGGGCGGGGTTCTCTATTCTCGACGAAGACGACGCGACCGACCTCATGAAGCTGTGCATCAAAGAACAGAAAGTGAATGACATGGGCAAGCGTTTCCCGAGTGCGGCCGTTTTGAAGTCGATCTCCTCGTACGCCGCGAACGCTCGTATCCCGCTCGACGAAGCGATCGAACGCAAGAACTCGGCCTTTGCAGATTTCAATCACGACATCACGCAGATCCTAAAGCGTTACGAGCGCGCCAAGATCGAACAGCGTTCGATGGACTTCGACGATCTTTTGCTCGTGCTTTTGAAATTACTCCAAGACCAGCCAGACATTCGCGAGCTGCTGGCAGACAAGTTCGCTTACGTCATCGTGGACGAGTTCCAGGATACGAACCTCATTCAAGCCGAGATCGTGAAGTTACTCTCGGGTCGTCACAAGAACCTGCTTGTCGTTGGTGATGATGCTCAGAGTATTTATTCATTCCGCGCCGCCGAGATTAAGAATATTTTGAATTTTCCAGATCAATACACCGGCGCCAAAGTTTTTCGTCTTGTCACCAACTATCGATCTACCCCGCAGATTCTTCACGTAGCTAACGAGGTCATCAAAAACAATGAAGAGCAGTTCTCCAAGGAGCTCGTAGCTGTTTCAAAGACAGGCGAGTTACCACTGGTCGTGCCGGCAGCTGATCAGCGTCAAGAAGGGCAATATGTAGCCGAGCAGATCGTCGAGCTCATCAACACCGGTACGCCTCTACATGAGATCGCCGTGCTCTTTAGGGCGGCTTTTCATTCGCAAGCGGTAGAATTTGAGCTCATGAAGCGAAATATTCCGTATGACTACCGTGGAGGTTTAAAGTTCTTTGAGCGCGCACACGTCAAAGACTCGATCGCACATTTGCGTATTCTGCGGAACGTGAAAGACAGCATGGCTTGGATCAGAGCTTTGCAGATTCACCCCGGTGTCGGTCTTGCGACTGCGGCTAAGGTGGCTGCCTACGCCGCCTCGTTTGAAGATGCCAAGGCAGCTATCGCTTCGAGTCCGAGTCTTGGAGCCAAAGCTTTACTCGGTTGGCAGCGAGCTACGAAGATCTTATCGGCCATGCTAACGACAGATGGACCGGCACCGGCCTTACGAGCTTTTGTGGGTGCTGAAAGTTACAAGGAGTATCTCGAGGCCGAGTATCCCAACTATCGCGATCGTTTAGATGATATCGAACAGTTCAGCGTCTTCGCCGAACAATACGACGAGATCGGCCCCTTCCTGGACGCCGTGACGCTGACGGGGGATTTTGGTGTGAAGCTGATGGACACTGAGCAACAGGCCTCGCAAAATTCTGACGAGGATAAAGTGATCTTATCAACCATTCACCAGGCCAAAGGACTCGAGTGGGACAATGTTTTCATTATCAACCTGGCTGAAGGCGCCTTCCCACATCAACGCGCTTATGGCTCGGACGCTGAGATGTCTGAGGAGCGTCGCTTGTTTTACGTGGCCGCCACCAGAGCTCGCACTAAGCTGTTTTTCACTTATCCGGTAACTAGTGGTTACGAAACTGTCGAAATTCGCCAGCCCTCGACCTTCCTAGATGAGATTCCAAAGGCCGCTATCGAAACTGTTCGCCTGCGGGCCGCACTTCCTAGCTGGGCTCAACCAAGCTACGGTCGACCCACAAACTCGCGACCTTCCCCGGTTCGTGCCTCGAGTGATTCCTGGGATGATGAACCGACGATTGTGCTCGATGAGAGCGGTGATCGTGTTGCGAAGCCGATGCCGAGCTCATTCTTGCGCGATGTGGATGAGTTGTAGTGGATAAGTTTAACTTGACATCAAGTTTCAGAATGGTGGAGTCTTGTTTTATGCTGGCGATTTTGGGCTCGTGGGAGTAAAGGTAACTCCACCCGGATTATCACGAAGGAGTTGTGGGTTCGAGCCCCATCGAGTCACCAGGCTTAAAGCCAGTCGCCGGCTCCGCCAAACCCCGCACAAGCGGGGTTTTGGCTTTATGAAATCTACACCTAGCTTATGCTAGTAGATTGAGATAGCGGTGTTTGAATAAAGATTTTCAATTTCTGCGGTATAATAGTTCAATGAACCGGCATTATCGCAAATCACGACGTAGCCGTTTGTCCCGCAGTGCGGGTAAACTTTTCCCGAGCATCGCGCTTGTGATCATCGGCTGTGCCGGCTTCTATCTGGCCATGCAATGGTTTCGTGGTGACGCCGAAGACGCACCGGTCCAGGCTCAAGAGATTGTGACTGAAGGAGTCGAGGGGATTGTACCAATCACGACAGCGAGCTCGAACATTGACACTGAGATTTTGAAAACTGAAGAACTGTCCGCGCCGCTGGTTTCAGCATTTGACGGACAACACACTGGCCGCATCCAACGTTATCTTACAAAAAATTCAGCTGACATGGTTGTCTTAGCATATTTACCAGCCCTTGACATGGCGGCTGATTCGTATCATGTTTGGCTCCTCAAAGACGGTCTGGCCGACGTCAAAGATATGGGCCAGCTAGCTCCAAGAGCTGATGGCAGTTGGGTTCTAAATTTCACAGCTAGTCCTTCGACCGGTATTGTTGATCCCAGCGTCTACAAATCAATTGTGATCATGCGTGAACCAAACGATGGCAACCCTGCTCCGTCGGGACATAGGATTGCCGAGGCAAAGTTTTAGAACTCGTAGCAGGGGTCAGATATTACAAAATTAGTCATTAGCAGCTATTAAAGAATAGATATTAGTAGAGTCATTAGATGCTTACGGGTTGGATCTAATAACTAATTACTAATGACTGCTAATATCTAATTTTGTAATGACTAATACTATATATTCGGTATGGAATTAGCTATTATTGGCGCTGGTTGGGTCGGCGTTACCACTGCTGCAGCTATGGCCGATATCGGTCATACGGTCGTGTGTGCTGACCTGAATGCTGAGCGCATTGAAAAATTGAATCTTGGGGAGGTGCCTTTTTTTGAACCCGGACTTTTTGAATTACTCCAAAAGTCTTTAGCTTCGGGTCGTTTGAAATTTACGACGAGCAACGAAGAAGCTATCAAGGCTGGCGAGCTGGTTTTCTGTTGTGTGAACACGCCAACTTTGCCCGATGGCAGTACCGACCTGAATGCTGTGACTCAAGTAGCTCGAGCTTTTGCTCAGGATCATCGCGATGGAGCTGTGTTCGTGATTAAGTCGACTGTTCCGGCCGGTACGGCTGCGGCTATGCGTCGCGTCATGACCGAGATCAGTCAGCGACCGTTCACGATCGCTTCAAACCCAGAATTTCTGGCTGAGAGTACGGCCATTCGCGACACCATGATCCCGTCACGTATAGTCATCGGTGCCGATGAGTCAGACACGCTCGAAAAAGTGAAACGTGTTTACGAGCCGATTATCGCCAACGGTGCTCGCGTGTTTATTAGTGATTGCGCCACGGCCGAGGTCGTCAAAACCGCTTCGAATAGTTTTTTGGCGACGCGCATTAGTTTAATAAATGAGATTGCCAATTACGCTAATCAAGTTGGTGCTGACCCTGTGGGCGTAGCTCTCGGCATGAGTTTGGACCCGCGCATCGGTGCGGTTCGACCCGGCGTTGGTTATGGCGGTGGCTGTTTTCCGAAAGATGTGCAAGCCCTGATCGGCGAAGGTGATCGAACCGGCACTCCGTTGACTGTTTTGAAAGCTGCACACGCAGCTAACTATCGTCAGCGCACCCGTTTGTACGATCGTTTGTCAGCAGCACTCGGTGGAGTAGCGGGGAAGAAGGTCACCATTTTTGGTCTGGCTTTCAAGCCCAAGACTGACGACGTGCGCGACGCTCCGGCTATTACTCTGATCGATCAGCTCCTCAAAGACGGGGCTCAGGTAGTGGCTTACGATCCGCAAGTGCGGCCCACGCTTGTGAACGATCATCACGGGTTGGTGATGGCTTCATCTGCCCTGGAGGCTGCTCAAGACGCCGACGCTGTAGCGCTAATGTGCGAATGGCAGGAATTTATAGATCTGGATTTGAAAACTTTACAACACGTCATGAAGGGACGAATTTTAGTTGATGGCCGTTATATTTGGTCCAGAAAAACCGTTGAAAGTTTAGGCTTTATTTACGTTGTCTAGAGGATTAGTCATTACAAAATTAGATATTAGCAGCTATTAGAGAAGTAGATATTAGAACCACTCCGTACACCTCTAATTACTAATTTGTAATGACTGCTAATATCTAATTTTGTAATTTCTGAATTTTCGGCTATCTATGCTAAAATAGCATGCGTAACGTCTGTCTATGGACATCTTCAAAGCTAATCCCGGCGCGCGTAAAAGCGGCCGAGTTATGGCTGAAGACAATGTGCGCATTCCGTTGACGCCAGAAGAGAAGGCGATGTGTGTGGCCGGTGAACGTCCGCCGCGCATGTCAGATCTTACCTGGAGGATTTTTCGGATCATGTCAGAATTTGTTGAGGGCTTCCAGTTTTTGTCCACGACAAAACGCGAAGTCACGATTTTTGGTTCGGCTCGCTTACAACCTGGTAGCCATTGGTATCAAGTAGCCCAAGACTTGGGACACTTGCTGGGTGAGGAAGGTTTTACCATTATCACCGGTGGCGGTCCGGGGATTATGGAGGCAGCCAATAAGGGTGCCTATGAAGCCGGCGCGCCTTCAATTGGCTTAAATATTCAATTGCCCAATGAGCAGCGCACAAACGCCTATGTCACGCATTCACAGGCTTTTCATTACTTTTTTACACGTAAAGTCATGATGGCTGCCAGCGCCCAGGCTTACGTGTATTTTCCGGGTGGTTATGGTACCTTAGATGAGTTATTTGAAATTTTGACTTTGATTCAAACAGCTAAATCTGAGGCCGTACCGGTTGTCCTAGTTGGTAGGCAGTACTGGGATGGCTTGGTGGCCTGGCTTGATAAAACTGTTTACGGAGGCTTCGATACCATTCGCCGTGAAGATCTGAATATCTTTCGGGTGGTTGATACTGCTCACGAAGCGTTTGAAATTATTGCCAAGTCAGAGGAGCGGACTTTCTTCTAGATTGCTCATGTATGCCTGAACAGCTTAAACAACTCGCCTACCGTCTTAGGCCTAAAGATAAACAGGAGCACGCGGCTGGGGTTGAAACTATTGAAGTTAGTGCACCGGTTAGCACGGCTGCCTCATTTTACGAGCGCGTGCGTAACACACTTGATTATCAAGAAGAGCATTTACTCCGGCGCAACGCCATCTTGCGTATCTTGAAGCGTTATCTTGGCGCCGACGCACCCTTATCATCGCTTGGAGGTGATCTTTTGAAGGAATTAGTTTGGGCCAAGTATTTGCCCAACAAGAGTGTACCCGTGGCACTCCAAGATGAATTGGCTCCGATTATTGCTAAGTACGAAGCTCTGTTTAGAGCTGCTGACCATCTGGGCCGGGAGCGTGAGGCCGTGTTTCATTGGCTGTTAGATGTTTTAGCTACAGAACTAGAAGCCAAGGTTGCTCACAATGAGGCCGAAGAAGCCTTGGTAGCTTTCATGTACGACGAGATGAAGAAACGGATTGAGTGGGATCCACGTTTGTCTGTAACTCCTGAGCAGAAAGACCTACGCTTGTATATTGGTGTCCACAAAACGTTACTTAAATCAAACCCTGGCATGTTACGCTACCGAGTCTTAACGCTGTATTACCCAGCCTGGACTGGAGCCGCAAATGACGTTTTGATTCAAGAGCTGGCCGGAAATTTATTGACAGTGGTGAATACAGTTGAGGCCGAGTTGCGTGATCGTCTGACTGACCGTTTGTCACGTTTACTCCGTCGTCGGGCCGGTATTTTTCGTGTGCTCGGTGATGCGCTTCACGCTGCTGATGACGTTGACAAGCTTTTGTCCGAGCCTGAGGAGTTAGACGAAGCAGTTAGTAAGGCTTTGGCCACGCGTACAGCAAATTTTAAAACCCGTTTGCGCCGCACCGTCATTCGAGCTGTGATTTTCTTATTTATAACCAAAATGTTCTTAGCGTTGTTGCTGGAGTTACCGTATGACCTGTTTTTGACTCGTCAAGAGGTCCCACTTTACCCATTATTCGTAAATATATTGTTCCACCCTTTGTTCTTGGCCTTGATCGGCTTGACCGTGGCTCTGCCGCATAAGCGGAATCGTGAAGATTATTTAGCTGCTATCCGGGCCTTGTCAGTTGGTGCTGATCATCCGGTTTTGCATTTGCGCGTCAAACACGATACGCGTAGTCCTTGGCAAAATATTTATGATGTTCTGTACGCCTTGCTGTTTGTAGGTGTTTATGGACTGATAGCCTTTGGTTTGTATCAATTTGGATTCCACACACTCTCAATTGGTCTGTTCCTATTCTTTTTATCGCTGGTTACGTTTTTTGGTATTCGTATCCGTTCATCCACCCGCGAGATTGTGGCCTCTGACGCCCGGAGCGGTTTGTTAGGCACCCTGTTTGATATTTGGTTCTTGCCAATTGCCAGGGCCGGTTCATGGCTGAGCAGTAAGGTTGCCAAGATTAACGTCTTCATTTATTTCTTCGATTTTATTATCGAAGCTCCGCTCAAGGTGGCGATCGAGTTCATAGAGAGTTGGTTATCGTTTGTGCGTGATAAAAAAGACGAAATTTAATTTTCCCCATGAGTCGAGCCTTGCGCGTATCTCTCCTGATTGTTGGCGTGGGTGGTCTGGGCCTGTTTTTGTTGATGCTGTGGCAAGTTAAGCCGGTAGCTTCTCAGCCTGTTTACGGGGCTACTTTTTCACCAGCTTATGCCAGGTTTTTAGGCCTTGATCCGTATAAGGTCTTGCCGGCCATGCTGGATGAGTTACCGCTGCAGCAGATTCGTGTCCCCATACATTGGGATGAAATTCAGCCCGAATCCAAGCAAGCTCGTTTAGACGAGCTGGATTGGATTATGGCTGAGGCGGCCAAACACGATGTTGGAGTCATCCTGGCAATTGGCAACAAGGTTCCGCGCTGGCCGGAGTGCTACACACCTGTTTGGGCCAAGCAGTTACCCGAGGATGAGTATGAACAAGCCTTACTTGAGTATGTTGACCTCTTGGTGACGCGTTATCGTTCAGACCGGTCACTTCTACGCTGGCAGGTGGAAAACGAAGCTTTGTTTCCGTTTGGGGTTTGCCCCAGGGTTAATTATGGGCTTGTTAAACGTGAGATTGAGCGAGTACGCACGCTTGACCCCGAGCATCCGATCCAACTCACGGTGAGTGGTGAACAACAGCTTTGGGTTACACAGGCTAAGGATGCAGATGTGATTGGGGCGAGCATGTATCGCAAGGTCGCCTTACCTAATGGCTGGATGATTACCTTTCCAATTCCACCCCGATTCTATGGACTTCAAGCCTTAAGTGTTAGCCGTTTTGTTGATAAGGTAGTGATTTCTGAACTTCAAGCCGAGCCCTGGCTCACCCAAGATTATCGTGATTACAGTCTGGAGGAGGCCGCGGCCTTATTTACTCCGGTTCAGTTACAAACTTATTTACGTTACGCACAGAGTACTGGCTTAACGGAAATCTCACTTTGGGGAGTAGAATGGTGGTATTATCTCAAGCAAAATGGTTATCCAGGACTTTGGGAAGCTGGTCGTGAGTATCTAAACTAAATATGGGAGGATTATGGGGGAAGAAGACAATCTCTAAAACCACGGCCACGTATGACGTGGTAATTATTGGGGGCGGTTCAGCTGGGATGGCGGCTATTGATGGGGCTAAGGCTGCCGGCGCCAAATCGATCTGTGTGATTGAGTCTGAAAACCATTTAGGCGGCGAGTGTAGTTATTGGGCCTGCGTGCCTACTAAGGCGATGTTGAAAGCTGCTAAGCTTTACCATTTAGCCAAATATATAGCGGGTAAGTATGGAGTTCGTACCGGTAGAGTGACCTACGATTTTGCCGCTATCCTGCACCGTCGTGACGCGGTGGTACGAGCTATCACTGGCAATGGTAAGCGTCTCCTCGAATTTACGAAACGCGAAAAAGTGGTGGTCAAGTTCGGTGCAGCCCATTTTGTGAGTACCACCATGATCGATGTCAAGGGTGAACGTATTCGAGCCAAAGCCTTCGTGATCGCTACGGGTAGCGTCGAGCGTGAGCCTCAGCTCGATGGTCTCGAAGACGTGTCCATGTGGTATTCGCGTGATGTGGTGACCATGCAGCATCTACCAAGCTCGGTGGCGATTATAGGTGGTGGCCCAGTTGGATCTGAATTCGCTACGCTCTTTGGTTTACTCGGGGTCAAGACCACGCTGCTCGAGGTCGGGGAGCATATCCTGCCGCGTGAAGACGCCGAAATCGCTGCTCTGACTGAAGGTAACCTGAATTATCTTGGTGTGCAGGTGCAGACTAAAACTAAGCCGCTCAGCATTAAGCGTTATGGTCGTGGACTAAAACTCACTTTTCAAGTTGGTCGTAAACCTCGCCAATCACTTGTGGCTGAGCGTGTCATCGCGGCTGTTGGTCGTAAACCTAGGCTTGAGGGGCTTAAGCTTGAGCGGGCGGAGATCACGTT
>CALRHE010000008.1 GCA_943359345.1 Candidatus Uhrbacteria bacterium
ACCAGAACTCTTTCTGAATTGTTGCCGGCACGGACCCAATTTCCCAAACGTGGTCAGGTAAGGCTCCCACTTTTCCTTACTCGCTAAGCTGACTTTAACGCCGGTACTATATCCGAGCTTAAAAATAGCCTAATATCCTTTGGGGTAAATGTCAAGTAAAAAATGGCCGGCCCATGAAGCTCATGGGCCGGATGTTGCAGTTTCACCCAGACCAACCTCCGGTCTGCGGGTCAGCAGCTGCTTTGCGGCGTACCTTGATTTCCCAGATGTCGGGGAATAGATGGATGTTTTTTGATTTCCATAGTGATGTTGTCCGCACCCCATTGCCGGAGTTGACCGGCAGTCAAAAGTGTTCGCTGTCTTTAAGAAGCCGGGCACATAAATTTATTTAGCCCGCAAATTTATTACTCTCTTATAAAAAACCACGCCCCCTACACGCCGAAGCGCTAGGGGCAGTCATTAGCCATTATTAGACATGCTATGAATTTTTGCTCATCATGTGACAGCCATTCAGGAGGTGTCATGTTGACTACGGCATACATGGTTCGGGTGTTGCTGACTATCATCTACTTTATTCAGTCTCTGCGGCTTATGCAGGGGATCTGGATCAACTGGCAGGCTGGGGAGGAGGCGTGGGGGGTGCCTTTGAGTATTCCAGCTACCACCACCCTGATGGTGATCTCGACGGGTTTGAGTTCTTACGCAGCGCTGAGCCAGATCACGCAGCCATTGTTGCGGAACACAGAGCTGATTGCGATGGGAACATTCTGCGCGTGGACTCTCATTTTCGTGATCCAAGCTTGGTGGCTGCGGCAGTAATCGTTAGACATGACTTCGTGCGCCTGAGCCATCTGGCTCGGGCGTTTGTGTTTACGGAAAAATACTTATCCACCATTACCTGTCGGAAGTCACCGACAAGTATTTGTGCAATGACATACCAAATTTCTTAAGTCTTGCTAATGCTGTCGGAAGCCACCGACAGTTTTTTAGTTGTTTATGGCCAAAAGCTCTTGAAGGTTATCGGTGAACAACGTGTGATGAATGCAGAACAGCGATGTTCGTCGGTGGCCACCGAACGAAGACTGACACAACTGTGAGATGCGCAAGCATGCAAAGCTGAACTCTCTTTTCAGAGAGCGCCTGCAAACGAGCGATTTCCTGGTGATTTCAAGCTTCAATGTCCAGGTGTCTGACTGGGGAGTTGGGCATCTGGACTGTGCCTTAGTGCAACTGAACTGGGAAGTAGGAATAGATATTACAAAATTAGATATTAGCAGCTATTAGAAAATAGTCATTAGATGTATGTCAGGGCTTTATAGAAAGTTAATTGTTTGGCAAAAGGCGATGCAATTGGTTGAGGAGGTACATCAAATCACGAAACGTCTGCCTGTATATGAAAAAGCCAACCTCATTGATCAGATATCCCGATCTTCAATTTCAATACCTTCGAATATCGCAGAAGGTCAGTATAGATTTTCAAAAAATCAAAATAAACAATTCCTGCGCATTGCCTATGGATCATGCGCCGAACTGGACACCCAGCTCACTATCGTTAAACGGTTAGGTTATGTCGAAGAGCATGAAATTGATACATGTGAAAAGCTACTAGATGAAATTATGCGCATGCTGAACTCGATGCTTAAACATACATCACGATCCCTCTAATATCTACTTCTCTAATAGCTGCTAATATCTAATTTTGTAATGACTAATCCTTTAATGATTGGCGATCGATCACGTTCCCCTCGCGTTAACTGTCCCCATACTCCCATGCCGCGAGGGGAAATTGATCAATTCCGATCAGTTTCTCTACAGGAGAAGTCATGCACACCAATCACGGAAACATGGGTCTGTTGGCAATGATCGCAAATACCATGACCGGCTGCTGCGGTCCGATGTGTGAGCTCAAGCGGGCTGCCGCTGCGTTCACTGGAGGCGGAGAGGATGCCATTACGGCTGAGTTGCCTTTTGAGGCCGGCTATGCGGCTCTCTGTACTCAGGGCACTGAGGACACCCCGTCTCACAACGCCACTTCGACCAAGTTCGACGTGGACTTGGACACCCCGAACGATGCCGATGTGCCGGTGTTCGCGCCCGTGGGCGGAACTGCCTACGTGTTCGACTCCAATCCCACTGGCGGGTTTGGCATCCACATCAACCTTGATCTGGGTGACGACACCTACCTCATTCTGGCTCACCTTGAGTCTGTCTTCATCGACGACCAGAGCCAGGTGGCGGCTGGGCAATTGCTCGGTTTCGAGGGTACTACCGGCAATTCGTCGGGCGATCACGTGCATTTTGGCCGTCATGCCGGGGACGCGTCGCTCGATGGCCTGTACGGCGAATCGTTCGACGGGCTCGTCCTCAACATGGACAACAACGGCCAGCACGTGCAGCTCATGACGAGCGACATGTGGTGCGCCTTGCCGGGCGGCGAGACCTACAACTCGTTGCTTCCGACTCCGCTCTGGCACCCGAACGGCAGCCTGATCAAGACGCCGGACAACGACACGGTCTATTTGATCGAGCAGGGCGAGTTGACGCCTTTCCTGACTGAGGACGCTTTTGTGAGTCGCCATTACGACTACACCGACGTGGCTTTGGTTTCTGATAGCGAGCTCGGTTGCTATGGCCTGAATCAGGGCTTGTCTGATACCACCGTCATTTCGGCGGTGTACGGCAACACCTTGAATCCAGGTGTGTGGCTGCTGATTGGCAGTTTGTCTGACCCCGCTCGGGAGCGATTGCTCTTGCCGAGCGTGGGTTGGCAGGCAGTCCTGAAGAGCTGGGGCATCATCGCCGTCAGCTACGACGATCTCTACCACGACACCATCGAAGATGGTCTGGTGGCCGAGTACGCCTATTCTGGGGTGGCCAGCTTCCGCGACGGCAGCTTGGTCTCGGCCACGGGCGACAGCGCGGTTTACGTCATGAGCGACGGGATCGCGATGCCCATCGAGTTCTGGGATACTTTGCTGCTTTCCGGCTGGGAAGATCGGAACATCATCGAGATGAGTGACAGCGAGTTCGACGCGGCCGTCACCGTGAAAGGTGATTGCGGCACGAACATCTACTGCCTGGTCTCTGCCGATGTCACCACTTGCGGTGGCCCCGATCTGGATCAGTCCGAAGCACCGTCTGGCACCACTCTGACCACGCCAGACCTGTCCACGACCGGTGACCTCCAGCTCACCTGGCACACTCCGAGCGCTCAGATGGTTGATTCCATCACGCTCGTGGGTGCGGTTACGCCGGCAGGCCAAACAGAAAACCCTTGGGGGACCGTCTTCAACGAGGTCCTGAACGCCAGTTCGGTGAGCGTCACCGTACTGGGTTTGGCTCAGGGTGACAGCCTGCGCTTCAGCGTGGAGTTCCGTGACAACGGCCTGGCGAGCTGGTCGTGCTTGGCACCGTTTCCGCCCGGCATCGTGCAGGGCACCGTCACGGCCACTTACCACGGGACCTACCTCGGCTTCACGGCCGCGGATGATCCCACGAGCATCGGGTGTGGTCTTACGATCAGCGTGCCGTAGTCGGCATTAATGGAGCAGGACCGAGTCCTGCTCCATTTTCTTCGTGATATAATCACTCCGGTTATGCGCTGTTTATCGTCTTTTAGACGATGGTTTGGAAAATTAGCTAAATCACGCCACGCCAGTGTCCTCGTGGCGGTGTTTGTGTTGATTATATTCGTTGGCTTGGCTGGACCAGCACATTTAATTTTGGCAGAGAATGCGGCTGATCAAATCAGTATTGGCAACACCGCCGCGGCTAATTTGATTTTGTTCATCACGAGCTTCACGCAGCACATTACGGGTGCTCTTGCCAAACTTATTATCGTCATCATCGAAATGTTGATTGTACCCATTTTGCAATACAACAGTTTTTCCCTGAGCCCAACGATTGGCATAGGTTGGTCGTTGGTTCGTGACGTGGTCAACATGTTTGTGGTGCTGGTGTTGCTCGTGGTTGCCATTGGTACCATTGTCGGCTACGAAAAGATCAGTTGGCAAAAGAATCTACCCCAGTTTTTGTTAGCAGTGGTGCTAGTGAATTTTAGCCGGACTATTTGTGGCGTGCTGATTGATCTCAGCCAAGTCGTCATGTTTACCTTTGTGAACGCCTTGCTTGATGTAGCGGCCGGTAATTTTGCCGAGTTATTTGACCTTAATTTTTACGGTGAGTATTCCAGCAGTGCCGTGCGCGACTCTAACGGAGTCGCCATGCCCATTGATGCTGGTTTGCAGTTGGGAGCTGCCTATTTACAATTCATTCTTTACGCTTGCATTTTGGCGGTCATGCTGCTGCTGGCGTTTGTATATTTATGGCGGATTATTTTGTTGTGGGTACTTGTGATCTTGTCACCACTGACGTTTTTTACTTGGGGTCTGGGTAGCATGTTCAAATTCGCGGCTGGGAATAGCGGGGAATGGTGGAAGAAGTTTACCGCAGCCCTAGTGATTGGTCCGACTTTAACCTTTTTTCTGTGGTTGGCTTTATCCACGGCGAGCGGTGACATTGTTGGTTCTGAAGGTTTCGTTAAGCCGGATTCAGCTGTAAGCGTGACCTTGTCTAGCTTTGAAACCTCGAATTTGCTAGCAACCTTTTTAGCCTTATGTTTGCTGGTTGTAGGCATGCAACAATCAGCCTCCGCCGCTAGTAGTATGGGCGGTTTGGCCAAAAAAGCCTTAGGTGATGAGAAGTTAGCTCAAAAGCTAGTCGGCGGTGCAGTGGGCTTTTTTGGGGGGTATTCTGCGGCTAGAGGTGCGGCCAGGGCTACCAGCAAAACTGCAGGAGTGGGTATTGCTGCTGGTAAAGCCATGGGAACTAATATTCCCGGGTGGTTGGGTGGAGGGGTGTTGGGGCGTACCGTAGTTGATAGCTTTGGTGCCGTTCAACAGCGCGCTGATAAATATAAAAAAACTGGTCGCGCAGCTTCGCGGGAGCGTATCAAAGAAATGACAGATGAACAAAAGGCAGCGCATATTGCCATGATCGCAGCTGGTAGGACTACGGCATTTGGTGTGGGCACCATGGATGATATTGATGCAATGCAAACTGAGGTTGCTACTAACGCTGCTTTGCGTAAGAAAAATGCTGCATCATCTCCGGACCTAAATGATTCTATAAATCAGGCCGCCTTGTTGCACGCTGAGAGCGTTAAGGATTCATTCGATGATGGCCAGAAGGAGAAGTATCTTAAGTTTAAGACGGAAATGGCGCATGTTGTGGCTAGAGTTCTTGGAGCCGCTGAGCTTAGTAAATTAGTTGAGGATGTTAAGTTTAACCCAAGAGATCTTTCCAAGGCCGCTCTTGAGGATCCGGCTGTGATTGCCGCTCTCAAGAAGAAGGTCGTCAAAACTACTGACGACGGCAAGGCTATTAATGCTTATGAAGAAATGTTGCGTGGAGCCTATGGCGAAGAACTGAAGGGGGCTGCCAAAGCTGGGTCTGTACCAAAAGTGCATGATCAGGTGAGTGCAGCATCGGATCCAGGAAAGCCAATCTTAACAGCAATTAATCCTGCCACAGGTGCCGCATATAGCACTAAAGATATTGTCGGAAACATTGCCGCTAAACGCATTAAAGTTGATTCGTTATCTGTATCTGAGTTAACTGGACCGAACGCCGATAATTTGATACGTGGCCTACTTGAAACAGAGCAGGAGCCGACTACGATAATTGATCCTGCTGGCAGGGCTGCATACTTAGCTCGAGCTGAAAGTTTATCTAATACTGCCGGTGCTTTAACACCAAGACAAGCAGCATTTATTGATAGTTTGAGACTTGATGCTGGAGCACTTCCGCTGGATGTTTTTTATCCGACTGCAAGTGGGCTAATGGATGAACAACGTATGATTGGCGTGTTAAAACGTGATGCAGAATATGCAGGTAAGTTAAGGGGTGTCGTTGTTTCTGGAACAGCATTTGCAGAGCCGGCTCAGGATGCCATTGTTGATGCGCTCACCAGTAAGCAAGTTGAAGATTTGGAAAAAGAATTTAGAACCACTACTGATCCGGCACGGACTACGGCTATCGCAGACGCGGTTGAAGCCATTTCTCGCTCTATTGAGGGCTTTATTGCTCGATCTCTTGTGCCTACGGGTGGGAGAATTAAAGATATTGATCCTGAGCTAGACGGTGTATACAAACGAGTTCGTCGTGCAGCTCGAGCTATGGCCTCAGCTGGTGTGGTACCACCACCACCAAACCTGTAATAAGTTGCCTGTTTAAATATGGCGCTTAAGCAATTGCTGCAAATTCCATCAGTCAACACATACGTCTTTGACACTGATTTCGACGAAGTTGCAAATCTGGTAGTGATTCGGTATGCCTTGCCACCGGGACGTTTGGACGAGCTCCTGGATTTAGTTGATGCTGTAATTGACGGTTCAATTCATTCAAACGAAATGCCAAGTTTTATTGAGCAAGCTTTCGGTATTGCACCGGATAAGGCAGAGGCAGCCGCCAAAGACCTTGCCGGGAACTTATTATTGCCACTTGCCAATTATTTACCTGATATTGAGCAGACGATCTTGGATTGGGGCGGGCAATTAAAGGATTATCCGATTTTGCGTATCGCTGTGGATGAAAAAGCCAAATTTATGGCTTTGGATGAAATCATGAAATCATTGAAGATTTCATTTAATCCAGTCCTTTTCAAACGCTTAGTGTTCTTACTCGAACAATATGCTGCAGGTGATAAAACAGAAGCCTCGCTCAAGACATTTTTTACCCGGTCTCAGAATATTGGTGGCCTGGGATTGAATGAAGATCAGGCCTCGGCTTTGCTCGCGACTGCTTTGCCACAAGCTGCAAGTTTGCTCGAGCAAAGTAAGCCAGCCTCGGCACCCAAACCGGCTGAAGCATTAACACAAATCGTAGTCGAGCCACCAACGGTTAATGTTGTGCCTGAAACAACTCCTAAACAAGAGCTTGAAGTTGTGCCTACACACGCTTTGGTGGCAGAAGTACCAATTGTAAATCAGCCAAAGTTAAAAGCAGTGACTCCAAAAGCTGAGGTTGATCACAGCGAGCTAAAATTGCCAGCCAAAAAGGCTGCCTTGGCTCGTAAACTGACAGCCAGCAGTCAGGATGTGTTTACGAGTGCTATAACTTTAGCTACCAATCAAGCCTCAGCAGTTCTCAAGAAAAATAAAATTTCAGACAAAGTTTTCGCTGATCTGGCCGACAAAGCCATTCGTGGCGTTAGAGATATTTATCAGACTAGAGATCTGGCAGAGCGAGACTGGCACTTAAAAGGTCAAGACTTGGCTACCCTCATGGTTGCCATCACCGCCGGGGTAGATATGTATCAGAGTGCGCCTCAGGTTAAGTTAAAAGATAAAAGTGAAAAGCATGCCCTGAGCGAAGGCGAAGGGATAAAAGTGTCAGAAGACAAGCAACTTGATGCACGTTTTGCAAAGATAACTAAGGGCAATGTCGACACAGTTATCGAGCCCGCTCGGACTCAGTTGACGGTGGGTAGTGCTGTGCCAAAAACACCTGCCGGCCAACGAAAAATGGTGGACGTCATGAGCACGCATCGGTTAGCGGGTCCAATCGAGCAGCTCGGTAAGCTCTCGACTACAGAGTTCCGTCGCTTATCTAGTAGTGCCGCTGAAGCTGCTCAGAAAATTGAAGATTTGCTTTTGGCTTTGGAAACAACTGCCTACTCGGAGCGTGTGAAGGGTGTTTTAGCCTGGCGCAACAGCCCAATGAATCAACTGTATTTACACATCACTGAGGAAGCTTTGTCTCAAAATTTGGCTTTGCCAGAGGTGAGTAGCCGTCGGCGCGCTGCCGGCAAAGATAGTCTCAGCCCAGCTGAAATTAAGGCCCTTGCTCTTTTAAACACGAAGATACGCTTTTAGCCCTAGTATTCGAGTTATCGAGTGATCGAGTACTTTAGAGTTTTAACCCTCGAATACTCTTGCGTGTTATAATCTGTACATGCCACGCCAGCAATTTGTCGTGCCACAATTTCTTGACGTTGAAGCAAAAATTATCGGCCCAATTACGGCCCGACAGTTTTTGATCATGCTTGGCACCTTGCTCCTTGAGTTCTTGATTTATCGCCTGGTGTTGAACTTGTTTTTTGTGTTGGCGCTCGGTGTTCCCTTGTTGGCGCTCGGCGTAGCTTTCGCCTTTGCTAAGGTCAATGGTCAGCCCTTTCATTATATGGTTTTGAGCGTTTTTCAGACTTTGCGCCGGCCTAGCAAACGAGTCTGGGACAAAACCTTAAGTGATGCTGATCTGCGCGTGTATTTGAAGCCTGAAGAGGTTGTAGCTGCACCAGACAAAATTGTTAAACAACCTTTAGAGCGTTCACGTTTGTCAGAACTGTCAATGATAGTTAATACCGGAGGGGTTTACCAGGGTGACGACAATCAGTTTTAGCTTATGGCCGACAAGAAAAATAAACTCGCCAAGTCAAAAGTGGGTCCGTCAACCCAACGGTATTTGGATATTGCCGAGATTCGTGAAGATGTGGTGGTCATGAAAGATGGTACTTTGCGAGCAGTCATGCTGGTTTCAAGTATTAACTTTGCTCTGAAGAGCGAAGACGAGCAGCAAGCCACTGTGCAGGGGTACATGCAATTTTTGAACGGTCTTGAACACCCACTTCAAGTGGTTATTCAGTCACGCCGCATGAATATTGATGGTTATCTGGGTCAGCTGAAACAGCAGGAAGGCACGATTCAGAACGAACTTTTAAAAGCCCAGATTCGTGACTATATGTCATTCGTGACGGAACTAGTCGAGCTCGGAGAAATTATGCAGAAGCAGTTTTTTGTAGTGGTTCCATACGACCCAACTGAAACTGGATCCAAACGCAAGAGTTTTATGACTCGATTACAGACGTCATTATCGCCGGCTAAAATCTTGAAATTAAATACTAAAAATTTCACTGATCGCAAATCGATTTTAACCCAGCGTGTGGCCAACGTGGCCGCCGGACTCCAGAGTATGGGGCTTCAGGTGGCCACGTTGGATACTCAAGGGCTGATAGAACTTTACTACACCTGCTACAATCCACAGGTACTTGATACCCAAAAGCTGGTAGATACCAATAAACTTCAGGTCGAGACCAAGTTTTAAGCTTTATGGCCTTCGATCTAGAACAATTTAAACACCAGCAAGCAGCGGCGGCACCCGCTGAGACCAAGTCTTTGAGTAATAAACAGCTCAAAGCTCTGGAAGACAGGACTACGCTTGAAGAAGAGCGTGTTTATCGTCGTGGCACGGTCTCGGTACGTGATCTGATAGCCCCAGCGGCTTTTGAGGTTCAGCCCACTCACCTCATGCTCGGCGATATGTTTGTGCGGACCTTGTTCGTGACCACCTATCCGCGTTACGTAGGCATCGGTTGGGGTTCGCCGATCATTAATTACAAAGGCAATATCGATGTCGGCATGTTCTTTTATCCTATCAAAGCCGAGGTTATTTTGAAGCAGTTACGGGATAAAGTGGGTGTACTCGAGGCCCAGATTGTATCTGATAATGACACCGGCAAGCCTCGCGATCCTATCCGAGAAACAGCTTTACGCGACGTTGAACAATTGCGTGATGACCTGACGCAAGGCATTGAGCACTTTTTCCAGTTCACCTTTTACGTCACCATTTACGCCAAAACTAAAGACGAACTGGATAAGCGCACAGAAAATATCGAGTCGATTTTTGGTAGCAAACTAATTTATTCTAAGCGCGGTTTTTATCAGGCTGAACAAGGTTTCAATTCAACCCTGCCACTGTGCAACGACGAGCTCATGATTACTTTTAACATGAGCACGTCACCGATTGCTTCGTCGTTCCCGTTCACATCGTCAGATGTCACCAGTGACAACGGTATTTTGTACGGCATTAACCGGCATAACAACTCATTGGTGTTATTTGATCGTTTTTCGATGCAAAATGCCAACGCGGTAGTGTTTGCTACTTCCGGTGCGGGTAAAAGTTACACGGTTAAACTTGAAATTTTGCGTTCCATGATGATGGGCACAGACGTGATTGTAATCGACCCAGAAATGGAATACAGACAGCTCACGGATGCCGTTGGGGGAACGTTTATTAACGTGTCGTTGGCTTCAAATGCCAAGGTCAATCCCTTCGATCTGCCGCGTCCTAAGGGTGAAGAAACCTCGGTGGAAGATATTTTACGGAGTGCGGTGATTACCCTCAAAGGTTTACTGCGTATCATGATTGGTAAGCCCATGGGTGAGGTCGGAGTGCTAGGGTTTACCCCAGAAGAAGATAGTATTTTGGATCGGGCTTTGCTAGAAGCTTATGCTAAGAAAGACATTACGGCTGATCTGCCGTCGCTCGCAAGTGTCACAGAATATCCTATACTTGATGATCTCCTCGATGTGCTTGAGGGTATGGAGGGGGCGGCTAACTTAGTGGCTCGCTTGCAGAAATTTACGAGCGGCACTTTTGCTGGACTCTTGAATTCACCGACTACAGTTGAAATGCGCAACCAGTTGGTAGTCTTTTCTGTGCGCGATTTGGAGGATGAATTGCGACCCATGGCAATTTATACCATCGTTAACTATATTTGGAACGTGGTGCGTTCAGAGCGCAAGAAGCGGATTCTATGTATTGATGAAGCTTGGTGGCTCATGCAAAATCAAGATTCAGCCAAGTTTATTTATGCGCTCGTCAAGCGCGCGCGTAAGTATTATTTGGGTGTGACCACGATTACTCAGGACGTCAACGACTTTTTGTCTTCGCAGTACGGACAGGCGATTGTCACCAATTCGTCAATTCAGATTTTGCTTAAACAGTCTTCGGCCGGTGTTGACCTAATTGTTAAAACCTTCAATCTAACGGAAAGCGAAAAGTACTTGTTGCTTGAAGCAGCGGTAGGCGAGGGGATTTTCTTTGCCGGTCAAAAACATGCGGCCATGAAGGTAGTGGCTTCGTACACCGAGGATCAGATTATTACTACCAACCCTCAGCAACTCCTAGAACAAGAGCGCGCGCGGGAAGAATTCCAGAAATCTCTGACGGCTGCTCAAGCTGTGGCAGAGCCTAAAGTTTAGTTTGTATGTTGACTCGCAGAAAACTTGAAGTTATCGCAGCTGTGCTGATCTTACTCCTGCTTTTAGTGGTGTTGTGGTTGGCGCTATATAAACCCAAGCCTGAGCCCGTGACGGCAGAGCCAGAAGTAGTGGTTGAAGTTGTACCAGTAGTGGACCCGGCTCAAGTCCCGGCTCCGGGCGTAGTTTCGGCCGGCACAGTGGCGCGGATTTTTGTGGAACGCTTTGGGAGCTATTCATCAGAAACTGACTTTGCCAACGTTGACGATGTCATGATTTTGGCCACCCCAGCCTACCAAGCTGAACTAGCAGCGCTAGTGGCTAGTTATCGTCGTCAATTTGATGCCGATGATGGTTACACAGGCATTTCGACCTCGGTGATTACTCTCAAGAATCTGACCGAGTCCGAGACCGCCGCCAATTTCTTGGTTACAACACAACGTGAAGAAGCTGTAGGCAATCCAGGCAACGCCACTTTGAGATACCAGGATGCTGAGGTGAGTTTGGTGAAAGTGGGGGATGATTGGCTTATCAATGATCTCACTTGGAAATAATTTTGTTGCGACCTTGCTCGGGGCCGTGTTTCCGAGATTTTGTGTTACCTGTGGCGCCGAAGGCAGGTTGTTGTGCCGAGCGTGTTCCGAGACTTGGTGGCATGAGCCGCCCGCTGCCGTAGCCGGCCACGCAGCTTTTTTTGCTTACGCTAACCCCGTGGTACGTAAACTTATTTGTGCTTGGAAGTACGATTACGATGTCTCGGCCTTTGAGCATCTCAAAGAGCAGGCGCAAGACTTGTTACCGGAGTTTAAACAGGCCATGCGTAAGCTGGGAGTCCAAGCCATTGTGCCTGTGCCGCTCAGCGATCGTCGTCTGCGTGAACGGGGCTTCAACCAGGCACGCATAATTGCGGACTGGCTCGCGCACGAGCTAAATGTCCCAGTGCTCGCGGTACTTGAGCGTACTCATCGCCTTGGCCATCAAGCTGAGCGGTCTGACGAGGAGCGCAGGCTGGCGATGGCTGACAGCCCATTTCTTCTAAAAATATCTGATGGACTGCCCTCGACAGTCTTGTTGGTCGACGACGTCTGGACTACAGGAGCAACTATGCAGGCGGCCATAACAGTACTTGAATCAGCTGGCAAAACTAAAACCTTTGCCCTCACCCTTGCTAAAGGATAGGTCGTACTTGCCAACGCGACACTGTCGCGTTACAATAACAATATATTGATATTTATTAGACTTTTTTAAGATTTATTTCTTCAAACGCGACACTGTCGCGTTAGTAATTTGAACGTGATTATGGCAGATACAGAGATGGCTGAAATCCTCTACGAACTTGAGGTGGGAGGTCATAAACTCACCCCCTTGCGTCTTGCCCTCATTGAAATCTTCGGTCGCCAGCAGCGGCCCCTTCTTTTAGAAGAATTAGGTAAGCTGCTTATGGGTACTTTAATTAGAGTCCACCGAGCTACGCTGTATCGCGAATTAGTTTTTTTAGAAAGTAGAAAAATTATTGCCACTGTTTCTTTAGAAGACGGTAAACGACGCTACGAATTTGCTGATCGCGATCATCACCATCACTTAGTCTGTACGAGTTGCAAAAAGATCGAAGATGTTGAGCTTAAAGATGATGAACATGGTTTGGATAAGTTGGTAAAAACCCAAAACGATTTTCTTATCACCCATCACAGCCTAGAATTTTTTGGGCTGTGTGGCGCCTGTAAATAACCGTATGCAGTCTCGCGTTTCAGCTGCGTTAGTACTCGGGGTTTGTCTAGGAGTCTTGGGGCTCAGTTTATGGTTAGGGCTCAGAACCCCAGACGCAACTCCTCCACTGGACCGACTGAATGTGGTGGCCACCATCTACCCTTTGGCCGACTTTGTTAAGCACGTAGGTGGTGAGTTTGTGTACGTTAGTAATCTCATCCCGGCCGGCGTCGAGCCCCACGATTACGAGCCCACCCCGAGACAGGTAGCGCAGGTGCTCGAGGCAGATGTTTTGATTTATCTGGGTGGCGGGCTTGACGACTGGGCCGGAGATTTAGTTGATGAAGCTGCTCGGATGGGTAATTTGAGCCTGAGTATTGAAAAGCACGTGCCTCTAACTGAGCATGATCCGCACATCTGGCTTGACCCCATTGCAGCGGAGGACATAGTTACAGCTATTCGCGATACTTTGATGGCAGCCGACCCGTTGCACGCGGAAGTTTATCTACACAACGCTGCCGTTTACCTGGAATCATTGCGTGCGCTTGATAGCAGTTTCACAAGCACGCTCAGCCACTGCCAACTCAATGCTATTATTGTGTCACACGATGCCTTTAGTTATTTAGGGCGTCGCTATAATTTTGATATCTATCCGATTAGCGGTTTGTCACCTGAGGCTGAGCCGTCAGCTAATGATTTGGTTAGACTAGCCCAAACAGCTCGTGAGCTAGGCATCACTACGATCTTCTTTGAAACCCTAGTTAGCCCAAAACTCTCAGCCACCTTGGCTCAAGAAATTGCCGCCAGCACGGCGGTCTTGAACCCGCTTGAAGGTTTGTCACAGGCGGAGTTGCAGGCCGGAGACAACTATTTGACAGTCATGGACAAAAATCGCGAAGCCTTAGGCTCCGCTATGTTATGCCAGTAAAATCCCAATTGCCGGTCATGAGCGTGAAGAATTTGTCATTTCACTATAATGGCAACCCGATTCTTGAGCGTATTACTTTTGAGATTCAAGCTGGTGACTATGTGGGGATTGTGGGGCCAAACGGCGGGGGTAAAACTACGCTGCTAAAACTCATGCTTGGGTTGCTGACAGCAGACACGGGGGAGATTTTGTTGTCGGGTGAGCCTATCCGGCATGCTGAAGATCGTGCACGGATAGGTTATGTGCCGCAGCGCGGGGCTACTGACGATCATCATTTTCCGGCTACGGTTGAAGAAGTGGTCATGAGTGGGCGTACTGCTAGTCGTGGAATATTTTCGATCCGTTCTAAAGCTGATCGAGCGGCGGTCAAGCGAGCCATGAAAACAGCTGATATCGCTCATCTCTCGCGTCGTCGCATGGGTACACTCTCAGGCGGCGAGCGCCAGCGTGTCATGATTGCACGCGCCCTGGCTGGCGACCCAGCCGTGCTTATGCTGGACGAACCTACCTCAGCGGTTGACGCGCCTAGTCAAGAAGTTTTTTACACCTTTCTTCGCAAACTCCACGATCAAGGTCTCACCATCGTCATTGTGTCTCACGATCTTGATATTGTGACGCATGAAGTTGATACGATTTTGTGCTTGAACAAACACTTGATATGTCACGGACCGGCTGAGGATGTCATGCACAAAGTTTACGGCAAGCGGGCTAAGGTTATGCATCAACACTAAGTATGAAATGGTTTTTTTGTCTTGTCTGTATGCTTGGTCTCAGTCTGGCCGGCCCAGTGTTAGCGCAAGCAGTTTCAGATGACGGCCAGATTTATACCCGTGGCCAAGTGGTTGAGGTTATTCAGGATAGCCCGGTTACAGATTCGCCCCTTGATAATGCTGAACAAATACTTTTAGTTGAGATCCTGAAAGGTGAAGACCTGGGTCAGGTCGTAACCGTCACCTACACCTTTTCAACCACAAACTACGAACACCAACGCCTTGAGATAGGGGATAAAGTTGTGTTAACGCGGGTGATTGATGCGCGTGGAGATAACTATTATGTGCTCGACCATTATCGCTTGCCAGCGGTGATCATTTACCTAGGTTTTTTTGCGGTGGCGGCTTGTGTCTTTGGTCGAGCTCGAGGTGCTGGGTCATTACTGGGTTTGGCTGCCAGTCTAGCGATTTTGATGTTCTTCGTAGTGCCGCGGATTATTGCGGGTGACAATCCGTTAGTGATTTCTTTCATCGGAGCTGGGGCTATTGCTGTGGTCTCCATTCTTTTAGCTCACGGCTTTAAACGTCGCACCCTGGTAGCGCTCGTCGCCACGCTAGTGGCTTTGGCGGTGGCCTTTATTCTGGCTATCCTGTCCGCGACCTTGGCCAACATGTCAGGCGCCGGCACTGAAGAAGCTGTGTACTTGCAGTTTAGCTATTTAACTAATTTAGACCTGCGGGGCTTGTTGCTGGGAGGCATAATTATTGGCACCTTGGGAGTCCTTGATGACGTAACCACAACACAGGTGGCAACCGTAGAAGAAATCGGTTTTGCCAACCCAACTTTAGGCGTAGGAGAATTGTATCGTCGGGGTATATCTGTTGGTCGTGAACACATCGCAGCCCTGGTGAACACACTCATCTTGGCTTACGCCGGTGCTTCATTTCCGCTGTTTTTATTATTTGTGTTGCCAGATCACCCACCTCTGTGGATTGTGTTGAATAACGAACATATTGTTGAGGAGATTTTGCGCGCCTTGGTTGGTGGCTCAGCACTTATGTTAGCCGTGCCGATTTCAACCGCCTTAGCAGCAGCAGTTTTTGGTAGCCTAACTAAGCCAGCTCAGGCTCGCGCCAAGCATGGCGCTCACCAACATTAGTATGCTCGATTTCCTAGATTACGCTTTCATGCAACGAGCCTTATTGGCGGGTTTTATGATTGGCGCCGTGGCCCCGCTCTTGGGCATGTTTTTGACGGTGCGTCGTCAGGCTCTGATTGCAGATACACTGGCACATGCCTCGCTGGCCGGAGTGGCCTTAGGTATTTTAATGGGTGTAGATCCACTTTTAACCGCCGGCGTAGTTTCCGTTGTTGCGGCCTTATTCATTGAGCGTCTGCGGACTCTAGGCTGGTTTTCAGGGGACTCTTTATTGGCGCTGATTTTGTCAGGTAGTTTAGCCTTCGCCGTTGTTGGCTTGAGCGCCGCGGATAAGTTTAATGCTGGCGTACTGCAGTATTTGTTTGGAGGCATTACCACCGTTAGCGCCCAAGATCTGTGGTTAATTGGTGGAGTCGCCAGCCTGGTGTTTGTGCTCTGCAGCTTGCTGTTTAAAGAATATTTTCTGCTTTCGTTTGATGAAGATGTAGCTAAAGCTCAGGGCCTGCGGACTGGACTCCTAAACACCTTACTAGCCCTAATGACGGCGCTGGTAGTGGCTATTGGTATGCGCGTTGTCGGGGTTTTGCTCATCGGTGCTCTGATGGTGGTGCCGGTGTTGGCGGCTACACGCCTAGGCCTGAGTTTCAAAGCCACAGCGGTCATGTCCGTGATTATTTCATTATTCTCAGTGCTAACGGGTTTAGTCCTATCGTACTATTACGATCTTGCAGCCGGAGGGTCGATTGTACTGGTGGCGATCGGTATTTTTGCGCTGACCAGCCTAAATTCCTGGCGCCGGGTTTAGATATTCGAGATCTTTACTTTTTGGGTTTTTGGGGATAATCTAGATCTGGAGGTGTTCACATGCCAGCTCTCACAGAGCATAATCGAATTTTTATCGCTCGAGATATTCTCGGCGATTGCCTGGTCACCCCCGTGGAGATCAGGTCAGCAGTTCCCGGTGTCGCCTACGATCACGACCAGATCTCGGGCTGTCGCGATACGATGCCATCCCCGGATGTGCTCCAGTGGTGTGCGGAAAACCAGTACATGCTCGTGGCTGGTCCGCCTAAGCCGCTGTCTCTCATCGACATTCTTCACCTCTGGCCAGATTACTTTTATTCCGGGCCGGGAGCCTGCAAGTTTGATCCAGACGATGATCCCGTCGCTTCGGACGACACGGCACAATTCGGGTGGATCGGGATGCGCATGGGGGCGGTGCCTGGTTCGATGGGCAAGTCGAAGAGTGCACAGTGCAAGCTTCTCGACGAAGTTGAGACGGTGCCGAACGTAGCTCAGGCGCTCTGGGCCACGATCGTTTTGCAGAAGGTCCGCAAATTCGAATTAGATCTACGGATCTTTGTTCGGACGTCGAGCGTGAACCTGGACGGCAATCGCGTCTGCATCGGTGGTCATGGCGTCCGCGGACAGGAGCGAATTCACTTCCGTCCTTATGGCGATGACGTCGCGCTCGGTACTCTTGGGCTCGCCGCTTGCTTGAATCGGGTTGTCACCACCACAATCGAGTAGTCGTATCTTGGCCCTCCGCGGTGACACTGCGGGGGGCACATCTTATTAAGGAGAGTTTTATTCGGCTAGGGAGCCTCGCTCAGGCCATAAAAATACAACCCGTTTGGGTTGTATTTTTATGGCGGAAGGGGCGAGATTCGAACTCGCGGTACCTTTCAGTACGACGGTTTTCAAGACCGTTACCTTAAACCGCTCGGTCACCCTTCCGTGGCGGAGAGGAGAGGATTCGAACCTCCGGAACCATTGCTGGTTCACAGGTTTAGCAAACCTGCGCCTTAAGCCACTCGGCCACCTCTCCGGGCTCGCTACCGGATAGACTCTCGTTCGGACTCCCTTGTGGTCGTCCTCTCTTTCGTCTATCCGTCGCTCGCTTTGGCCTTCCTGCGGAAGGCCATAAGTGAAACAGTTTGGGCTCGTTTATTTAGGCTTTATGCAAACGAGCTGGGGCAAGGGTACAGTATTTTCTTAAAACCTTCAAGCCCGCCGTGGTATACTTTTGTTAACTTATGGCCGGGGATGATGACCAAATTAACGCCTTTGAGGACGGTATCGACGTTGGTCGGGTTCTCTTTGCTTGGGAAACCTGGGAATTTGCCCCGGTTGAACGCTCGACACGCTGGTATGTCATAGCCGCGGCATTAGGCTTGGGTATGCTGGTTTACGCCTTGTTAACCACCAATTTTGTGTTCGCGCTTATCATAGTTATGTTTGCGGTGATTATGCTCATGCGTGATTTGCGCCAACCAGCGCGAGTCCAAGCTGCGATTACCACCGACGGTGTGGTCTTTAATCACGAGTTTTATTCGTTTAAAGATATTAAAGATTTTTCGGTTATTTATGAACCACCTGATGTTAACAATTTGTATTTAGGTTTTAACGGCCGCTTATCACCGCCCATGTCTATCACGCTTGAGGAGGTTGACCCAAATGAGGTCAGAGCCCAGCTCCTACCCTTTGTTTTTGAAAACCTAGACCGCGACAGCGAAAGTTTGACAGATACCCTATCACGGGTGTATAAGTTGTAACCGTTAGCTATACAAACTGCTGATTTTTAATACGACTAACGATTACATTTGTAAAGAAAACGTATTAAGTTTGGTCAGATTCTAGGAGAGAGTGAGCACGCCCGAAGCGTATAGAGATATACGGTGAGGGCGAGCGGAGCGAACGACGACGAAGATGGCCAAACTTGGATACGTTTTCTGTAGCTTGTGGGCGTAGCTCAGCTGGATAGAGCATCAGCTTGCGGAGCTGAGGGTCGGGGGTTCGAATCCCTCCGTCCACACCAAAACATCCCTCGCGCCTTGGCGTTGAGGGATGTTTTGTTAGTTGTGGCTGTGCTACTCTAGAAAAAAATGAGTATGTTAAAAAACAGAGATCGCTATCAGGTGTCGCTCAAGGCGCTGATCACCAATGAACACGGTGAGGTTTTGGCTTTGAACGCTTTGCAGACAGGCTCCTTTGCTGGTTATTTTGACCTGCCTGGTGGGCGCATAGACGTAGGCGAATTTACCGTTCCATTTGTAGATATATTACGTCGTGAGATTCGTGAAGAGTTGGGAGACATAGCGGTTGAAATCAATCAGGTTCCAGTCGCCGTTGGCCGTCATTTAATCGCGGCTGAGTCTGAAAAAAGTGATGGGGAATCAATTCACGTTTTATATTTATTCTTCGAAGCTAGATATCAGGGTGGCAGCATCCAGACCAGTGCTGAGCACTCCGGTTTCCGTTGGTTGGATTTACATAAACATAAATTACCTGATTTGTTTAAGTCCGGCTTGCTTGAAGGCGTGCTGATGTACGTGCAGCATCAGGCTAAGGTTTAGGCGCATACAGGGCAACCCGTAGATAGGCCAGGGTTGCTTTTTTGTTATAACATGTTATCCTCGTCGCTGACGTTGATGGCTATGCCTTTCCATTTAAAAGACTCAATTAGTTCAATCATGGGCATTGGGGCGAGCAAGGCCAAAGATTTTGGTCGACTCGGTCTTTTACATTTACGCGATGCGCTGTTTGATTTTCCGTTTCGGTATGACGACCTGTCGCACGCCGTGGCCATTGATGACGCCAAGCCAGGCAGCAAGGTTACGCTTCAGGGTACGATTGTTTCCATCGATTCACATCGCAGCCAGAAATCCTGGCGCATGATGGTTACCGAGGCGATTATTGAAGACGGTACGGGCGCTATCAAAGCTATCTGGTTCCACCAGGGTTTTTTGACCAAGATTTTAAAGCCTGGTCAGGTTGTGTCTTTGGCTGGCAAGGTCGATGACAAGTATGGTCTGACCCTGATTAACCCTGTTTACGAAATTATTGGCAACGCCAAGGTGACTAAGGACACGGGCCATATCATGCCGATTTATCGTTTAACCGGTGCTCTGACACAGAAGATTCGTCGCAAGGTTGCCGAAGCGGCTTTAAGTGCCTTAAAAGAAGTTGAGGACTGGATGCCTGATCAGATTATTCGTGAGGTCGAGCTCAAAGATTTGCCGGCCTCAATTAGCGAGCTCCACTTCCCAGCTTCAACTGAGTCAAAAGAAAAAGCTTTACGTCGGCTCAAGTTCGACGAGTTTTTCTTGCACCAGCTTTTGCACGCTAAGTCACGCCGTGAGCTTAAGATGCAGAAGGCTCCTAAAGTGCCTTTTGACGAAGCGGCTATTAAACAGGCCGTCACAGAGCTGCCGTTTGTGCTAACGGGAGCCCAGAAAAAAGCTATCTGGGCAATTATTAAGGACATGAACCGGCCTGAGCCCATGAATCGTTTGTTGGAGGGTGATGTGGGCAGCGGTAAAACTGTGGTCGCGGCCTTGGTCGCCCTGAACGCGGCCCGGGACGGCTGGCAAACTGCTATGCTGGCTCCGACAGAAATTTTGGCTGAGCAGCACGCGCAGACGTTGCAGCGTTTGTTTGGAGACAAGCTGAAAATCGCTTTATACACGCGCACTAAGCGTCGCGTTGGCGATAAGGAAGTCACCAAGGCTCAGCTGTTAGCTGCGTTGAAAAATAACGCTGCTCAAATTGTGATTGGCACGCATGCTTTGCTGACACAAGATGTACTCTTTGATCGTCTCGGTTTGATCGTGGTTGATGAGCAGCACCGTTTTGGTGTGCGCCAGCGCCAGGCTTTAAAAGATAAGCAAGGTGACCTAGATGGCATGCCGCATTTGTTATCGATGACGGCTACGCCCATTCCGCGTTCGCTGGCCCTAGTTTTGTATGGCGATCTTGATCGTTCAATTTTAAACGAGTATCCGGCCGGGCGTAAGCCCATTGAAACTCAAGTTATTGAGCTTGGTCGCGAGCAGCCGGTTTACGACAAAATGCGCCAAGAAATGGACGCCGGTCGCCAGATTTTTGTGGTCTGCCCTTTGATTGAGGAATCTGACGCTTTGGGTGTGAATTCTGTGTCTCAAGTTTTTAAAGAATTCGTACTTGAACCTTTTAAGGGTTATCGCGTAGTCATGTTGCATGGCCGCATGAAAACCAAAGAGAAAGATGATGTCATGCGCAAGTTTGCGGGTGGAGAGGCTGACATGTTGATTTCGACTACCGTGGTCGAGGTCGGCGTTGACGTGCCCAATGCCACAATTATGTATGTGGAGGGCGCTGAGCGTTTTGGTTTGGCACAGCTCCATCAGCTGCGTGGTCGGGTGGGCCGCGGAGAGTATCAGAGTTATTGCTTCTTGCACCCTTCCGGCATACTTGGTGAAACCGCTCGCGAGCGATTGTTAGCTATTGAAAACAGCCAAGACGGTTTTGATCTAGCTGAAAGGGATTTACAGTTACGTGGCCCGGGTAATATTTTTGGGACCGAACAATCCGGCTTTGAGCAGTTTAAGCTCGGCACCATGCATGACATTGATCTGATGTCGTTTGCCAAGGACTTCTCCAAAGAAGTGCTCGACCACAGCCCAGATTTGTTGGCCTATCCCAAACTCCGCGAGCGATTGTTGCAGTACGTTGATGAGGTGCACTTTGAGTGATGAGCTCTGAGTAGAAGGGGCCAGATATTACAAAATTAGATATTAGCAGCTATTAGAGAAGTAGATATTAGAGACTTACGGGTTGGGACTAATTACTATTTTCTAAGTTCTGCTAATATCTAATTTTGTAATAACTAATCCGTATCATTCACATTTACTTAAGTACTTCCCGTACCGATTTAATTTCTTTAGGTGTCAAAAATGTTTTCATTCCCAGCCGGTCAGCTTCCTTCAAGCGTCGTTCTAGAAAGGGAACAGAGCGCACTTCGCCACCCAAACCTAGCTCTCCAATCACCACTGCGTCAGCCGGGAGAGGTTTGTTTTCAACGGCGCTCATGACGGCCGCGGCCACAGCTAGGTCGGCGGCGTGCTCGCTGATCCGCATACCGCCAACGACGTTCACGAACACGTCCTGGTCGTAAATCTTTACGCCAGCTCGCTTACTGATAATTGCGAGCAACATCTGAAGTCGACCGGCGTCGAACCCAGAAGTCCGGCGTACAGGGTTGGGGAAAAATGTTTTGTCGACCAGTGCTTGGATCTCAACTAGAAACGGTCGCGAACCTTCCATGACGCAAGTGACGACCGAGCCCGGCCCTGGCACTCGTTCCTTAAGAAAACGCGCTGAGGGATTTTCTACCGTAATTAACCCCTTCTCGGTCATCTCAAAGACTCCGACTTCATCAGTGCTCCCAAAACGATGTTTTGAGGCTCGCAGAATACGATAGGCTGAATCTGGATCACCCTCAAGCGTGAGCACGGTATCTACCAGGTGCTCGAGCGTCTTGGGGCCAGCCACCGCGCCTTCTTTGGTGACCTGGCCAATGATCAAGACGGGTATATTCGATGTCTTAGCGTAGCCGATAAGTTCTGACGTAGCCGCTCGCACGGCCGTCGGTGTCCCCGGAAAAGCGTCAGCTTCCGAAGTCATCATGGTCTGAATGGAGTCGACGATGACCATGCTCGGAGTCAGCTGTTGCGCAGCGGCTATGATAGCTGCAACGTCGACAGTATTTGAAAACGAAATATGTTTAGGCTCGATACCCAGGCGTTCAAAACGTAGACGAACCTGACCCTCTGATTCTTCGCCGGAAGCGTAATAAGCCGTTTTACCCTCAGACCGTTTCGAAAAAGCGTCAGCCAGCTGAGCTACGAGCGTCGATTTACCAATACCCGGTTCGCCAGCAAGCAAGGTCACCGATCCAGGCACGATGCCGCCCCCAAGCACGCGGTCGAGTTCAGTAAGCTCGGTGGGGATGTGCTTGGTTTGCATGGTCGCTGCCGTCGCTAGCGCTAGCACCGGCGCGGCCTTAGCTTGGGATTTTTTTGCTAAACCTAAAGACGACCCTTGGTTGCTGCCCTCGGTGATAGTTCCCCATTGTCCGCATTCATTACAGCGTCCGGTCCATTTGAGATATTGGGTGTCACAGTGCGCACAAGCAAACATAAACAAGGGGATTAGGCTCCTCCTCGGCATTGTTTGACGTATGTAAAATGCATAAAATCTTTGAGACCAGTCCCTTCGCCTAACCATGTGAAGCCGTGTTTTTTGAAGATATTAATAATTGCAACCGGTATATCCCCGCCGCCTTTTGTGCACTGCGCTTCGCAGCTCGCCGCGGTGACGCAAGCGCAGGCTGTGTCACTATTACCATCGAGGCAGTTTTTTGGACAGTTAGGATTCTTGTCTGGGTTTATATCTATGGCAATGCCGAAGGCATGGGGCGAGAGTACATTTGGGGCATTTTTATTGCAACGCCAGCTAAAAGTGCCACCAGCAGTATCCCTACCAATATCGTAGGCTAGATTAAGCTTGTCAATGGCGTCAAAAACTGCTTGAAAATCGTCCGCTGCTTGAACGTTGACTTGATACCTGCGAGAGCCGTGCTCAATGGTGGTGAGTTTTACGGCACCTTGTGATGAGCCATAAGTATTAAGCAAACAGTCCTGATAGGGACTTTGGCCGTATAAAGCTCGCCCGCTACCGGTGCAAGTTGCGGAATCAGAGCCTAACAGTGAGAAGAGCGAATTAAGTGGGATTTCTTTGATTGCCGGAACAGCCAAGGACTGGAAGGTAGTGGTCGCGGGATTAATAATAAAAGCGATATTATAGGCCAATAAGAGCAGAATAACCCCTGCCACTGCATTGCCAATACGTTTTTTGGCTTGGTCGACTACATGCGTATCGCCCCTAGCGGTAGCATATTGAATGCCGGCGATCATGAGCATGACAACGGCCACGAGCGTACCAGCGCCTAATAAGTAACTATACAACGCGTTCACATAGGTGCCGAGCAGGTTGCTTTGCTGAATACCATTTATAACCTCATATCCAACCGGTACCCAAGTGCCATCTTTTCTTTCTAGCCATTTTCCTGTGGTATTGTCATATTTCAAAAAACCTGGGATGGGTACGTTTAGCTTAGGGAAGAGCGGGTCCCGAACGGCCGTAGATTCAGCGGCATTGTTGCAAGTGAAAATTGATTGAACGTGAACAAGTTTGTCTATCGGAAGTTCAGATACCGCCTGGCATCCCTCTTCGCATTCAGTTTTATCGAGAAAACCAACAGCAGAAATATCTTGTTGACCATAGGGTCCGTTCAGAATGGGGTAGCCAAGAACTGGATCGTAACTTCTTGGCCAGGCACAGGTACATGATGACGCGTCGCAACTCTCGGTGTATGTTGCCGCAGAAACAAACTGCGGTGCGGACAAAGCCAGAAATACGATGATGAGAAAAACTTTCTTCACAATTGAGTGATTAGATTATCAATCAGCTGGCGAATGTCACGAATAGACATGACTCCAGTATAACGCTCACCATTAATGTAGAGCGTGGGTGTAGCTGTGATACCGAGGGCCAAACCTTCGTCAAAGCCGCGTTGAACTAGCGGTAAGGTGCTTTGATCTTCAAGACAACGCGTGAAGGGCCGGTCTTTTAATTCAAGCTCAGTCGCAATCTCAGTATACAACTCTGGGCCTAATACATCCTGATTGGCCATGAGTAAACTGTGGTATTCCCAGAATTTATCTTGCTCACCGGCACATTGAGCAGCTACGGCTGCGCTTAAGGCCTGAACATGTTGCGAGGTGTTTGGCATGTCTTTCCAAACAATGCGTACAGCCTCGGCATATTCAGAGCGTAAAGCAATTAAACTATTTTCAAGCTCGGCACAGCCTTGGCATTGATAATCGCCAAAGTTTACAATCGTGACCGGAGCCGAGGGGGATCCGAGTACTGGATCAGCGATAGTCACCGTGGGTTCGGTGATGCCAGTATCATCAGTAAAGAAAATTTTGTCTTTGACGCTTAAGGATGAGGAGAAGAAGAGAATAATAAACACGACAATCAGGCTGGCGGTGGTAAGAAAATGCCAAAAGTAGCGCATACTAATCAAGTTGCATCAGACCGAGTCTACCGATGTTATCGGTGAAGAAGAGCTGATCGCCATCCGCTGACAAGCTTAAATCAAACATTTGTTGTGGTTGGTCAGGAATAGCCACTAGGTTTATTTTACCAGACGGCAGGTTGATGCTGTATAGATAGTCAGGCGAATCGATTAGTGAAGGCGCTGAACCCGCGCCAGCTGGCATTTCAAGCGGTACGGCACAGTAGGCCAAGCTGGCACTCGCAAATACACATTTATCAACCGTTGTCTTTAGACCTAGACGCAAACGAGTATCACCCGTGCGATCTCCTTGAGCATCGCCATACCACAGACTAGCCCGATAATCATCGCCAGCATCAGCAATCGAGTAGAGAATGTTGGCGCCGTCCGGTGACCAGATACTCTTAAAGTTGGAGCCGTTTACAATTAAGACTCCCGTGGCCTCACCATTTTCTCCGATCAGATAAATTTCGTTTTGACCAAAAGCGCTGCCAGCCGCGCCAGTTTTAGAAAAACCGACAATATTACCATCAGGTGACCAATCTACTTCGACTAAATTATCGTTGCTACCAAGCGGTGCAATAGCTCGAGCGTTACTCCCATCGGCTGAAGTAATTACGAGCGTGCGGTTGGAGGGGTCGATACCGACACTCTTGGTGGCAATCTCAGAACTATCGCTCGAGAAAGAAAATTCTTCCCAGTGCGAAGGCAGGCTGTGTTGGAGACCGGTGGTAAAGTCATAAACTATGTTGCTGCCGTCCGGGAACTCAATTACTGCCGAGGTGGCGCCATTTGAGAAGACAACATTTTCAGCCAAAGGGAAAGTACTCTGGGACAGCAGTACAACGTTGCCGTCATTATCGATAGTGTAAAACTTACCATCGCGCGGGTCGTAGTAAGCAATTGTGCCGCTACTTGTGAGAGTAGGTTTAAACACACCGGCCGTGGTGAGCAGGGTGATGGCTGTCAGTCCACCGTTAGCCACGGGCGAAGGTGATAGCCTGCCGTCACCATCGACGTTGGCGTCAGGGTTGTCACTGCCAGGTGTTCCCGTAGCCGAGCTCGGTAAACCACCGTTGGTATTTACGATTTCATCTTCCGGTATTTGAGGCTTAATGCTTGGGCCACCTTTAAAAATCATTAAATAAATCGCCAAACCCATGAGACCAGCAGTTAAGATGAGTCCAAGTATTTTTAACAATATCTGTCTACGTTCTGACATATTTAGAAGCTAAAGAAGTTGGCAAAAGTATGAAAAGCCGTGCCAGCAAAATATATAATTCCTCCAGTAATCAGGAATGGGAGCAAAATAACAATGGCCATGTTGATAATTCCAAACGGAATTAATAACCAAAACATGATCGCCTTTAATAAGCCGATCAGACCGGCCGGAGACCTGAGATTGAATCTGGGGAACCAGATATCGAGCATCATCTTCAGGCTTTTTTTTGTTGTTGCCTCGACTGATTGTCGGATTTCGGCTAAATTTGTGATTTCATCAGGTTGTTGAACGTCTTCGCTCATGGGGAAGATGGTACGTATGGCCTGAATTTGGTTTTGCGCAAAATCAAGAGCTTCGTCAATGTACAGCAATTCTCCAGGCGCACCAATAACCTCATCGGCAGCACCAAAGAGTTGAATACCCAGAGCGCCGACTTCGGTTGCAGCCTTGGTAGCCATCATTTCAAGACCTTTATCGAGCCCGGAGCTTTGGATAAAAGCCCGGGTAGCCTGTTTCGCGGCCCGTGATCGTAAATCAAGACCAAGCTGATTATTAAGTTGTAGATTTGCCTCATCTAGAGCTGTTTGATTAAGCGATTCGGTGATTTCATCTGTGTCTTCAGCCATTGATCGGCGGTCAAGGACCAAACCAACATTTTCACCGATTTGGTGAAAGAGTTGGCGTTGTCTGAAGGCCCGCTGATACATTTCCCCAGCCGTAGCCCCAGGGTTATTAGCTGTTTTTTGATTGGCTATGTCGGACAGGTTTCCAAGCGATGCGTTTTTTTGCAACGTGCTAGCGTTCCGTTTTCTGAGCTCCTGCATTCGATCAATTCTAAAACTAGCTCCAGTATCTACTGGGCGTAAATTTATAGCTGCGGCTCCAGCTGCCATACCTTCAAATTATACCACTACTTTATTTGAATTGTTCCGGTTTTAGCAGCCTTGATTTTGTAAATCTTTTTCGACTTTTTTCCGTGTTCTAGCAGGAGTTCGGCCAAGGGTTGTTCAATCTGCTCTTCAACTACGCGGCGCACATCCCTGGCACCGAATTTTGGGTTGACGGCTTTAATCAGCGTTTGCGCCGCGCCAGATTCGGTTTTGATAAAGTAGCCGCGTTGTTTGAGGCGTTGGCTGAGTTCGGCGAGGTCACGTTTGATAACTTTGAGTAGGTCTTTCTCGAGTAAACGTTGGAAGACCACCACCCGGTTGATGCGATTCAGGAGTTCGGGCTTAAAATGATTTTCTAGGAGTGGTCGGAGGTCTAGGGCATTTGGTTGACCAGACTTAGCTCCGCCAAAACCAAGTTCACCACCTTCAAAGCGTTCGCGTCCGGCGTTGGTTGTAAAAATAATAATTGCATTCCGGAAACTTACCGACTGACCAGTGGCGTCTGTGAGTACGCCGTCATCGAGTACTTGGAGGAGTAAATTATGCACATCGGCGTGGGCTTTTTCGAATTCGTCAAACAAAATTACACAATGGGGACGCTGTTTGACGGCGTCGGTGAGTTTAGCCCCTTCTCGGAAGCCCACGTAGCCGGGCGGAGAGCCGACAAGTTTGCTGACGGCAAAGCCCTCAGCAAACTCACTCATATCAAGCCTGAGCAGGGCTTTGGCGTCATCGAAAACTTCTTTGGCCAGGGCTTTGGCTAGCTCGGTTTTTCCAACTCCAGACGGGCCCACGAACAAGAACGACGCTAGTGGCTTACCAGCGCGTGAGATCCCAAGTTGGGCGCGGCGTACAGCGTCAGCCACGGCCGCGATAGCTTGGGGCTGGGCGATAACATGTTTTTCAAGGCGCACGGGTAAGTCTCGCAGACGTTCAGTGTCAGTTGTGGAAAGTTTCTCAAGCGGTACGCCAGTTATACGTGAGGCCACGCGTAAAATTAGCTGATCATTAATGACCGTCTCCGTATGTTTGGCGCGCTCATTTTTTAGTCGTGCAATATCTGTGTTGAGCTTGTCCTCGGCGGCCTTGCAGCTAATCGCGTCAGGGAAATGTTCTGAGGCTACGGCTGCAGCTTTGTCACGTTTAATTTTTTCTAGTTCCTCAGTTTTAGTCTTGAGTTGACTCCGCTCATGATCAAGTCGCTTACCCGATTGGGCGGCGGCGCCAGCTTCATCCAGGAGATCTATAGCTTTATCTGGGAATTGCTTACCTGGCATGTGTTTTGAGCTCAGCTCGACTATCAGATTAAGCATGCCGGGCGCAAACCTGACGCCATGATGTTCTTCATAGCGCGGTAAGAGTCCTTTGAGGATATTCAAGGTTTCATTAGCGTTTGGTTCATGAACATGGATTGGCGCAAACCTGCGGGCCAAGGCCGGATCAAGTTCGATGTGCTTCTTGTATTCGCTCGCAGTCGTAGCCCCGATACACCTTAGTTCACCCCGGGCTAGCGAGGGTTTGAGAATGTTGGCAGCATCAAGCGAGCCAGTGGTGGCCCCAGCCCCAATGATGGTGTGTAGTTCATCGATAAACAAAATGGCGTTTGGAAGGGCGCGGATATCTTCGAGCACGTCGTTCAAACGGCCTTCAAAATCACCGCGATACATGCTGCCGGCAATTAGCGAACCCATGTCGAGGGCAAAAATACGTCGTCCTAGCAAGCTGGCAGGTACGTCACCGCTCACAATCCGTTTGGCTAAACCTTCAACGATGGCGGTTTTACCTACGCCCGGCTCGCCCAACAGGAGCGGATTATTTTTGGTGCGTCGTGACAAAACTGCGGCCAGACGATCAATTTCGTGTTCACGTCCAACTAGGATGTCGAGTTTTTTGCAGTGTTCAGGTGCAGTTAATTCGAGCGTAAAAAATTCGAGTGCAGATTTTTCTTCGGCATGCTCATGTTTGTCATGAATGTCTCCGCAGTCTTCACACGGTTTTAAATTCGGTTTAGTGACTTCATTCGTTTGACGGGTAAAATCAGGGAACTGAGCTGTAGTTTTGAAGACGGTATTCAAATGTTCGTACAGGGTGTCAGGGCTTACGCTCTGGCCAGTCAAAAACTGGCTGATCTCGGGAGTCCGAGTTTGCAACAAGCCAAAGAGTAAATGCTCGGTGCCTACATAGCGGTGTTCGTGCAGGCTGGCTGATAATACAGCTTTTTCTACAGCCTTTTTTGAATCTTCTGACAACAGTGGGGTAGCCCGATCAATAGCGGTGAGTTGGGGCATCTCTGGCACTTCACGCTGGCCAACTAGATTTTTCAGGACTTCACTTGAGAGTCCGGCTTTGGTCAGAATTTCAGAACCAATCGAACCCTGCTGCAGGCCCAGAGACCATAACAAATGCAGGGGGGAAATAGTTTCACCTCCATTTTCAACTACAAATACCAGGGCGCGGGTGAGGACGCCTTTCAAATGGTTGGTAAATTTATCCAAGATGTCAGGCATAAACTAGATACCCATATCACGCAGGCGCCGGATACGTTCATCAATTGGTGGGTGGGTTGAGAACATACTTGAGAGCGAACTGCGACGGTTACGCTCGCCACCAAAAGGGTTAGCGATGAACAGGTGAGAGGTAGCGTGGTTAGCCTTTTGCATAGGTCTGGCCGCGAGCGAAATTTTTTCTAGGGCCTGGGCCAGACCTTCAGGATAACGCGTGAGGAGGGCACCGGAGGCGTCGGCGAGATATTCACGGTTACGCGAAATAGCGAGCTTGAGTAGCTGCGCGAACAGCGGGGATAAGATTGCGAGCACAAGGCCAACGATAGCTAGGATTGCAGCAGAGTTCCCACGTTCATCACGGCGGCCAAAGTGCATAGTGTGCAGCATGATGTCAGCCAACAACATGATAGCGCCCACGAGCACGACCACAATAGTCATGACGCGGATATCGTAATTTTTGACGTGTGACAGTTCGTGCGCAATCACGCCTTCAAGTTCTTGTTTGTCGAGAATGTTGAGGATGCCGGTCGTGAAAGCGATTGAAGCATGTTCAGGGTCACGGCCCGTAGCAAAGGCGTTTGGGCTCTCATCTTGGATAATATAAATCGCAGGCACAGGTTGGCCGCTCGCGATGCACAGGTTTTCCACCAGTCTCCACAACTCAGGGGAGTCTTGTTTTTTGATAGCTTTGGCCCCACTCGAAGCTAAAGCAACTTTATCTGCCAAGAAGTAACTAATGAGCGCGTGCACGCTGGCAATGATGGTACCAACGATGATCATGCTCGCCGGGTCAATACCTTGAATGTAACTGTAAAGCGCCGACAAACCGATAATCAGGCCTGCGACTAGAATGATCAGGAACCAAGTTTTGCGTTTATTGGCGGCAATTTGATCGTACATAGAACAGGAACATCACTATCGCCAGACAGCTCTCTAGAACTGCACCTGCGGCACGGCGTTGGCTACTTCAGGAGCGTCGTAGAAATCGAAGATTTTGAACCCTAGCAGGCCAGCCATAAGATTGGTTGGAAAGGTCTGAACAGCGATATTGAATTTGCGTACTAGACCGTTGTAAAAACGGCGTGAAGCTTGAATTTTGTCCTCAGCATCAACCAACTCGGTTTGTAGGTGAGCAAAGTTAGTTGAGGCCTTTAGGTCGGGATAAGCTTCAGCCACTGCAAATAATGATTTCAGAGTTTGTGACAACTGATTTTCTGCCAGGGCGTGGTCATGGGGCGTGGCTGCCGACATAGCAGCGGTGCGCGCTTCAGTAACCTTAGTAAAGACGCCTTCCTCGTGCTGGGCGTAACCCTTGACGGTGTTAATTAAATTGGGGATAAGATCGTAACGTCGGTTGAGCTGAACTTCAATATCTGACCAGCCTTCTTCAACGCGTGTGCGGCCGCGGATTAACATGTTGTAAATACCGATGACCCAGATAAGGATCAGAGCAGCGATACCGAGCAGGACCAAGCCAATTATTGTGGCCATAAGACAGAGGTTACAATCTTTGCTAAGCTAAGCGTACGTTCTATACTTTGAGATGTCAAAGTGATAATTGAGTATTTTGGCTAAGCTATGACGATTCCTCGCCACATTTTTAGAACTTACGATATCCGCGGATTGGTGGATACAGAGATTACACCGGAATTTGCTTACCACCTTGGTCGGGCCTTTGCGACCTTTATTCGTCGTGAGCTCGGTGGCAAGGCCCCTACGATTGCGGTCGGTTACGACATGCGACCAAGCTCGATTCCTTATGAAGCGGAGGTCGTGAAGGGCCTTGTGGCTCAAGGAGCTCGTGTTATTCGCATGGGCCTATTGTCGACGCCTGGGTTCTATTTCGGCGTTAGTCACGTTGATGCTGATGGCGGTATTCAAATTTCGGCCTCGCATAATCCAGCGGCTTATAACGGTTTTAAAGTTGTTCGTGCCCGCTCGGTGGCGATTAGCGGTGAGACGGGTATTCAAACGATCGCCGACATTATGGAGAAGGAGGATTTCGAAGGGGAGGGGGTTAATGGGGTTGAGGTTGTTGAGGGGATTGCTGATAAGCAAGTTGCAGCTGAGATTGAGTTTTCACAAGTAAAAGATTTGCCTAAGTTTAAGCTAGTAGCCGACTCAGCTAACGCCATGGGAGCTCAGTATCTGGATGTGCTGTTTAAGCATTATGCTTTTGAGGTCACCCGTCTGTACTGGGATTTTGACGGCACTTTTCCGAATCATGAGGCCGATCCGCATAAGCCTGAAAATAATCAAGCTATTAGTAAAGCAGTCCTTGAACTTGGTGCTGACGTTGGTATTGCGACTGACGGCGATGGTGATCGGATATTTTTCATTGACGACACCGGACGGGTGGTCGAACCAGCGATTATTAGCGGGCTTGTAGCCCGAGCCATGTTACGACGTTTCCCAGGGGCCACTATTGGTTATGATATTCGTCCAGGCAAAATCACTGAAGATATGATCCGTGAGGGCGGGGGTGTACCGATGGTGACTAGGGTAGGTCACGCCTTGATTAAAGAGGCCATGATCAAAGCTGGGGCCGTGTTTTCGGGAGAATTGACCGGGCACTTTTATATGAGTATGCCTAGTGGTGTTTACGAAGCGCCGGTAGCCACTATGTTGTTAATTCTTGCTGAGGTTGCCCGCTCTGGTAAAAAACTGTCTGAGATCGCCGCTGGCCTACGCAAGTATTCATATTCAGGTGAGATGAATTTCAAGCTTGAAGATAAATCCGGAGCGTTAAGTCGACTCAAGCAACACTTTGCTGACGGTCAGCACTCTGAACTTGATGGTTTATCCATAACTTATCCAGACTTCTGGTTTAACGTGCGGTGTTCGAACACCGAGCCTTTGCTACGCTTAAACCTAGAGGCAATTGATGACGAGACTATGCAGGCCAGGCTATCAGAGGCAGCTAAGATTATAAATATCGAGTAGGGATGACTTACATTTAGTATAGAGATGGTCTACAATGTCTCGGTATGATTGGTACCATTCTGCTTTTTCTAGCGCTTTTGTCAATTTTGGTTCTGGCTCATGAGTGGGGACACTTCGCGGCTGCTCGTAAGGCCGGCATGATTGTGGAGGAGTTTGGTATCGGTTTTCCGCCACGTTTGTTTTCTTGGACCAGCCGTAAAGGCACTCTTTGGTCGATCAACCTGATTCCGATTGGAGGTTTTGTACGTATTCAAGGTGAAAACGGCGACAACCGTTTAGCTGCCGGCAGCTTTGCGACTAAAAGTTTTTTGGCCCGTTTTGTGGTTCTGTTTGGCGGCGTGTTCATGAACCTAGTTGTTGCAGCTGTACTCTTCTCAATTGGTTTTGGGTTTGGATTACCCGCGATCGTGGAGGGTGGTATCGATGCCCGCGCGATCGTTACTAATGAGGCCATTCATGTGGTGCAAGTCTTACCGGGCTCGCCAGCTGAACAGGCGGGGGTACTGAACGGTGATCAGGTGCTTTCAATCGACGGTGAAAACTTTGCTGACGGCGAAGTAGCTCGCGAGGCTCTGAAACCCAACGTTGACGGATCACCGATCGAAATTAAAATTGAACGTGGTGGGGAAGAGCAAACGCTGAAGTTGGCCCCAACTTTTATTGAGGACATTGGTCGTGAAGGCGTGGGCTTGGCCTTGGTCGAAACTGGCAAAGTTCGTTATCCGTGGTATTTCGCGCCAGTGAAGGGCGTTACCACTACCACTGGTATGACGATCCAAATTGTTGAGGCCTTCGGTAAACTCATCGCCGGAGTCTTTACTAAGGACTCTGATGTCGCTGCTCAACTGTCTGGTCCTGTGGGTATCGCGGTGCTCACCGGACAGGTAGCCGACCTAGGTTTGAGTCATTTAGTCCAATTCGCTGCTATGCTGTCAGTAAACCTAGCCGTTTTGAACGCCTTACCATTCCCGGCTCTAGATGGTGGTCGGATTTTGTTCTTAGCTATAGAGGCCGTACGCCGCAAGCCCGTGAGTCAAGGCTTCGAACAAGCTGTCCATGCCTCCGGTTTCGCGCTTTTGATTTTGCTGGTGGTGTTTGTGACTTATCGGGACATCGTGAATTTGTTCTAGCTATGCTCGACCAATTGAAACAATTGCAAGCCGAAGCGCTCAGCGCCTTCACTGCTGCAAAAGACACGAACGACCTTGAGGCAGCACGCGTGGCCTATCTTGGACGCAAGGGTCGTTTGTCCGAGATTATGCCGCAGCTGGCTAGTCTTTCGAATGACGAGAAGCGTTTGGCTGGTCAAACTGCGAATGAAGTTAAGGCCGCTATCGAGGGTGCATTTATCGCCGCTCAAGCTCGCATCGAGTCGACCGTGGCCGGCGCCAATGCCGAACGAGCTTGGATCGACATGACCTTGCCCGGCAACCGTCCGAGCGTCGGACACACGCATCTCACAACTCAAGCTATTGCCGACCTCACCGAAATTTTTGCTAAGCTTGGTTTTAATCGTCAACGCCATCCAGAGGTTGACTGGGATTACTATGCTTTCGAGGCGCTGAATATGCCCAAGGAGCATCCAGCGCGCGATGACTGGGAAACTTTCTTCGTTGCCGATCCGGATGGAAAAGATGTACAAACCGGCGAGCTTGGCAAAGTTGTTTTGACTCCACATACAAGTAACGCCCAGGTCCGAGAAATGAAGAAAGGCGCGTTGCCGATCAGAATGATTAACATCAGTAAATGTTATCGTCGTCAAATTTCCGCTCGACACTTGCCGGTATTCCACCAGATCGAAGGCTTGATGATTGATGGAAACGTCACGATCACTGATCTAAAAGGCGTCATCGATCACTTCGTGAAGAACTTCTTTGGTCCCAATACTAAAACTCGATTGCGCCCCTATCATTTTAGATTTACTGAGCCAAGTTTTGAGCTGGATATTTCTTGCACCGTCTGTAACGGCGAGGGTTCTGTTCAGGGCACTAAATGCAAATTGTGTAAGGCTGGATGGCTTGAGCTCGGTGGTGCCGGCATGGTCCATACTAATGTCTTAAAGGCCGGCGGTTTGGATCCCAAAAAGTACACCGGCTTTGCCTTCGGTTGGGGAGTCGAGCGTACGGCCATGATGCGCGGTGGTTTGAAGTTGGACGATATTCGTATGATGTATAAGAACGATCTGAGATTCCTGAAACAGTTTTAGTGGCTAGACCCCGACGGTAGGAGGGGCCTATCAGACGATTCGTCGATAGCTCACCATAACATCATTTACTAGACCCTTCCTAACGTCAG
>CALRHE010000009.1 GCA_943359345.1 Candidatus Uhrbacteria bacterium
GGATGGCCAACATGAAGCCCGGCCCCAGACGGGTATGGAAACTCTACCAAGACGTAATATTTCTTTTTCTTAGATCCATCTTTAGCCTCAAAAATTCTGGCATCTTCCCAACGCTGCTGCCACTTAGCATCGATCTTCTTATGATCGTAGGACATATTGACCTACAGAGTAAAGAGAAAAGAGTAAAGAGTAAAGTTTCTTAAATAGGCATACATATCTAATCCAAATATTTGCGTTTCTAGTGAAATAATCTTAATCTGTTTACATATGAAAAAAATACTACTTTTTGCACTCCCAGTACTCATAATCAGTAACGTGTTAGTTTTTAATTTACAAACATCTAAAGCTGTCCCCCTGGATCCGTCTACCCCATCACCTTGTAGCCCAACTTACTTAAAAACCCTATATCATTCCAATACCTATAAAGAATCGGATTGGGACATGATGTTTACACAATTAGACTACGAAGATGGAACATCTATGAACGATGGTGAATCGCTAAAGATTACTGAATTTACTGATCTTAACGGAGATCGACGTGATGATGTCGTGAGACTATATTCGGGTAAGCAAGAAATCATAGGAGGGCAAATCCACATGTTTAAAGCCTGCATAGACCTAAACACAGGTAAAGGATTCAAGGCCGCACACAACTGTTATGCCGAGATTACTGGAACCGTAGACGCAATCGTAACGCAAGATTATTATGGTGATTGCGCCTTATAAATTAAGTTCTATTGACAACAGAACTCTGAGATGATGGAATAAATTTAGACACAAATACAAACTCCCCATTGATTTGGCGGGGTTTGTATTTATTTTAAGTCATGTATAATAAGCTTAATTATGAAGCGAGCTACCAAAACAATCACCATTGAGGTATTGACACAGGCATTTACCAACTTCGGCCGTGAAATGCGCGATTTTATGCGCCAAGAAATCGGGGCTTCGGAAACTCGTCTTAAGAAAGAAATGACTGAACTCAAGACTGAGATCCTTGATGGTGTCACCGACATCGTTAACAACGGCATTCACCCCCAACTAGATGATCGTGAGCATCGTCTTTTGAAGCTTGAAACTAAAGCTCAACACTAAGGCTTAGCTTGCTGAAGTCGCTCGAGCGCCAAAATGAAAGCACCGCGGCGCATATCTACCGTGTTCTCATGGGCCCGTTTCCAGACTTCCTCAGCCGCCTTTTCCATGTGATCTTTAAGCATCACATCAACCTGCTCGGCTGACCATTGCTCCCCTTTCATATTTTGATCCCACTCAAAGTAGCTAACCGTCACCCCACCGGAGTTGGCTAGAATGTCGGGAATTACTTGAATGCCCTTACCAAACAAAATGTCGTCAGCCTCAACCGTGGTTGGTCCATTGGCTAGCTCAAGAATAACTTTAGCGTTTACGCGAGCAGCGTTTTCGAGCGTGATCTGACTTTCAAGCGCAGCTGGCACTAACACTCCGCATTCAAGCTCGAGCAGCTCAGCATTTGAGATATTTCGAGCACCAGGAAAATCTTTAACTGACTTAGTAGCTTGCTTGTGCGCGTGAAGAGCTGCGATATCAATTCCGTCAGTACTGTATATAGCGCCGCTCGAATCCGACGTACCCACCACCTTCACGCCATGACGAGCGCAAATATCTGCAAAAGTTGCACCCGCATTCCCAAAACCCTGAATAACCACCGTAAACATCTCGGGGTCTAGGAACAAACGATCTTTCAATTGCTGTAAAACATACCAACCTCCCATGGCGGTCGCGGTATCACGACCAAGCGAGCCACCGTGCTCAACGCTCTTCCCCGTCACGACCGCCGGATGACCGTACTCGGCAGCGATAATATCCATGTCGAACGAGCCTGTGTTCACATCTGGTGCTGGTACATCAACCGTAGGACCGATGTCAGCCTTGAAGGCTTGGGCCCAAGCACGGTCGAGTCTTTCACGCTCTCCTTGTGACAAAGCTTTCGGATCAACTGTCACACCGCCCTTGCCACCGCCCATCGGAATTCCAGCCACCGCAGTTTTGAAAGACATTAAGGCTGCCAAGGTTTTAACTTCGTCGAGATCGACCTGAGGATGAAAACGAATACCGCCTTTATACGGACCGCGCCAGTTGTTGTGCTGAATGCGATAAGCTTCAAAAGTTCTGCTGCTACCATCATCCATGGTGACATTAAGTTGGTGTTCTATTTGCTTCATGGGAGAGCGCAATAAGCCATAAAGCTCAGTCCCAAAATCCTTAACTGACATAGCACGCTCCAGCTGGGACAGAAAATTGTTGTAAGCTTGGGCCATAAGCACTAAAATAAACCAACTTGAATCTTAGTAGCCACCATTCTATACCCGATCGGACTTGGAGCGTAAAGTCAGTCTATGCATAATTCCCTACCCCAAACACTTTTGCAGCGTTTAACTAAGGATTTTGGCCCAGGCGCTGTGACGATGATGCTAAAAGCTTTCGATCACCAGCGGCTGCCAACCTTCAGAGTCAACACCCTCAAGTCCACTGATGAGAGTGTGATGAACAAACTCCGTGACGAGGGTGTGGCTTTTGAGCGCGTCAAAGATATTCCCCACGCCTTCAAAGTCAAAAACCGTTCTGATCGTGAGCTGCTCGAACACGAACTCGCGACCTCGGGGCAGATATATCTTCAAGGTTTAGCTTCGATGATCCCCCCTTTGCTCATGGATCTAAAACCCGGCGAGTCTATTTTGGATCTGTGCGCCGCACCCGGAAGTAAGACGAGCGAGATCGCGGCCCTGACAAACGATCAAGCTCGTATACTAGCCATGGAAGACAACGATATTCGTTTTCAAAAACTTTTACATACAGTGTCGATGCAAGCAGCTACGTCCGTCGAAGCTCGTCACGGCGATTCGACACAGCTCCATAAAGAACTGCCCGAGTCCTTTGATAAAATCCTAGCCGATGTGCCCTGTTCTGCCGAAGGTCGGATCGACCTAAACGAACCCCGAACCTACAAATACTGGTCTGAAAAAAACATCGTAGCCCATGCCAAGCTGCAACGCCGCCTCTTACGCTCAGCCGTAGCCTGCTTGAAACTAAATGGAACACTCGTATACTCGACTTGTACGCTCGCCCCCGAGGAAAATGAGCTCATGATTGACTGGCTTGTGACCGAATTTCCGTTCATGCAGCCGATCGAGATCTCTATTCCCTTAAAAAATGCGCGTGCAACTGCTCATAAGTCGATCACGCTTTTGCCAAGCAATGAAGCTGAAGGGTTTTTTGTGGCTAAGCTTCGAAAACAAGTATAGACTCAGTTGACGCCCAGAACGTTTTCAACGAAACTACGGGCGTTAGTTTTCACACCACCACGGCTTCGGCCGACTGAGGACACACATGAGTGCTCGCCAACTGAGCCAACTACTATTCGCGGCTGAGGCTAAGCGCGCAAACAAAAAAGATGTCGCTCTGCTCAGCGCAGATATCGGCATAGCGCCCGCCGACCCTGACCTATTCGCCTTCCTGGCCTACCTAACAGACCCGAGCCAGGATCAAAGCGGTCTGACTGAAGACTACGAGGCCATCTGTGACAAAGTGACCCTGCACCTCTTCTGGCGAGCCTTGGCTGCCCATCACCGGGCCCTAGCCTGCCAGCCGTCTGAAGATCCGGACCTATTCTTCCCCGTGGCCATCAGGCTGATCAACCCGATCTATAGCCTAACCAAAGCCGAGGGTTATGCTCCGACTCCTGAGGGCAGCTATATCTACCACTCACGGATGCGGGATCGTGATCGGCTCAAGCTCATGAGCGCTGGCCTCGACATGCTCATACTCGGAGCTAAGCAAGCGATCGAGGAGGGCTGGTTCGAAGCCCCAGACTGGGCTCACGATGTCTGCGATAAGCTCGTAGCTGACGGAAATATCTCGGCAGCGCGGGCCTTGGTCGAAAGTCTGATGATCCGCAGCCAAGCCCCAAACTGCTACTTCTCACGCACCGCCCAGGACCGGCTGACTGCTAGTCACGGTTCGCTCATGGCCGCCTGACGTGTCGTTCACGAACGACACGTCCTGAGCGTAGCCCGATTATCGCCTCACGGCGCAGCTTCAACCTTGAAGCTGCGCCGTTGCTGTTTTAATTTGACTTTTGGCTATTTAATTGCTATATTATCAATTCCACTCCATTCTGGTTTGGAAAACCCACTCACTCAAAGGAGGTCACGTGCCCGACTACAACCTCATCTTCGAAACCATCCAGAAAGGTCACCCGGGAGATCCCACGGCTGCCTACAAGGCGGCCAAACAGGAGAAGCTGCCTGACCTGGCATGTGAATTCCTGGCGCTCTGGCAGATCTGGACGGTCTGTTCCACAACTTTCCGAGACCTGTGTGAACGGATCTCGAAAGACACAGGCCTGCCGGTGTTTATCCGGGCATACGCGCTCGTGAGCGCAGGTGACACGCTCCGTAGGCGAGATGAGCGGTCGCTACGTAACAACTACTACGATCGTGCCATGAGGCTGGCCAGCGTAGCCGATATGCCACGTCAGCAGTTCGAGCGCATCCGTGATCTGTGCGAGGCCGGTCGCACGGCATCAGCGACAACGGTAGCTATCTAGGCAGCCAGGCCGACGGCCTAGGCGCACCTCAGCTTCATCGGCCACCGCTCACGGCGCAGTTCTCCATCTGGGGGCTGCGCCGTTCGATGTTTTATATAAAAATTACTCCTGACTTGCTAACCAGCGCTCAGCATCTAAAGCCGCCATACAACCCGTACCAGCGGCCGTCACCGCTTGGCGGTAGTAATGATCGGCCACGTCTCCAGCAGCAAACACACCCTCAATGTTGGTCTTAGTCGACCCAGGCTGAGTGATGATGTACTGCTTTTGATCGAGGTTGAGGAAATCTTTAAAAATTCCCGTATTCGGCACGTGACCAATGGCCGCGAACACGCCGTCAGTAGTCAGGTCTGTCACTGCCTGTGTGGTCATATTACGCAAACGCACCCCAGAGACCTTGTCAGACCCCAAAATCTGCTCAACCACCGTGTTCATGATGAAATTAATCTTTGGATTCTTCTGAGCACGTTCAAGCATGATTTTCGAAGCTCGGAAGCTCTCACTGCGATGAATCAAGGTGACTTTGGTGGCGAAGCGAGTCAAAAAAGTGGCCTCTTCCATAGCGGAGTCTCCTCCGCCAACCACCACCACCTCTTTGCCACGAAAGAAAAACCCGTCACAGGTAGCACAAGCGGACACACCCTTACCTTGTAATTCCTTTTCACCTGGAACATTCAACCACTTGGCAGAAGCACCGGTCGCGATGATAACAGCCTTAGCCTGTTGTTCTTCCCCGGCCGTTGTGACGACAGTGAAAGGTCGTTTTGAAAAATCAACTTTAGCAATCTCTTCTTGGCGAATATCGGTCGCAAAGCGCTCGGCTTGGCGTTTGAGCTTCTCCATCAAATCTGGGCCCATAACGCCCTCAGCCTCACCTGGCCAATTTTCGACCTCGCTAGTCAGCATGAGCTGACCCCCAGGCTGCAAGCCAGAAAACATGAGCGGCTTGAGTTCTGCCCTGGCAGCATAAATGGCGGCCGTATAACCCGCCGGTCCCGAACCGATAATGATAACTTCGTGCAACATATCTATCTACCGTCTACTTCATAAAACTCAAAAGTCTTTCTCTGAGCATCTCTTTAGACATCGACCCAGAAAATCGACCAACTTCGCTGCCCCCTTTGATGACAACAAAAGTCGGGATCGATAAAACATTAAAACGCATGGCAAGTTCGGAACTATCATCACAGTTCACTTTAGCAAACTCGACATCAGCCAACTCGTGGGTTAGCTCATCTATAATCGGTCCCATCACCTTGCACGGACCACACCATGGAGCCCAAAAATCTACCAGCACGGGTTTAGTTGATTGGGTAACAAAAGCATCGAAATTTGCAGTGGTCAGTTCATTCATATTAGATTATTTCGTTCCTTCTACCACGAGTGTACGAGCTTGTAGCTCTTCATGATAAGCCTCGAGTGTATCACCAACTTCAATTTTGGTTTTACCTTGATAAGACAAGCCGCAGTCTTGGCCAGCCAACACATCTTTAATTGTTGTTTTACCACTTTGCAGAGCTTCAATCTTACCTTCACCCACCACCTGCTCGCCACGTAAGACACGCAAAGTGGCGCCCGGAATAAACTTGCCTTTCTTGACCTTGGCACCAATAATCATACCCTTGTCAGTCTTTTTGAAAACCGCCAAAACCTCACCAGCACCAAGCTCGGTGTAAACCTTTTCAGATGGAATGAGTTTCTTCAAGCGCTCCACAACGCTTTCGAACAGCTTGTAAATTACCGAATGCTCTTCCAAATCTACGGCTTTATCTCGAGCCATTTGTGCGGCCACACCAGCTGGCTTGACATTAAACGCTAGCACCACCGCTTTCGAAGCCTCAGCTCGTAAGATGTCAGCATCGGTCACGTTACCCAAACCCTTGCCCACAATCTGCACGCCCACGTTTGGGTTGTTAATCTTTTGGAGCATGCCAATAACCGCCTCGAGCGAACCGAGTACGTCGGCTTTGACAAGTACGTTCAGGAAAACCTTTTCGCCTTGAGTATCCTCTTCCTTCTTGGCGGCTGTAGACAGGGTCGAAATCTCTTCAACACCAGTGCGGCGCGAAGCCTGAGCACGGAGGGGCTCGAGTGTCGAAACATCAATAGCCACTTCAAGGATATCGCCTACCGACGGAGCTGCCTTCAAACCAAGAATCTTGACCGGCGTCGACGGGCCGGCTTCTTTAATAGTCGAGCCATCAAAAGCCCGCATAGCCCGAACACGTCCGTAATTTACGCCCGTAACACCAATGGTGTCCTGGAGCCTAAGCGTGCCGGCTTGCACCAGGATGGTGGCCACAGCCCCCTCACCTTTATCAACGCGTGATTCAATGATGGTACCAACAGCTGGACGGTTGGGGTTAGCAACGATGTGGTCTTTTTCAAGATCAGCCACCAGCAACAGCACATCGAGTAAACCGTCAATGTTGGTATTCTGCTTAGCGGAAATTGGAACACAAATGGTATTACCGCCCCAATCTTCAGGCACAAGCTCCAACTCGGCCAGCTTGGTTTTTACAAATTCGATGTTAGCACCTTCTTTGTCGATCTTGTTGATAGCAACCACAAACGGAAGCTTGGCAGCCTTGATGATATTAATAGCTTCTTTGGTCTGCGGCTGCACGCCGTCATCAGCAGCAACTACAAGAATAGCGATGTCGGCAACTTTAGCCCCACGCGAACGCATAACCGTAAAAGCTTCGTGACCTGGAGTATCGATAAACGTGAGCTTGCGAGAGATCCCTCGATCGCCTTCGGCTCCTCGGGATTTCGCATCGTCCTTCAGACGATGCTCAACCTGATAAGCCCCAATGTGTTGGGTGATACCACCAGCTTCACCTTCAACCACGTTAGTCTTACGAATAACGTCTAAGAGCGAGGTCTTACCGTGGTCAACATGGCCCATCACCACAATTACTGGAGCCCGAGGAGAGGTGTCACCACTAGCTACGCCTTCCGCCTTAATTTCAGTTAAACGATCAGCCGCAACCTCAGCAATATCATCAGACTTCTCGTCAGCCAACTCCGCAATGAAACCCAGGTCTTCCGCGATAATCGTGGCAGTTTCAAAATCGATGCGTTCGTTCAAAGACGCTAAAATACCGCTGCGCATCAGCTCCTGCATAACCTTGGCCACGGGTAGGTCAAGTGAAGCAGCAAAATCACGTACCGAAACAGTTGGAGGAATTTTGACGTGGGGAGCATCACCAGCCGCTACCTGAGCCTTACGGTCAGCCCGAGCCTTTTGCTCCTCCATTTTCTTTTGTAGATATTGGCGTTTCTTGTATTCCTGCCAGGCGTGCTGGATTTTACCCACGTCCTTATCTGGAACTTTGATAGCCTTCAAGCCAATATCAAAACCAAGCTCAGGGAGCTTAGAACGGAGTTCTTCGGTAGGGACCCGTAAACGACGGGCCAGTTCTGAGATATTCATGGCTGCGAGTTTAAACGAAAAAAGGCTTTGTGTAAAGCTTTTTTGCCCATTCAACTAATCAAGTGGTTTTCTAAGACTAATCGGCTCTAGAACCGCCCCACAAGCACCTACTTCAAGCTCGTCATTGGTGGCCAGCAAATAGTAACCAGTAACTGTGTCTGAAGAATAATTACGCAGTGAATCCACAGGCGGTGACTTCAAAATCAAGTCCGGAAAATATTCTCCAAAGACTAAACACTCATCAGCGGTAATTGCGTCGCTGCATTCCGGTCCATGTGAACCATTGCAACTAGTCTTGCCTATTATGTAACGCAAGTCGCCTTGCGCCTGCACAGCCGTAACCAGCTTTTGATAAGCCTCGGGGTCAACCAATTCAAGCTGCAAAATACTCGTCATGAGCTTGCGAACATGGGCTGTACGCACTTCATCGCGCTCTTTAGCCAGCGTGCGTATGGGCCCAATCAGCATCACCATCAGTGAAATTACGAACAATAAAAGCGCTGTACCCAAGATTACATCCAGCCGCGTGCCCCGCATATGACGATTGTGCAAATGTAACATGCGTCTATTGTAGCACTTGAAAATATTCGTGACTTCTGCTAAACTCTGGCGCGACGCAATCGTTTGGTTGCGCAATAGGAGGCTACGCTTGAGAACCCACAGACCCCCCGTTCGCCCCGACTCCATCCCCATGCCCGCATTGCCACCTCAGGCAAGCGTCCGCCTGTGCGCATTCGGGATTCTGGTCATGCTCGCGATAACTACCGGAATGTGTCACGACCCGGCACCACCCGCGCTCGACCCCGCGACTGCCAGAATCATGGCCGAAGCCAAGTCAGGCAGCGCCTCGCAGAAGGCCTGTCCCGAGCCCTACTACTTGGGGATTGATCATCACGGCGATCTCAACTGCACCTCCGACCCCATCGTTTTGCAGGCCGCCGGCAGCATCGCGACTGACAAGTGACCTAGCCACGCCTTCCTCTCTCTCGAGACCGTCCCCCGACGGTCTCGCTGTGTTTTAAAACTACTTCTGACAATTTACACAAAAATGTGTTCCCCGCTGGGCCGCAACAATTTTCTTAATGGGTCGGCTGCACTGCCTACACGGCTGACCACCACGACCATAAACACGTAAGAAGGCCAGGAAACCACCTTTCTCACCCTGAGTATCCACGTAATCGTTCGCGCTCGTACCCTTTTGCGCTAACGACTTGGTGAGAACTGTCTTGATCTCCTTGGCGAGCTTCAAACGCTCGTCACCTGAGAGCTTATTCGTCGCTCGAGTTGGTCGGATACCCGCGCGGAACAATGACTCATCGGCGTAAATATTCCCAATGCCGGCGATCACGGTCTGATCGAGCAAAGTTGCTTTGATCGATCGCACTGACTTGCGATGCAAACAATCGGCGAGCTCTCCGGCCGTCGCCTCAAGCGGCTCAGGTCCGTAGTGTGCCAAAGCCTCTTGTGCCTCGTCGGATGTGACAACTTTGAGGTAACCAAACATACGAACGTCGCTCCACATCAGTTGAGTCTGCTTGTCGAACACAAAAAGTATGCGGTCATGTTTCTCTGGCGTCGTACGTTGTGCGACGGGTACAAACACAAATTTTCCGGTCATTTTTAAGTGCCCAAGAATCGATCCCCCATCTTCAAAACGAAATACGAGTACCTTTGCTCGACGTTCGACGGACTCTAAACGACGTCCAACAATGGCCTGAACAAATTTCTTACCCACCGGCGTCTCTCGGCCAGTTTTGAAAATCACAACCTCCCGAATCGTCTTGCCGGCGATCCGGTCATGAAGTTGTTGTCGGACAGTTTCGACCTCAGGAAGTTCAGGCATGAGTTTAGATGACAATTGAGGCTTACCTTATTCTAGACCCTTCATCTTCGTTCAGGGTCTTAGGGTAACCCAATCCCCTCTCATCGATCCCAATATACGAAATTTCAACAATCTCGAAATCTCTGAAAGCTCAAAAACCAACCTTGAGCACGGATCGCTAGGTTCAAATTCTGGCTATCGATGAAGGCATAATTACCACATGTACCCGACGAAGCGGTCGACATATGTGCCAGATTAGCATACTCTGCCAATAAACATCCACGATTCTAGACTTCTTACCGCCTAAACCCCATCAACACCCTCAACCCCTTATGCCATTTTTACTCATCGATAAACCCGCTGACATCACCTCCCACGACGTCGTCGACAAGCTGCGACGCATTACCGGGGAGCGCACGATTGGTCACGCCGGGACGCTGGACCCGTTTGCGACCGGGCTTTTGATTGTGGCAGTTGGGCGAGACGCCACCAAGCATTTGCAAAAGTACGTAGGCATGGACAAGGAGTACGAGGCTGAGATTAAGCTCGGAGAGACGACGCCGACGCTTGATCCTGAGTCAGAAGTGGTCGACATGAGCAAAAAAGAGGGGCATCGCATCGTTGTGACGAAAGATGAGCTCAAAACGGCCATAAAAAAGCTCACAGGCGAGATCGCCCAGGTCCCACCTATGCATTCGGCTATTAAAAAGGGTGGTAAAAAGATGTACGAACTGGCCCGCCAAGGTATCAAACTCGAACTTGAACCCCGTCCGGTCACTATTCACGAGTTTAAACTGATATCGAAAGCTGAAGCAGACTATCGCCTACCCGTTAGCATTTCTACCCGGATCGTGTGTTCATCGGGAACTTATATTCGAGCTTTGGCGCGTGACCTGGGTCAAAACCTGAACTCTGGCGGCTATTTGTCTGCGCTCCGACGCACTAAAATTGGCCCATATCAAGTTCAAAATGCCCATGTTTTACACTCCTTAACACCGGAGAATTGGATTGACTCAACCCAAAACGACATGCTACCCTCCGTGTAGCACAAAACACGTTGATATTCCCCTTTCTTTTTAAAATCTATGTTCATCACATTCCTGTTGGTTATTGCCACAGGTCTTCTGGTAGGTGCTGCAGGAGGTTGGTACACACGTATCATCATTGGTAAAACCAACGTTAACACTGCCGAAGCCCGGGCCCAAAAGTTACTTGATGATGCTAAAGCTAAAGAACATCAAATCCGCGAGGACGCCAAGCGCTACGAACAACAAGCCATTGAGTCAGCCAAAATCGCTGAACAGCGCCTGATTGTTGATGCCAAAGAAAAAGCGTTGAAGCTGGTTGAGGACGGAAAACATGAACTTCAATCTAAGGAGCAAGATCTAAAAGTCGCCCAGAATCGCCTAGCCGAACGCGAACAAGTTTTAGATAAAACTTTGCTCGATTTTGAAAATCGCAAAAATCGTTTAGAGGAGGCACGTGAACGCCTTGAGAAGGATCAACAGAAATTGAACGATCTACAGCTCGAGGCCGATAAGCGTATCCAAGAAGTCGCCGGTATGACTCGCGAACAGGCCTTGGAGTTCATCATGCAACGCGTTGAAGAGGAAAAACAAGAGGCGCTCATGAGCCGTATTCGCAAGCTAGATCAGGTGTCTGAGGAAGAACTTGAAGTCCGTGCCAATAAAATCTTGTCACTTGTAGTGCAACGTTTTGCCAGCTCCCACGTAGTTGATGCCACCATCACCTACGTCGATCTTCCAAGTGAAGACATGAAGGGCCGGATTATTGGCCGCGAGGGGCGAAACATTAAGGCCATCGAACATTTGACTGGTTGTGAGCTCATCGTGGATGACACCCCGGGTTCTATAACTATCAGCGGCTTCTCACCAGTCCGCCGCCAAGTCGCCAAACGTGCCTTGGAAATTCTCATGAAAGATGGTCGTATCCAGCCAGCTAAGATTGAAGACGCTGTTAAAGAAGCTAAAGTCGATCTTGCCAAAGACATGAAGAAAGCCGGTGAAGATGCCCTGTATGAGCTTGGCATTCCAGTGTCATCTATCGATCCTAAGCTCACCTCGATTCTCGGCCGCTTGAAGTACCGCACCAGCTACGGCCAGAACGTGCTCCAGCACTCCATGGAAGTAGCCCGCATTGCTGGCATGCTCGGCGAGGAGCTTGGTATGGATCCATTCCCACTCAAGAAAGGCGGCTTGTTCCATGACATCGGAAAGGCCGTTGACCATGATATGCAAGGTGCCCATCCCCAGATTGGGTACAACATCATGCGTAAGTTCGGTTTCCCAGAAGAGTTGTGCTACCAGTCAATTGCCCATCATGAAGATCGCCCACGCACAATTGAAGGTGTCATCGTAAAGGCTGCTGATGCCATCTCTGGGGCTCGTCCTGGGGCTCGCCGCAATTCAGTTGAAGAGTATCTCCAGCGCCTGCAAAATCTAGAAGCCGCAGCTATGAGCTTTGGTGGTGTTGAGAAGGCTTACGCTATCCAGGCTGGCCGTGAAGTGCGTGTTTTTGTTGAACCGACTGCCATTAACGATATGCAGGCGTACGAATTGGCCCGCGATGTCGCCAAGAAAATCGAAAGCGAACTCACCTATCCGGGTGAAGTAAAGGTCACAATCATTCGCGAAACTCGCGTCATCGAATACGCTCGCTAGATTAGCACTTGCAAAATTTTCAGTTCTTGGCTAAAGTTCGCATATAAGCTGCTTGTCGCTCTGACGACTTATTTCTTATAGCCCTATGAATAAAGCCGAACTCGCGCTTCGCCTGGCCGAACGCATGGAAATTCCTAAGAAGCAGGCAGAAGACTTCGTAGAGTACTTCGAGGACATCGTCACCAAGGCTTTGGTAGACGGTAACGAGGTCACCATTGCTGGCTTTGGTACTTTCTCAGCTCGCACCCGTTCTGCACGCATGGGAGTGAATCCCCGCAAGCCTTCAGAGCGTATTCAAGTGCCTGAGGTCCGCGTCCCAAAATTCAAGGCTGGCAAAGCACTGAAGGATGCCCTCAAGAAACCCAAAACTACTGTCTAACTAACTGAAACCTCATCTGTTGATTTACACAGATTAGTGACTCAGTGATGACAGATTAAACACAGATATGAAAAACGAGCCTAGCAGCTCGTTTTTCGTTTATTCACAATCTGTGTAAAATCTGTAATTGTTCTTCACTAAATCTGTGTTAATAAAAATACGAAGTATTGATATAAAATTAAAGGTTAGGTCGGTAGTTAGTTTTTCACCATCTGTGTTAATTGATCGACGGCTGTAGCAACATCGATGAAGGTAGCCTCAGAGCTGTTACGTAATTTAATTTCAAAAACATTATTTTTAAGTGACTTCTCGGATACCACCACACGTACCGGCATGCCGAGCAAGTCGGCGTCACCAAACTTCTCCCCTGCTGACATACCCATGCGGTCATCGAACAAGACCTCAACACCTTGTGCTTGAAGGTCTGTGTAAAGCTTCTCAGCAATCGTAACGGTCGTGGCTTGGATGGCTTCATCTTTCGATCCTAGCGCTACGATATGAACCGTAAACGGTGCCACGTTCTTGGGCCAGATAATGCCTTTGTCATCATGCGAAGCTTCCACGATGGCACCGACGAGACGTGTGGTGCCGATACCGTAGCAACCCATCAAAACGTGTTTAGACTCGCCCGACTCAGTTGTAAAAGTGACTTCGAAGGCTTCAGAGAATCTGGTCCCCAGGTCAAAAATATTCCCTACCTCTACACCTTTCGTCTCGATCAGCTCAGCCCCACACTTCGAGCACTGCTCCCCTGCCTTCAAAGTAGCCACTTCAGTATTTTGGGCAAAAGTACACTTTGGACAAGCTATCAGTAAATCTTCCCCAGCTGGTGTAATAATCTGGAATTCGTGGGAGAACTTCTTAGTGAAAGAGCCACCTGAGGCTTCAGTCACCTTAACATCCATGCCACAACGCGAAAAAATGGTGACATAAGCTTGCTTGACCTGTTCGTAATAAGCCTCGAGATCCTCTTGGGTAGCGTGAAACGAGTACAAGTCCTTCATGCCAAATTCACGGCCGCGCATCACACCGCTCTTGGCCCTCAGCTCATCACGAAACTTAGACTGGACCTGATACACAGCCAGTGGCAATTCTCTATACGACGATAGAAAGCTCTTTACGAGCGGCGTTACGATCTCTTCATGCGTCGGACCGAGGGCATATTCCTTGCCTGTCTGGCTTGGGACCTTAAACAAAACGTCGACAGCGTCCCAGCGATTGGTTGTCGTCCAATTTTCCTTAGGCTGCAAGGCTGACATTAAAATTTCCTGCGCACCGAGCTTGTTTAGCTCCTCCCGGATAATATTTTCGACCTTACGCAAAACTTTCAAACCAAGCGGCAGCCAGGTGTACACGCCGGCCATTTCTTGATGAACAAAACCACCTTGAATCAAAAATTTAGCATTCACCGATTCGGCGTCAGCGGGATGAGATTTGGAAGACTTGGAAAACACTTGGGAATAACGCATACGGTACGCATGGTAGCCTAACCATCCAGATATTACAAAATTAGTCATTAGCAGCTATTAGAGAATAGATCTTAGAGTTTGCCGGAGCGAATCCAATAACTAACTACTAATGACTGCTAATATCTAATTTTGTAATAACTAAATCCTAGGGCGTAAACTCAATCACCGTTCCCGCCACATGGCCTAGGATCAATAATAGTCCGAGGCCCATAATCGCAAACCCCACGTTCAAAACCGTACGAGCGTCTTTATCATCGTTCATGAAACCCCAAAAAATATAGGCCGCAAACCCAACCATGAGTAGCAACGGCACGGCCATAAGCACAATGCCAACAAGCAGAAGTGGTGTCATATTGACCTAAGTATAACAAACAAAAATCCCCCTGCGCTCATACGGAACTAAGGAGGGACTTTTGGTGCACCGGGTGGGGATCGAACCCACGGCCAAGAGATTAAGAGTCTCCTGCTCTACCGCTGAGCTACCGGTGCATATAATGGTCGTTAGTCTGCCAGATTAATTGACTTGGGTCAAGATTTAACTTAGTATAAGCTTGTTTTCTTGCGGGCTTAGCTCAGTTGGATAGAGCATCTGGCTTCGAACCAGAGGGTCGGGGGTTCGAGTCCCTCAGCTCGCACCAAAAAACCCTCTCGCTTTCGCGCGGAGGGTTTTTTTGTTACCAAGCCTTAACTATCAGGGCCTGTCTGGCTGCATCAACCTGAGCTTCTTGTTTACTCGACCCTTGTCCTTCGGCAATTAAATCCTTGCCAAGGTAAACACCAATTTTGAAAATCTTATTATGATCAGGGCCACTTTCTTCCAGCACTCTATAACTCGGAGTAGTGGCCATTTTTGACTGAGCCGCTTCTTGGAATAAACTCTTGGGATCAGCGTAAGAACGACTATCAAGAATACCTTGAAGCTGGGATAAAACTTGGTCCGTAATAAATTCTTTAGACTTGTCCCAACCAAAATCAAGATAAATAGCCCCAATAATCGCCTCCATGGCGTTGGCAAGAATATAATGACGCGCTTTGGAGTTAATGTCCTTCTCCTCCCCGCGAGACAAATACAGGAACGGTTCAACCCCTAACTTCTGCGCTAGCTCAGACAAGCTGTCACCGTTAACGAGCGCAGACCGCCAGGTAGTCAGCTCACCTTCTGGGTTGGGGTAAGTGGCGTAAAGATACTCAGTCACAACGAGCTCAAGTACAGCATCGCCAAGAAACTCAAGACGCTCGTTATGGGCCAAGGGAAAATCGGGGTGCTCGTTCAGATACGATCGATGCACTACGGCTTGCTCCAGGTGACCGTCTGGCTTGTATTTTACATTTAACAGTCTGGCGAGTTCGGCAATGTTTTTCTGCATAGTTAAGTTTACTTGTCAGTTTTGGCTTTAGCCTCCACAGCTTTCTTTTTCTCCATCTCGATATCGATAGGCTTCTTGACTCCAGCTTCAACGATATCTTTATAAATAGCTCCGAGTACACCGTTAACGAACTTACCCGAAGCGTCACCTCCAAAAGTTTTACCGAGCTCTATAGCCTCGTTAATGGCCACGATCGAAGGGATGGTTTCGTCAAACTTGAGCTCGTAAACACCTAAGCGCAACACGTTACGATCAATTAGGGTCATGGTCTCCACCGTCCAATTAGGTGCGGAGCGGTTTAGCAGCTCGTCGAGTGTCTCTTGGTTATCAATAACACTTTTGACTTGCCGTTCTACATAACCACCGTCATCAAACTCCGGAGCAAACTCTGATCGGACAAATTTTACAATGTCTTCTACCCCTTTGCCTTCGCCACCACGAAAATCCCACTCATACAGGGCTTGCATGGCCATAGTTCTGGCTAGGTGGCGGTTAGACATACGCTAATACAGTACCAATATCCTAACTTTATATCAATACTTCGTATTTTTATTAACACAGATTTAGTGAAGAACAATTACAGATTTCACACAGATAGCGTAAATGAAAAACGAGCTGCTAGGCTCGTTTTTCACATCTGTGTTTAATCTGTTATCACTGAGTCACTAATCTGTGTAAATCAACAGATGAGGTTTCTGATATCTAAACAGCAACTTTTGAAGTAATCGTTTTGGCCTTTTTAGTTTTTTTCGCAAGGGACTTTTCAACCTCCTTCATACCCGTGGCCTTAACCGAACGATTAGCGTAAGCACCGCAGGCCTTACAAGCGCGATGCGGCAAAGTTGGGGCCTCGCACTTGGCACATTTAGCAACCGCAATCTGCTTCAAAGCATGATGGGAGCGGCGGCGGCGAACTTTAGAGCGTGAGCTCCGGAATGATGGCAATGGCATAAAATAAAGTAATCGAGTATTCGAGCGTGATAGTCCCTAAATTACTAGACAACTAGAAGACTATTAACTATTTCCGCCATAGCCTAGCTAAATCGGCCTCATCCGTCAAGCTTAGCCTGCTCGACTTAGCCTTCAGACTTGGTTTCGCTGGTAACCAACGTGGCGGTGGCCACTTTGTCATCAGCCGTCTTGAAACGCATAACTTTTACGCCTTGCGTGGCCCGGCCCAATTCAGACACATTGATGACAGGGGTACGAATAACCTGCCCAGCCACAGACACAGCCAAAAGATCACGAGCATCCTTGGAGGCGACTAAGTGGGCAGCCACGAGTTTGCCGGTTTTGACAGTGATCTGGGCGGTCTTGATGCCGCTACCGCCGCGACCCTGGAGGCCGTACTCATGGACAGGAGTCCGTTTGCCATAGCCGTTGTCCATAATGATCAACATTTGATGGGCAGCCTTGACTTCCGCTTGTGTGACCACTTCCATGCCAACAATGTAGTCTTCGCCTTTAAGCTTCATGCCACGCACACCAGCGGCTACCCGACCCATAGCGCGGACATCGTCTTCGTTAAACCGAATCGACTGGCCATTGGCTGAAACCAACATGACGTCGTCTTTGCCAGTAGTTGTTTTGACCCACTCAAGACTATCGCCGTCGTTCAATTTGATGGCTATCAGTCCAGAGCGTCGAACATTTTCAAAGTCTTCAATATCGGTTTTCTTGATCGTGCCTCTGGCAGTCACCATCAGAATAAACTTGGCCGCGTCAGACTTCTGGGCTCCACAGAGTACGGTGGTCACTTTCTCGCCTGGGCCGAGCTCTAGGAAGTTAACAATGGCCTGGCCTTTAGCAGTACGAGAGGCTTCAGGAATTTCATACGCCTTCAAACGGAAAACCCGGCCACGCGAGGTGAAGAACATCATGTCCTGATGGGTAGTCGTTGAAAACACAGCCTCAACTGCATCCTCTTCTTTAGTCGTCAGGCCCATGACACCTTTACCACCACGGTGTTGTTGTGCGAAAGCGTCAGACGCCAGGCGCTTAATGTAACCGTCCTTAGTCATCATGACCACGGCTTGAGCATCCGGAATCAAATCCTCCATGGAAAACTCCTTCACACCAGATTTTACAATCTTAGTCCGACGTTCGTCTCCATACTTTTCAATCAAAGCCTCAAATTCACCCCGAATCACTGCCAGCATCTTTTTATCCGACTTCAAGATAGCCTCAAGCTCTTCCATGATGGCTGTCTTTTCCTTGTACTCCTGCTCGATTCTCAAAACTTCCAGGTTAGCCAAGGCCTGGAGACGCATTTCAAGAATCGCCACAGTTTGACGCTCGGTCATCTTGAACTTTTGCATCAGGTTCTCACGAGCTTCATCCTTGTCTTTCGACTTTTTGATGACCGCGATTACCTCATCGATCTTCTTAAGGGCGATGCGCAAACCCTCCAAAATGTGGAGTCGGTCCTTAATGCGATCCAAATCATACTGTGTACGGCGACGGACAACTTCCTTGCGGTGCTTCAAGTGCTCCTCAAGCATTTGCTTAAGGTTCAAAATACGGGGCTGCAAACCATCGATCAAGGCTAAAACATTGTAGTGAAAAGCTGTCTGGAGCGGCGTCATCTGGTACAGCATGTTCAAGACCTTGCGTGGGTAGGCATCCTTCTTAAGCTCGACCACTATCCTGACACCTTCTTTGTTAGACTCATCACGCAAATCGCGAATACCGTCCAGCTTCTTTTCGCGCACCAGGTCGGCGATTTTTTCCAAAAGCGAAGATTTGTTCACCATGTACGGAATTTCCGTGACAATAATCTGGTGATTGTCTTTCTTGCCTTCAACAATTTCAGCCTGAGCTCGACACACCACTCCCCCGCGACCAGTGCTGTAAGCAACCTTCAAATCCGAAACGCCGTACACAATACCCCCAGTTGGAAAATCCGGCCCCGGAATGTGCTGCATCAGCTCATCAATTGAAATTTCAGCATTGTCGATAAGCGCTAGCATACCGTTACACACCTCCTTAACGTTGTGCGGAGGGATGTTGGTGGCCATTCCAACCGCAATGCCAAGCATGCCATTGACCAACAGGTTTGGGAGTTTGGCTGGCAAAACCACGGGTTCGTCATGCTGGCCATCGTAGTTTTTAGTGAAATTTACCGTCTCCCGTTCAATGTCGATCAGCAGCTCCTCAGCAATGCCGGAAAGTTTAGCTTCTGTATAACGCATGGCAGCGGCCGCGTCTCCGTCCATGGAACCAAAGTTACCCTGACCATTCACAAGCGGATAACGGTACGAAAAATCCTGGGCCATGCGGACCATGGACTCGTAAATTGCACTGTCGCCGTGCGGGTGGTACTTGGCCATCACTTCTCCGACCACGTTGGCGGACTTACGGAAACGAGCATTGGCTCGCAGCCCAATCGTCCACATGGCGTAAAGAATGCGGCGATGGACCGGTTTCATGCCGTCACGAATATCCGGCAACGCCCGCGACACAATTACGCTCATGGCGTAATCCAAATACGCTCGGCGCATTTCTTCGGTGATGCTTTGCTCTTTAACAATGCCCACCGGGAGAAGTTCGGCAGACAACTGGTCGTTGGGTTTATTGGCCATACATTAGTTTGTAGGAACTTCGGGAGTAGCGGTTAATTCCTGCTTTACTTCATCAAGTACCTGTTCTTTAGCTATCTCTTCAAGCACGACCCCTTCAAGTAAGCTTGTAAATTCGTCCAGCCTAGCTTTAAGCAACGTAGCGTTGTTGTCGATGTCAACAACTGGGCCGTCGTCATTTGCTGCAACCATCTGCTGCTTGTGTAGAGCCCGTTCAGCTGCGTATTTGGCAAAAGTAATCTTCATCTGCCAGGCCCAAACGCCTGCTACTACCAAACCACACCCAACCACCGCAATCATAAATCGTTGCTGGTGATGTCGCGGTCTTTTAGGAATAATTAGGCGTTCTTCTGACATAGGCTAATGAGACAACACCATCATTTTCATGTCTTCCTCCGGCAGTCCAGCGCGGGTTATTTTAAGTTTACTAGTGTCTTCGGTTTGGCAGCCGAGTTCACGCTTGAGGGCCTCAACCGTGCCATAGCCAGCATCACCTACATAGGCAGCAATCACCAAGCGGGGCTCAACTTGAACCACGGCCTCGGCCGCCTGACTGGCTGAGAATACGTCTTGACCACCAGCTGGAACGATTAAAATATCAATCGGCCCCAAGGCTTCAACCTCGGCGGTGGTTAGCTGCCGATCCAAGGCACCCAGATATCCCACCCGCATGCCTTCAGCATCAAAACGATAAATAGCGTGAGCTGTGCCGTCTTTCTTAGGCGCATGAATACCGGTCACAAACACGCCTTGTACCTCATACTCACCGGCGTGCGGAATCAAAAAAGTCTGCTTGCCTGCTTCAGGGTGTTCAGCCGCAATCGCCCCCAGATTACCTGTGTCCTTACCCACGTGGGATTGGACCACAATCGAAGCCGCAAGTGACTTAAATTTTAAATCCGGACTAGTAAACGGATTAGTTACCAACGTAACCTCAGTTTGAGCCGGTTTTGAAATAATTGTAAAACTCCCTAGGCCGTTCCAAGTGATTTGCATAGTCGGCCCTAGTTTACCCTTGTTCGTCGGCTTCTTCAAGCACCGTGGTCCAGTGGGCAATCTCTTGCTTGATCTCCTCTTCCAAGGGATCCCGCTCTACAATCGACCAGCCTTCCTCAAACTGTTCAGCCTTACCACGAATCTCATCCGCGTAGGTCATGTCACGCTCCGCCATTCCCTTCAGCTGATCGATCATTTGTTGGAGTCTCTCCTCCTCTGTCTTCCAACGAACGACAAGTTCTTCAAAACTCTGCTGGCGTTCCTTGGCCCGCTCGTCACACTGCTTATTCAAAACGTCGTGAGCGAGCAAAATAGCTTGTTCAACCTGATAACGCTCGGTGGCCTGAAGGTCACGCTCGAACAACTTACTGCCTACGTACTCCATAACATGCACGCCGCTATCGACCATCTTCTTCACTTTCTCGGCAATCGTACCTTCGAGGCGCTGTAAAATCTCTGCCTGTAAACGTTTTTCCTCATCTTGAGCACACAGCTCAACGTAAGCCTTGCGATAAGGGTATTCCTTACGACCAATCAAAATCAAGGCCTGACTTATCTGCTTCTCTGTAGCCGCAGGGTTAACCGATAATTCAGCATAAATTTTTTCAGCTTCCTCAATTATCTCCGGCGGCGTCAATGGAACGAGTTTATCGATCGAAATTTTAAACTCTTGCAGCAAGTAGGCATGCGAATGGGACATAGTCAGACGGTTTTGACTTCAAGTTTTGTAAGCCGAGTTTCGTGGTCATCGAGCTGAGGAACAATTGAACCGCTCAGCATATCGCCTACAGCGCCAAGAATTTCATCCTTTTGTTGATCCAGCTTTATTTCAAATCGATTCTCTGAAGCTTTTATTTCTTGGATCAGCAGGTCGCGAGTATCACGATCTCCATCGCGAATCTCCTGACGCAATACCATCTGTGTATTCCGAGCTGAATCCTGAATAGCCTGTAAAACCCCTGTCTGCATGGCATTCAGTACCTTTATTTGCCTGTCTGAGAAGTCCATAAATCAATATGGTGGTGAAAATACCTAAAATCGCTTTTTTAAAAGCCTCGAGTTTAATAATTATACCCTCGTCAAAAGCTTGACGAAAGTCCCTTTATCCCCTACTCTTCTGACACTTATTAAGTCTTAGTCCCAAGAAGCCTCCCACACCTATTCCGAGAAGTAATTCACGGAATTAGGTGCGGGACGCAGCCTGGATATATGGATATGGTAGAAGAGGTTAAGAAGAGCGAGCTTGAATTGCTCCTAGATAACGAGTCATTCACTCACATCCCAAAAGTTGGTGATCTAGTCAAAGGCAAGGTTTTGTCGACTAAGGGCCGCCAGATCAAAATTGATATCAACGGTCTCATGGTTGGCGTGGTGCGTGGTCGTGAGCTCTACAACGAATCCGAGATCTACAAAAACCTTGAGGACGGCGTAGAAGTTGAAGCCACCGTTGTGGACGCTGAAAACGAAAATGGCGAAGTTGAATTATCGTTCCGCCACGCTGGACAAAAGCGAGCCTGGAAGGATTTGTCAGAACTATCAAACTCTGGCGAACCAATTACGGTCAAAATCCTGGACGCCAACAAGGGCGGTCTTATAGTTCGCGTCGGCCATGTTCAGGGCTTCTTGCCAGTGTCTCAGCTAGCTCCTGAGCACTACCCCCGTGTCACTGGTGGTGATAAGCAAAAAATTCTCGAAAAGTTGAAAAGCTTTGTGGGCCAGGACGTGCGCGTCAAGGTACTCGACGTTATGGAAGATGACGGTAAACTGATCGTATCTGAAAAAGCCGTTTGGGAAGATGAACAAAAAAACGTTATCGCTCAATGCAAGGTTGGCGACATTGTGGCCGGTGAGGTTAGCGCTGTCGCTGACTTTGGCGCCTTCGTAAAATTCTACCCTACTGGTACTAGCGTACCGCTTGAAGGTTTGGTCCACATTTCAGAGATTGCTTGGCAACGCATTGATCACCCTCGCGACACCCTGAAAGTCACTGACAACGTCCGAGCAGAAATTATCGGCATTGAAGGTAGCAAGATTTTCTTATCCATGAAGAAACTATCGGAAGACCCATGGGTTAACGTAACCAAACGTTATAAAATTGGTGATTGGGTTGAGGGCAAGGTAGTCAAAATCAATCCCTTTGGCTTCTTCATTGAACTTGATCAAGATATCCAAGGTCTGGCCCATATCTCTGAACTATCTGACAAACCTGTCGAGGACGCTAACAAAATCGCAAAAATCGGTGACACCTTGAAGTTCCGCGTGGTGTCTATAGAGCCAGCCGAACACCGACTCGGACTCTCGCTCCGTGAAGATCGTGAAGATAAAGACGAGGCCAAAGAGGCCATGCCAGAAGCTCAAGCTGAGTAACTGTAACCACATGAAACCCTTGTTAAAAAATGTTCTCATTCTGATCTTGTCGCTGCTCGTAATTGGAGCCGTATTTTCGGCTGCCAGCGTGAACAACAAACCGGCCGTTGAAACCATTGGCGTGACAGCCCTGGTGGGGAAAATCAATCAGGATCAAATAACTCGTATCGAGGTCAAGGAAGACACTTTGTCAGCCTATACCGCTGACAATACTGAATTCATAGTCAAAAAAGAAACCACGGAGTCGCTGTCAGAACTGCTGACTAACTATGGCGTTCCAGCTGAAAAAATCTTAAACTTGAATGTCGAGGTCAAAGAACCAAGCCTGGGTGTAACCTTGGCTCGTAGTTTTCTGCCGACCTTGCTGTTTGTAGTGGGTCTGTCTATCGTGCTGTGGTTGTTTATCCGTCAAATGCAGGGCGCAAGCTCGCGCGCCATGACTTTTGGCCAATCCAACGCCCGCGAGGTCAACAACAAAAATAATCGCATCACCTTTGTCCAGGTGGCTGGCAATCCAGAAGCCAAAGAGGAACTCTCGGAAATAGTCGAATTTTTGAAAACACCAAAAAAATTCGTCGATCTAGGGGCTAAAATCCCAAAAGGTGTTTTGCTCATGGGCCCACCTGGCACCGGTAAAACCTTAATAGCTCGCGCCGTGGCTGGAGAAGCTAACGTACCTTTCTTCCACATTTCTGGTTCAGAATTCGTGGAAATGTTTGTGGGTGTTGGCGCTAGTCGTGTCCGAGATCTATTTCAGAAAGCCAAGAAGACTGCACCCTGCATTATTTTCATTGATGAAATTGATGCCGTGGGTCGCCAGCGCGGCACTGGAATGGGTGGAGGTCATGATGAACGTGAACAAACCTTGAACCAAATTCTGGTCGAAATGGACGGCTTTGACCCAAACTTGGGCGTCATTGTAATTGCCGCTACCAACCGACCAGATGTACTTGACCCGGCCTTGTTAAGACCAGGTCGTTTTGATCGTCGCGTCCTCCTAGACTTGCCGGACCTAAAAGCTCGCCAGGAAATTCTGACCACTCACACACTTAACAAACCCGTAGCTAAAGACGTAGACCTTAGGCGTATTGCTGAGCGGACTGTGGGTCTGTCTGGAGCAGATCTCATGAACATTGTTAACGAAGCAGCTATTTTTGCAGCTCGACGTGACAAAAAAACCATCCAGCAAATCGACCTCTTGGACGCTATTGAAAAAGTCATCCTAGGGCCTGAACGTAAGAGTTACGTCCTCAGTGAAGATGAACGTGTCATGACCGCTTATCATGAAGCTGGTCACGCCATTGTTGGTCATTTACTCCCGCACTGTGATGATATTCACAAAATCTCGATCATCTCACGCGGCCGTGCTGCCGGTTACACCATGAGTATCCCGGGTGAAGATCGTAAAATGCATGCCCGACAGGAATTCTTGGATGATATGGCCATGATGCTAGGTGGTTATGTGGCTGAGCGAGAAATCTTTGGTGAAATTACCACGGGCGCCAGTAACGACCTGCAAAAGGCCACCGCAGTTGCACGTAGCCTAGTCACACAATACGGCATGAGTGACGAACTCGGACCACGCACCTATGGTCAACGTGATGACATGCCGTTCTTAGGCCGTAACGCCCATGAGAACCGCGATTACTCTGAAAAGATCGCTGAAAAAATCGACTCTGAAATAGCTAAACTCCTACACGACGCCCTTGAAACTGCTACCGCTGTTATCAAGAGCAATCGTCCCAAGATGGATCTAGTCGTGACCGCGCTCCTCAAAAACGAAACTATTGAAAAAGAAGAATTCACTACTCTCGTTGGTCCAGCAATCACAAGCCCTAAGTTAACCCCCAAACCAGCCAGCAATTAAAGACCAAAAATTGAAGACTAAAGACTGAAGATGTTATGTCTTCAGTTTTTGATTTTAAAGTTTAAATCTTAAGTTTTCAATCTTCAATCTTTGATCAGAAGTGTTGTATACTTGCTCGGAATTGGAGGACTATGAAAGCACACGTACCTGTCTATCGCCCCATTCTAAAGCATGCCTTAGAAACGGCCTGGATACATAGAGAGTTGTGGCCGATTGCAGCCGTAGCCGGATTAGCTGGCACGGGTGCCGTGGTTAACGATGTTTTGAATCACGCCAAACTAGCTGCTTCATTCCCTAGCAGCCGTTTTAGTGAAACTTTCGGTAACCTACACCTGTTTGAAACCTATCGAGACCAAATAATTGTTGCCACCACTGGCCAAATTACCCTTATAACCTTGACGCTGATTCTGATGGTTATCCTGGCCGCGTTTGTAGTCGCCGCTTGCCAACAAGTGATTTTACGCGTAGCTCACCTGGCCCTTAAGCGAAAAACACATCTGAGCTTTGCACAGATCCGCCAGGAATTTATGCATCCGCGCGTTTTCCGTTTTCTGAGCCTGGACCTGCTACTCAAGCTCATGATCGTCAACCTCATGATTGTAGGCACCTGGCTCATCAGCGGTCTCAACATTGGAGAGATAGTTACCGACGCGGTCTTTGGCTTAATCTTCTCAGCCACGATCCTATCCCTGGCTTTGACGTTAAACGTACTTGTAGTCATGGCCTTAATTGGTGTAGCCAGGAAAGACCTTGGTCTTGCAGAATCCTTGACATACGCCTGGCGAGCATATCGCCGGCACTCAGTAATCTTTTTAGAGATGTCACTCCTATTGTTTGCCGTCAACTTTTTAATCTCAAGTGCTTATGACGGCACAATTCTTGTGCTCGGTGTGACGGCTACGCTTGGTTTTATGGCCGCCCTGGCCTCAGGATCGTTCCCCGTGTACCTCTGCCTAGTAGCCTTAACCGGGCTCATAGCCGTAGTCATCACACTGGCCTTTGCCGGTTTTGCCACTACTTTCACTTATTCCGCTTGGACGGCCCTGGCTGAACGTTTGGACAAAACCACCATCACCCCCAGGGTAGTCGTACATGGTCAACGTATGTTTGAGCATCTCAAGTAGTCGCTAGAGTACAATTACCCCATGAACACAAGTCTTCCTTCAATCCAGGACCTGCTTAAAAAGCGAGCAGCTGAGAAGGCTGAAAATCTTAGCCCTGCTGTCACAGCAGATCCAATACCAGCATCAGAACCGACACCTCAGGCCCTAGCGCCGGCGTCGGTTATTTCTGCATCGGCGCGCATCAAGCTAACTGATGCTGACACAGCTCAAAAATTCAGCGAAAAAATGGGCTCAATTAAGCTCAAAGAAAAAGAAACCGAGTCCCAAAAAATGGCTGCCAGCATCGGTATCCCAGTCATCAACCTCAAAGGCTTCCCTATCAGCCCAGAGGCCCTAGCCCTGGTTCCAGAAGAGCAAGCCAAGGCACTCCGGGTGGTGTGTTTCTTGTTTACCGGACCAGAACTCCGCTTAGGTGCCGTCAATCCAGAGGATCCAGCTGTGAAAGAGCTGTTGTTTGAACTTGGCGAACGCAATAAGACCAACGCTAAATTGTACGTACTTTCAGAAGAAAGTTACAACCAAGGCTTTAAATTGTACGCGGCTCTGCCTAAAATTAAGCAAATAGTTAAGGGCGTGCAAATCACCGAGACAGAACTAGAAAAGTACGCTGCTCAAATGACAGATTTTTCGTCGATCGCTGAAGTCATGAAAAGATCTAGTGTCACTGAAGTGCTGGCCGTGGTAATTGCCGCTTCGCTCAAACTCGGGTCTTCAGATATTCATATCGAGGCCGAGGAAAAAGGCATCGTGGTGCGCTTCCGAGTTGATGGTGTTTTGCAAGAAGTCGCGGTCCTAGGCCGTGATCAGTGGGCTAAAATCATTAGCCGCGTTAAGCTCATTGCTGGCTTAAAAATCAATGTCACTGACCAAGCTCAAGATGGTCGCTTTACAATTTTCCAAAAAAGTAAGCAAATCGACGTGCGTATCAGCACGATTCCAACTACCTATGGGGAGTCAGTGGTCATGCGTTTGCTGAATCCAGACACGATTGCGCTCGAATTTGAAAAGCTCGGCTTCCGCCCTGCCTCCCTCAAACGCCTGACCAGAGAAATTGAAAGACCAAACGGGATGATTATTACCACTGGTCCAACCGGTTCCGGTAAAACCACCACGCTCTACGCAATTTTGAGTAAACTCAACACCAAAGATGTAAAAATAATTACCCTCGAAGATCCGGTTGAGTACAAAGTAAAAGGTTTGAACCAAAGCCAGATCGATTACAGTAAGGATTACACTTTTGCCAAAGGTCTGCGTTCGATTCTGCGCCAAGACCCAGACATTGTCATGGTCGGAGAAATCCGCGACCTTGAAACGGCTGAGATTGCTATTCAGGCCGCCTTGACCGGTCACTTACTCTTATCGACCATCCACACCAACGACGCCGCCGGTGCTGTTCCCCGCTTCTTGTCCATGGGTGTCGCTCCTCACCTCCTAGCTCCAGCCATTAACGCCATCATGGGTCAACGTTTGATCCGCCGCTTGTGCGACTGTAAGCAACCCGTCACCATCGAGCCAGAGCTTCTAGCCGAAGTTAAGACGCAACTCGAAAGTATCTCGGAATCTTCAGGCGAAGCCAAAGTCGACATGGCCGTGGTGAAATTCATGGGCCCCAAAGGCTGCGATAAGTGTAATCAGAGTGGCTACAAAGGCCGCTTAGGTGTCTACGAAATTTTGATCAAAGATCAAACCATCGAACAAGCCATTTTGAAGGGCAGTATTTCGGAATACGAGATGCGCGATGTCGCCAAAGCCCAGGGCATGGTAACCATGGCCCAAGACGGTTTACTAAAAGCCGTAGATGGATTAACCTCGGCTGAGGAAGTTAAAAAGATCATCGGGTTTTAGGGGTTAACGGGGTTGAGGTTGTTGAGGGAATTATCTACTCCGATAATTCCCCTTAACCCCATTAACACCTTCAACCCCATTTTCCATATGCGTACAGCTCGGTTTTTTGTGCCTGAGGAATGGATTGCTAAATCGGCAAAAGCTTTCTGTATCCCGGCTGGAGCCTTACACAAACAAATTATCGCTGTGTTACGCCTTAAGGTCGGCGATCCGATCAGTCTTATGGTGGGCGACGGTGAAGAGCTCGACGGCCAGATTTCTGAAATCACCAAGTCCGCCGTCATGGGTGTAATCGCGGGCTCAAAAATTTCCAAACCAATTACCCCATCGATCACGGTCTGTGCTGCCATGACCAAACGTGACACCTTTGAGTGGACTCTCCAGAAATGTACCGAGCTCGGGGTAGTCAAATTCATCCCACTTCTTACTGATCGAGTTATCAAACGCCCAAAAGATACCCCTAAACGCTGGCACGACATTGTCCGCGAAGCGGCCGAGCAGTCTGGTCGTACCACTCTGCCTAACATCACCGAGCCATTAAGCCTCAAAGAGGCTCTGACCTACACCGAAAAATGCTCTCGTATCTTTTTTCATGAAACTGGCGGCGTCGGGCTCCCCAAACTGCATAAAACCAGCTGCGTAGCCTTGTTCATTGGTCCCGAGGGCGGTTTTAGCGACCCCGAACTCGCCCTAGCCCGCGCAGCCAAGGCTCACATCGTGACCCTGGGCGAGTTCGTGCTCCGCGCTGAAACGGCTGCTATTGTTGGCACTACGCTGTTGCGTTTTGCATAACACTCAATGTTTTCCTTATTAAGGTCAAATATATTGACATTTTTGTAATTTAATGATATAAATAACTCCCTTTTTGGAGTTAGTCATGCTCGATCTGGAGAGCATCCGAGCCGAGATAACGGCCAGACTCAACCGTTACACCGTCGAGTGGCCGGCCCTCGAATCTCCGCCGGCTCACCTGGCCTTGAAGCAAGGTGCACCAGCAAGGTATCTGCAACGCGCCCTGGCCAAACTCGACGCTGGCACCTATGGCCTATGCGATACCTGCGAGGAGCCGATCGACGCAGACCGCCTGCGGGCCGTCATCGGTGCCTGCAACTGCCTGAGCTGCCAACACCTGGTCGACAACAAAACACCGTCTTAGTACCCGACAAGCCCTTGGCTTGTCGGGTTTCGTGCTTTAAGCAGCTAATCGTTCTTCCAAATGCTCTGGGAATAAGAAGGCTCTATATATAAACTCAACTTGTTTAGAATCTGACTGCCAATTTTCTAATCTTTCCAGTTCGCTCGGTGTCATGTCGTCAACATCAAAACGATCAATCGGCATACGTGTAATCAAAAATGCCAAGTTTTCTGTAGACAACTCGCCCTCAACCGAAATGCTAAATCTTCGATCTACATCCGTTAAATTATTAGCTAACTCAGATAGCTTGGTAACCCTTAAATCATCTGTTTTCCTATAACCAGCTACCGTCACCAAGCCTTCAAACTGACCATGACCTTCAAGGAATGCTTGTTCAAGCCCTCCGTGTCGTTGATCCGCCTGCCACTCGATGGCGTTTGCATAGGGCTTATCACCTAAACGTGGGTCTCGAGTCAAATTCACTCGGCCATCACCTGATAATACAGACATAATCCTCATCGGATCGTCACGACGAACTATAAACGCTTGCGACGCTGGTAATTGCAAAAGTTCATTTACTGAACTCAATGTCTCTCCCCCTTGAGCCGTTATCTTAGCTACGAGATCATAATAAAAAACTCGAGATCGTTCTCGACTATTATCAAAATTTTCTCGTGTAAGTTTCTTAAGTGGAAATTGCCTCGAAGACATTTCAGGACTGATGGACATACACATTTAGATCAAAATCTCTCGCTTGTCATCACCGAGATGCTTAAAGTAAATTTCAATATCAGACTTCCATGTCACTGTCGGCAACGCATCAGGCCATTCGGCTAAAATGATTGTATCAGGCCTACGTTCATCCTCAAGAGATAGCGCCTCGAGCTCGGCTGGGTCTGTAAAGCGATAAAAGTCGATATGGACGACTCGCTTAATGTTGCCGGCATTTACAGGGTATTCATTCATCACCGTGAACGTGGGCGATTTTACGCGGACGGTACCGCCTAAAGCCTCAACAAGACCGCGGGTAAAAGTCGTCTTACCTGCCCCGAGATCACCAATCAAACTAATAAACTCCCCGCCTTTCAGGGTTTTAGCCAAATCAGCAGCAATTTTTTGAGTTTGTTCAGCTGATGTAGTTGTGTAGTTCATAGTTTTACAATCCCGACATTAGAGCTTGTCCTGAGCGAATACGAAGGAAGGGATCTGGTAAATGGACAGAGGCTTTCGAGCCTAGCCGTACCGTTTGATAGACCCCTCGTAACCTCGGGGTTTAAACGATATCCAGGTTGGGATTGACCTGAAGTTCGGCGGGCTCGACTGTGTGGCCATTCAAAGCTCGATAGTAACCGGCCACGGCAATCATGGCCGCGTTGTCCATGGAGTATTGAAACTCAGGGACAAACAGCGGCACCTCCATCTGCTCACAGGTCTGTTTTAAGCGGTCGCGGAGGGCCACGTTGGCAGCTACTCCGCCTGCTAAGATGACCGAAGCCGGCTTTACCTTCTCAACCGCCTTCATGGTTTTCTGAACCAGCACATCGACCACCGCCTCTTGAAACGAAGCGGCTATGTCGGCCCTAAACTTGTATTCGTTCAGCTGATCTTCATGCTTGCGTAAAGTATAAAGTACCGACGTTTTGAGTCCAGCAAAACTGAACACAAAATTATCACTATCTAGCATGGCCCGTGGAAAATCAAAGGCTTTAGCATCCCCATCAATGGCAAGCTGGGCAACTTTTGGTCCCCCAGGATAGCCCAGGCCGAGCATCTTAGCAACTTTATCGAAGGCTTCGCCGGCCGCGTCATCAAGCGTCTCACCCAAACGCTCAAACTTACCGTGGTCTGTCATGAGCACGAGCTCGGTGTGACCGCCAGAGACAACCAGGGCAAGAGCCGGAAACTCTGGTGCCTGCCCAGATAACCAGGGGGCATAAATATGACCCTCCAGGTGGCAGACGGGTACGAGCGGTTTCTGCCAAGCCCACGCCAAAGCCTTAGCAGTCTCGACACCCACTCGCAAGGCTGGGGCGAGCCCCGGACCGGCAGTCACCGCTATAGTATCGATCCCCTCTCCGTTGTGAGCTACATCACGATGTAAAAGCGGCATCATGAGCTGTAGATGCTCACGCGCCGCCACTTCTGGAACAACGCCACCGTAAGTTTCGTGCAGATCAATTTGAGAGCGCACCACGGATTTCTCTAATTTCAAATTATCGCCCTCCCCCGTAAGGATGGCGATGGCTGTTTCATCGCAGCTGGTTTCGATTGCTAGAATTCGCACAAAGGGGTTGAGGGGGTTAAAGGGGTTAAGGGGTCTATTGCAAACTGTCGAGCAAACGCTGCAATAAATAAGAAACCTCTTGTCTCTGACTTTCAAGATTTTGAAAATCTTCCGTTGATAAATACCCTAATCGACAAGAAATATCAAGTAAATATGCGCACTCAGTCAATGATCCACGTGATATATACAAGAATCTTCGATACTCCTTTGGACCTGCGCGAGCTCGTCCTTCAATGATATTCAACGGTACCGATAAGGCCGCTCGTCGGAGCTGGCTCACGATGCCGTAAAGTTCTTCCCTCGGGAATAGCTTTGTGGCTTTATAAGCAGAAACTACAAAAGTATCAGCCCTTTGCCAGACCAACAGACTCTCGTAGGGTTGCTTTATTTCAGTCACAGGTCATGTTAAGCTTTTTAAAGTATTGTACCCCTCAACCCCATCAACTACCTTAACCCCATTTATATGCCCTACACCGAACAACAGTTCAAACTTGAGAACCTCGATGGCCTGTCTGCTAAACAACTCGAAGTCCACCTCAAGCTCTACGCTGGCTACGTCAAAAATGTGAACGCTATCATGAGCAAAATCGAAGAGCTGAAACAAGACTCCGAGACCAACGCTTTAGCTTTATCTGAATTCAAACGTCGCTTTGGCTTTGAGTTTAACGGCATGCGTCTGCATGAGCTGTATTTCGAGGCTATGGGTGGCGACGGACAAACTTCAGGCGAGCTTGCCGACGCCCTCGCTAAGCAATGGGGTTCGATTGATACCTGGATGAACGAATTCAAGGCAATGGGTGCTATGCGTGGTATTGGCTGGGTGCTGCTCACTTACGACCCCAAGGTTCAGATGTTCCATAACGTCTGGATCAGTGATCACGAACTCGGTCACCTTGCCACCCTGCCGATCATTATCGCT
>CALRHE010000010.1 GCA_943359345.1 Candidatus Uhrbacteria bacterium
CTGGCTTCAAGCTTACGTAACGTTCTTCAAGCTCCAACGAAGAGTTTTCAAGGAATTTTAGTCTAAAACGAAAAGCACTCCGTCGACTGAAGCCGTTGGGGGCTTGTGCAGTGACGGAGTGATGCGACGGGCGCGGCTAGGTAAGCGACAGCACGCCTTGCTTGACGTCGGGCGCGGCTGTGCCGATGTGTTTGACGTTGTAGGCTGCGTATAATTCGTTGTCGTTGTAGGCCCTGAGCACGGCTGCCCTGGCACCTACCTCATTCTCTGCGGCTACGGTGATGGTGGTGAAGTGGAGCCCACTTCGGACACGGGCCAAGTACAGATTCATCTCGCCTCCTGTGCGGTGAAGATTAGTCCAAATCTTAGTGTAATGCAAGACCGCGGTCTTTTGTCTTTACTCTTTCAGCTTTTGTCTTTACTCTGTAGGTCAATATGTCCTACGATCATAAGAAGATCGATGCTAAGTGGCAGCAGCGTTGGGAAGATGCCAGAATTTTTAAGGCTAAAGATGGATCTAAGAAAAAGAAATATTACGTCTTGGTAGAGTTTCCATACCCGTCTGGGGCCGGGCTTCATGTTGGCCATCCGCGATCGTACACAGCGCTTGATATCGTAGCGCGCAAGAAGCGCATGGAGGGCATGAACGTTTTGTTCCCGATGGGCTGGGACGCATTTGGTCTACCGGCTGAGGCTTATGCGATTAAAACGGGTGTACATCCAAGCATCGTCACTAAACAAAACATCGATACTTTCCGTCGCCAGCTGAAAGCCATCGGCTTTAGCTTTGATTGGTCGCGCGAGGTCGACACTACCGATCCTAAGTATTACCGCTGGACACAGTGGATGTTTAACCAGTTCTTTAAGGCTGGACTCGCGTATAAAGCCAAGGCGAGTATTAATTGGTGTCCGAAAGACAAGATTGGTCTCGCTAACGAGGAGGTTGTCGGAGGAGCTTGTGAGCGTTGCGGTACCCCCGTTGAGAAGCGCGATAAGGAGCAGTGGATGATTGCGATTACAAAATATGCCGATCGTTTGCTCGAAGATCTGAACACGGTCGACTATTTGCCTAAGATCAAAAAGCAGCAGGAGGATTGGATTGGTAGGAGCGAAGGCGCGCTGATCAAATTTGATGAGATTGAGGTTTTTACGACTCGTCCCGACACCATCGACGGCGTTACCTACGTAGTGCTAGCTCCGGAGCACCCTCTGGTCGCAGATTCTACGTCTTCAGATCAAGTTAAGGCTGTTCAGAAGTATCTGGCCGAGACCGCCAAGAAAACTGACATCGAACGCGGGGATGACTCGAAAGAAAAGACCGGTGTCTTCACTGGTTCGTACGTAAAGAATCCATACAATGGAGAGGACGTGCCGGTTTGGGTTGCTGACTACGTGCTAGCTGGGTATGGCACCGGCGCAGTTATGGCTGTGCCGCAGCACGACGAGCGTGATCACGCGTTTGCCGAAAAGTTTGGTTTGCCAATCGAAGATCGACCATTACTTGAGGTTGACCAGGCGATCAAGAAATCAAAAGGTCAGAAGAAAGTAAATTACCGCCTCCGTGATTGGGTGTTCTCGCGTCAGCGTTATTGGGGTGAGCCAATTCCGTTGGTGCACTGTGAGAAAGATGGTTGGGTTGCAGTGCCCGATGACCAGTTGCCCGTCGAGCTTCCACCGGTCGAGAAATATGAGCCGACCGATAATGGTGAGTCGCCACTCTCGGCTATCGACAGCTTCGTAAACACCACTTGTCCGAGTTGTGGTGGTCCCGCAAAGCGTGAAACGGATACGATGCCCAACTGGGCGGGATCAAGTTGGTATTTCTTGCGGTATATCGATCCCAAAAACGATAAGGAGTTCGCCTCGAAAGCAGCTTTGAAGTACTGGACACCGGTTGATCTCTACAACGGCGGCATGGAGCACACCACCCTCCACTTGTTGTACTCGCGTTTTTGGCACAAGTTTTTATTCGATCAAGGCGTGGTGCCCACAAGCGAGCCGTATGCTCGTCGTCACAGCCATGGTCTGATAATGGCTGAAGACGGGACCAAGATGAGTAAGTCTAAGGGCAACGTCGTTAATCCTGACGAAGTTGTAGCCGAGTTTGGGGCTGACACTTTGCGAACATATATTTTGTTCATGGGTCCATTTGAAGAACCTGTGCCGTGGTCGACTAACGGTCTGATTGGGGTCCGTCGTTTCCTGGACAAGGTCGAGCGTCTGGCCGAAAAGCTCGGCGATGAGTCGACTGAGGTTACTAAGGCGTTGCACAAAACTATCAAGAAGGTCAGCGATGACATCGATGGTTTCCGCTTCAACACCGCTGTGTCTGAGCTCATGAAGTTTGTGAATGTAGCGCAAGAAGCGGGGTCGATGTCGCCTGATAGTTTTGCTATGTTTTTGACGATTTTATCGCCGTTTGCTCCGCATCTTGCCAACGAACTGGCAGAACGGTCCACTAAAGCACCGATCGGCACCTTTATGGATCTTCAGCCCTGGCCATCACCCGATCCCAAGTGGTTGATCGATGATGAGATCACGATTGTGATCCAGGTCAATGGCAAACTGCGAGCCAGTTTAAACGTGGCGGCTGACATCAGCGACGCCGAGCTCATCGAGCTCGCAAAAGCTGACGAGAATGTGCAGAAACATTTAATTGGTGAGGTGAAGAAAGAAATTGTAGTGAAGGGTAAGCTCGTGAACTTTGTTATTTAATTTGTGATCACCAAAGCGACTCCCAGTTTGATGCTCGCAAGCTTGCTTGTTGGAATCATAGCTGGGGTCGCTTTGAGTTCGTGGTTAGTGGGGGTGGCGATTTGGATGGGTGCGCTTGTGGTAGTCGATTTGGCTTTTGTGTTTTTGAGAAAAACCCCGTGGCGGGATCGATTTGTACTCATCGGTTTGCTGATTATGGGTACGGTAATCGGTATAGGCAGATATTCCTTAACTAAACCGATCGAAACGTTTACTGATAGCGATGTGATCGGATTGATCAAATCGCTTTCCTCGCCTTCTTACCAATCGGTGACCAGCTTAGTAGGTACCGCGCGCACGGTTTCGGGTACGATTATCGATCATGAGGGCGACGTAACAAGTCAGAAGCTCATACTCAAGGACCTAACCGTCGACAAAATTTTAGTTAGTGGACACTTGTTGGTTTTTGCCCCCGGTTATCCCAAGGTGCAGACCGGAGATATCGTAAATTTTTCGTGCCAGCTCGATGCACCAGAGCCCTTTGAGGGCTTTGCCTATGATCGTTATCTGGCTACGAAAAACATTTACGCCACCTGCTTTGTTCGCGAAGTACCGTTCGTGACGGGGGAGAGTGATCGCTTTGTGGTGCTTGATCGGTTACACGAGCAAACACGTGCCGTGATCGACCGGACTTTTGGCGAGCCACAATCGGCCTTGCTCGCGGGTCTCTTAATGGGCGACGATAACTTTTCTGACGAATGGAAGGAGCGATTTTTGAGAACCGGAACGTCACACGTCGTGGCCGCCTCGGGTTACAACGTGTCGATCTTGGCCTTTGTTCTATTTGCAATCTTGATCAGTCTGGGCTTTAAACGTCAGCGAGCTTTTCCGATCGTGCTTTTTGGTATCGCTGCCTTTGTTTTGATCGCGGGTGCGGAGGCGGCGGTGATGCGAGCTGGAATTATGGGCGCCCTGGCTCTATCGGCGACTCAGCTTGGTCGTAAGACCACCCCGCGCAACATCATTCTGCTCACGATCGTCATCATGTTGTTCGACGAGCCAAGATTGCTGCGTGACGACGTTGGATTCCAGTTGTCGGTACTGTCGACGATCGGACTTGTCACAATGGCAAAGTATTTCTCAGACAAGTTTGCCTTTATCCCTGAGATACTCGGACTGCGCGAATCATTTGCGGCGACCATCGCAGCTACGCTCGCGACTTTGCCGATTATTATTTTTGGTTTTGGGAAAATCTCGATCATCAGCCCGTTTGTTAATTTGCTCGTGCTACCACTAGTACCTTACGCGATGTTAACCGGTGCTGTCGCCACCGTGATCGGTGGATTCAACCAGTCCGTGGGTGCGTTCGTGGCCGGGCCGGCATGGTTGTTCTTGTCAGCCATGCTTGAAATCATTCAGGCCATGGCTGCTTTGCCATTTGCCATTGTGAGCCTGCCATTTTGAGTTATGGCAGATTTCAGGCGATCGCCTGAAATCTGCCAATTCGTAGACTTGCCCCAAACGTATGAACTGTCGCCTTACCGTCTTTCTCGTTAGCCTCATCGCCGTCATGTTGTTAGCTTTTAGCGGCCTTTTTTCTGAGCAGGGTGTTAAGGTTTGGATTTTTGATGTTGGCCAAGGTGAGGGTATTTTTATTGATGCTCCGGATACGCAAATACTTATAGACGGCGGCCCTGATGAGCTTGTGCTTGAGCGCTTATCGGCCGTTATGCCTTGGTGGGACAGATCGATAGATATAGTCGTGAACACGCATCCGCACGCTGACCACGTAGTCGGACTGATACCTGTACTCGAGCGATATCGAGTCGATACTATGATCGACGGGGGAGAGAGCTATAACACGCCTGAGTTTGCTGAGTATTTGAGGTTAGCTAGCGCTAGTCGCCGCGTTATTGCGGCTGGTGAAGTGATCGAGCTCGGCGACGGTGCAAGTTTGACGACGCTTTGGCCAGCGGCCCCGTATGCGGGCGCAGTGCTTGATGACCCCAACGACGGGTCAATTGTTTTCTTGCTTGAATACGGCGAGACATCGATCTTGCTTACTGGTGACGCGGGTAGCGATGAAGAGGCTGAGTGGGGAGTGGGCGATATCGATATTCTCAAAGTTGGCCACCATGGTAGTGACACATCGACGTCGCAAGTGTTTGTGGATCGCACGACTCCGGAGATCGCGATTATTTCTGTAGGGGAGGGGAATGACTACGACCACCCAAGTACGTTTGTCATAGATCGGCTGCTGCAAGCTGGCGCGGAAGTTTTGAGGACCGATAAATACGGCAACGTTCGTATTCGATCCTGGGGTCAGGAACCAGAAGTACAGACCATGCAGTTTTGACAAAAACCATTAAATTGCTATACTACTCGCGAAATTAAATTCGCTTTTATGGCCGATATTCAAAGAACGCTAGTTTTGATCAAGCCAGACGCTGTTCAGCGTGAATTGGTGGGCGAAATTGTGACGCGTTTTGAACGCAAAGGCTTGAAAACTATTGGGATGAAAATGGCTCATTTGGATGAAGCCACTTTGACTGAGCATTACGGTCATTTGAAAGATAAGCCGTTTTTTGGAGATTTGAAAAAGTTCATGATGCAAACGCCGGTGATTGCTTTGGTGCTTGAGGGTTTCGATATCATCGAAGTCGTCCGAGTGATTGTGGGTGCTACCAACCCGCGCGCTGCTGACGCCGGTACCATTCGTTCCGACCTGTCCATGAACGTACCTTCGAATATTATTCATGCTTCTGATTCACTTGAATCTGCCGGTCATGAGATTAAGCGGTTTTTTGCAGACAACGAACTATTCGCTTACGATAAATTGACGGACAAGTTCCATTTTGGTGAGGGAGTCTAAAATTTTGACTTAAAATTAAGAATTAAATTCTTGGTTTTGTGCTATTCTAAAAGTACCGACGACGCTTCGTGATTTGACCTAATCATATCGTGAAAGGATCCATTGACCCGTGAGGGTTCTTGCGAATTAACGCAAGCCGAACACTTGAGGCAAAGTGCTAAAAGAAGGGGATCCGGCGGCCAGGCTACAGAACAACCTGTGCATGGGCTAAGGCTCGCTCACAGTTAGGACTGATAGTGCCCCAATAAGGGATTAAGGCCGGTGTCACGATGCGCTCGTCGGTTTTAGTTTGCTTTAATATCAGGTCTTTGCTAGCTTAAATAAGCCGTTTACGGCGGAGGAGCCAATGAAAAAGCTGTTTCTGCCAGATCAGGCAGATTATCGACGTACGTTTGAGGAAGAGCGTGAATTCATGCGCCAAGTAGTTGAGGCGGCTGGTGCTGACGTTGGCCCTAACTTCACTCCGAGCGAACGCTTCTACGATGCCTGGAGGCGTTTTCCTTCTGATGACGCCAGTCGGATTCTTGGCCTGATCGGGGCCGGTGAGTTCGCGCGTCGGTTCGAGGGCTCGCTGCGCCGCGCGCATGCCTGGATTTTGACCATCATTCGGGATCATCTGCGCCATTTGGCCACCGTACTCGATCCGATTGACGAGGTGACTTCTGGCGGAGCCCAGAATCTTGTTCACTGGTCACGTGGTGAGTTGGGCCTTCTGGGACCGAACGGTCATATGGACGACGAGCTCTCTCAGGTCTGTAGCATCGCTGACGGCTGGGGTGATGACCATGACCTGATTCGTGAAGAATCGTTGCGGGCCTTGACGTTGGCTTCCAAATTCCAGCGTCTCGGAGCCGTGGACGACTGGGGTTACGTGACTCAAGACATGACTCGGTTGAACGAGCTGTGTTCTGCACGTCTGTGGGTTGGTCGTAAGGTGGTGTTGACAATCAATTATGCCGTGTATAAAGACGGCGACCATCGTGGTCAGGTACATCCCGAGGTCCAAATCACCTTCGGCAAGGAGCATGCGAACGCCACCTGGGACTCGGAACAACGCTCACAGCCGGTAAAGTGTAGAGTGGTGAAGGATGGTGAGGTCACATACTTGGTGCATACCAAGAGTCGTCCTAAAGATCTCGAAGCAACTGTCTTGAAAGAGATGGAGCTCGATCCTAAGTCTGACGTTTCTAAATGTCGGACGGCACTTGACCGTCGGGGCATCATGCATGTGCTCGTGGCTATTGGGGTGGCTGGCAACTGGCGAGTTGCAACCCCCGATGACAACGAAACCTTCGCGGTTCTGGTCCGTGAGCGTTTGTGGAGACCACCATTGTTCCTGTCTGACAGAACACAGTGGCAAAACCCAGAAAGCCATCCGGATTACAAACGGGTGAAGCTACTCGGTCGTTACCATCGTGTTAGCTTTCGCGCTGAAGACATCGAGGTCAGGCCGTCGGTCGAGCACCAGATCATCAGCCTGATCACTCTGTTGTCCTCGCTCGAGGCCAGGACGACACTGAATCACGACGTATATCGTGCCGAACGGGTCAAGCGCGTCCTGGTCCCCATGCTGTTCGGAGGTAACTTCGCGCGCTTGGGCTTGTGATCGCGTGCTCAGCGTTAGGCCTGCCGCTTGTGTCATGATCCCGGACGGGGGTTGTGCGCAAGTGGCGGGCCGCAAATTTTTGTAAACTTTTAGAATTTCAGGTATAAACACAAGCGATAATTAATGTGTTCTTATGCCAGAGACATTTGTGGTGAAAGGCGGTACGGCGTTGCGGGGATCGATCAAAATTGCGGGCGCTAAGAATGCCGCCTCTAAGATGATTATTGCTTCATTGCTCACGGCTGATGAAGTCGTGCTTGCTAATCTACCACTCCAACAAGAATCAGCTATCGCCCGTGAGCTCGTGACCATGCTCGGCGCTCAGGCTGAGCTGGCCGATCACACGCTTACGCTGCGCACTTCAGAGATTGCCAGCACCTCGGCCATGCAGCTGTCACGCAAAAATCGTTTAGCGATTTTGGCCATGGCCCCGCTTTTGCATCGGGCTGGGGAGGCTTATATTCCGACTCTGGGAGGTGACAAGATCGGACCACGACCAGTGAACTTCCACCTCGACGCGCTTGAAAAGATGGGCGCCAAGATTGAGGTTGATCATGACGGCTACCGAGCCTCAGTTGCTGGACGTTTAAAGGGGACACTCATCGAACTTCCATATCCGTCGGTCGGCGCTACTGAGACGGTTTTACTCGCTGGAGTCATGGCGCAGGGTCGCACTGTTCTCAAAAATGCTGCTATCGAGCCAGAGATTGTTGATCTCATCATGCTGCTCCAGAAGATGGGAGCGATCATCGAAATGGGGGCGGGACGTCACATCGAAATTACTGGTGTTGAAAAGTTACACGGTTGTCGTCACGTCATCATGCCGGATCGTATGGAGGCGGCCTCGTTTGGTTCTATGGCGATCGCGACCCGCGGAGAAATTTTTTGTGAAGGCGCTAAGCACCGCGACATGATTACCTTTTTGAACGCCGTGCGCCGCATGGGTGCTGATTACGAGGTCAAGAACGGCGGGATTTTATTTAAAGGCGGGAATAACTATCAAGGATTGAAAATCGAGACAGATACACACCCGGGCTTTATGACGGATTGGCAACAGCCGCTTGTGGTAGCCCTCACTCAGGCTGAGGGCACGTCGGTGGTGCATGAAACCGTGTACGAAGAACGTTTTGCCTATACAGACACCTTGCGAGAGATGGGCGCTGACATCGTGCTCTTTGATACTTGTTTAGGTGAAGTACAATGTCGCTTCCGAGATCATAATCACAAGCACTCAGCCATTATTAAGGGGTCGACGCCGCTTAAGGCGGCCAATATTCGGTTACTGGATATCCGGGCTGGGTTAGCTTGTGTAATTGCTGCGCTCGTAGCTGACGGTGAGTCTAGATTAACCGGCTTTGAACATCTGGAACGCGGGTATGAAGATTTATACGGTAAACTGCAATCGATCGGTGCAGACATTACTGCGACCTAATCTGACGCACAGACGACCCTGAGGGCCGTCTCTATCCTATGCTTATCCAACTGCTTTTCAATGCTCCTTTATTTGCTCTAGCCTGGATGGTGGCGATTATTTTAGCCCTAACAATTCACGAATTTGCTCACGCTTTGGTGGGGAAGTGGCGTGGCGACGACACCGCTGAAAACATGGGTCGCTTAACTCTGAACCCTTTAGCTCACTTGGATCCAGTTGGGACCCTCATGTTGTTGTTTGTAGGTTTTGGTTGGGCTAAACCTGTGCCTTTTGACCCGCGTAATTTAAAGAGTCCAGCCTGGGACGGAGTGGCGATTGCGTTGGCTGGTCCGTTTTCAAATTTGTTGCTAGCCACCTTGGCGGCTGTGGCCTATCGCAACCTAGCCGATCTAGCTTTTGCCCAGGGTTCTCTCCTGCCGATTTTTTTGATCCTGCTTATATTCACCAACCTGCTTTTATTGTTTTTCAACCTTATCCCGGTCCCTCCCCTTGATGGCTCTAAGGTTATAGACGCCGTTTTGTACCGCTCTGGCTACGAGAAGCTTGGTATCTGGTTACACGTTTATGGCCCCCGGATTTTGCTGGGCCTAGTCATTGTCTCTTTACTCACCGATATCAATATCTTCGGATTTATCCAAGTTCCTGCCATTTTAGCTTGTGACGGGATGACCGGAGCGTCTTGTTTGGGGAGCTTGGATAGGGCTCTAGCCCCGTAGCCGCAAATAAGATTGACCTGATTCAAGGCTTATGTTAGGATTCTGCCACTTGTTTAATTATGCCAACCATTAACCAACTCATCCGCAAGGGTCGTACTAGCAACAAGGCGAAGTCAAAGTCGCCGGCTATGCAGTACACACTTGACTCTTTGCACCGCAAGCAAACTAAACTTGCACACGGCGCGCCTTTTAAGCGCGGTGTTTGCGTCAAGGTAACTACCATGACACCAAAGAAGCCTAACTCGGCTTTGCGTAAGATCGCCCGTATCCGACTTTCAAACGGTACTGAAGTGACTGCTTATATACCTGGCGAAGGCCACAATCTTCAGGAGCACTCCATCGTGATGATCCGCGGCGGTCGCGTTAAAGACTTGCCAGGTGTGCGTTATCACATTGTGCGTGGTCGTTACGACGCTACCGGTGTTGAGGGCCGTAACCGCAGCCGTTCCATTTACGGTACCAAGAAGCCTAAGGCAGGTAAGGCAGCTAAGAAATAAATTGTCTAAATAATTAGTCACCGAGTACCACGGCCACGTGGGAAGTTACGGTGGCACCAAATAACCAGAGGACGGGGATATTTGAGAATAGTTCTAGGCGCGGGGAAGATTTTTAAGAGACGTATGTAACCATACGTTGAAGAAAAATCGGGGCCCCGCAACAACGAAATATTCCAAATAGCGCCGTCCGACTAACATAATATGCGTGGTAAAAGTGCTATTAAGCGCGAGCTCGCTCCTGACAGTAAGTACGGGAGCGTTTTGGTATCTAAACTTGTAAATTACGTCATGAAGGACGGCAAGAAGTCAGTCGCCGAAAAGGTGGTCTACGCGTGTATGGATATTGTGGCGACTGAAACTAAGCAGAATCCCATCGATGTTTTTGATGAGGCTTTGAAAAATATCACTCCCACGGTTGAAGTTAAGTCAAAGCGTGTGGGTGGTGCTAACTACCAGGTGCCCATGCCAGTACGCGGTGATCGCCGCTACGCCTTGGCTTACCGTTGGTTGCTAGTGGCTGCTCGCGGCAAGAAGGGCCGCCCCATGAGTGAGAAGCTGGCTGAAGAGCTCATGTTAGCTGCTAAGAACGAAGGTGACGCCGTCAAAAAGCGAGCTGACGTTCAACGTATGGCTGAAGCTAACCGTGCCTTTGCTCACCTGGCTCGATAATTCCCCAAAATATGCAACGCGACTACCCCCTAGACCACGTTCGGAACATAGGTATCATTGCCCACATTGACGCTGGTAAGACCACCACCACTGAGCGCGTGCTTTTTTATACCGGTAAGAAGCACAAGATTGGTGAAGTTCATGAGGGTGAGGCTACCATGGACTGGATGGAGCAGGAGCAAGAGCGTGGCATTACGATTACAGCTGCGGCGACTACTTGTTTCTGGAAAGATCACCGCATTAATATTATTGATACCCCTGGCCACGTTGACTTCACGGTTGAAGTCGAGCGCTCTTTGCGTGTGCTCGATGGTGGTGTAACAGTTTTTGATGGCGTAGCTGGTGTAGAACCACAGTCAGAAACTGTGTGGCATCAAGCTGACAAGTACAAAGTTCCACGCGTATGCTTCATCAATAAACTGGATCGCACCGGAGCTGATTTCTATAAAGATCTTGACTCCATCTATAAGCGCCTGACCACCAACGCTCATCCGATTCAGTTACCTATCGGCACTGAAGCTAATTTTGTTGGTATTATCGATGTTTTGAATCGCAAAGCTCATATCTTCAAAGACGATTTGGGTAAGGATGTTGACATCACTGATGTTCCCGAAGCCGAGCAGACCCGGGTTGAGGAATATCGTGCCAAGCTCGTTGAGGCCATTGTTGGCAACGACGAGACATTGATGGAACGATTCTTTGCAGGTGAAGACATCCCTGTACCTGAACTCAAGGCGGCCCTGCGCAAGAGTGTCGTGGCCATGAAGATCTTCCCGGTCTTGTGTGGTTCGGCTTTAAAGAACAAAGGTGTACAGCTGATGCTTGACGCTGTGGTTGACTACTTGCCATCGCCACTTGATCGCCCACCTGTAGAAGGTTTTAACCCTGAGAATCCAGACGAAAAGATTGTGTGTGAAGCTAAGGACGAGGCTCCCTTCGCAGCTTTAGCCTTTAAGATTGCGGCTGATCCATTCGTGGGTAAGTTGGCTTTTTTCCGCGTTTACTCCGGTACCTTGAAGTCGGGTACGTATGTACTCAACACGGCTACCGGTGAGAAGGAGCGCATTTCTCGTATCGTGCGTTTGCATGCCAATTCACGTGAAGAAGTGGATCAGGTTTTTGCTGGAGAGATCGCTGCAGCTGTAGGTTTGAAGGGTACGGCTACTGGTCAAACCCTGTGTGATGTTGATCATCCAGTGGTGCTTGAGAATATTATTTTTGCTGATCCGGTTATCTCTCAGGCGATTGAACCTAAGACTAAGGGCGATCAGGAAAAGATGGGCATGGCTTTGGCTAAGCTCATGGAAGAAGACCCAACCTTCCACGTACACACTGACTCCGACACCAACCAGACCATCATTCAGGGTATGGGCGAGCTCCACCTGGAAATCATGGTGGACAGAATGAAGCGTGAGTATGGCGTTGAAGTGACTGTGGGACGGCCGCAGGTCAGCTATCGCGAAGCTATTCGTGGTTCAGCTGAAGGTGAAGGCAAGTACGTTAAGCAGTCTGGTGGTCGTGGTCAGTACGGTCACGCTTGGATTCGTGTTGAACCAAACACGGACGCCGAGAAGCCTGGCTTCCAGTTCTTTGATGAGATCAAGGGTGGTTCGGTGCCGCGTGAATACATTGCTCCAATTGAAAAGGGTGCTCGTGAAGCTAATGATCGTGGAGTCCTAGCAGGTTTCCCGCTCATCAACGTCAAGGCCACTGTCTTCGACGGTTCGTATCACGAAGTGGACTCCAACGAAGCCGCCTTTAAGATGGCGGGTTCAATGGCTTTCCAAGATGCGGTCAAGAACGCCAAGCCAGTTCTGCTTGAACCAGTCATGAAAGTCGAAGTTGTCACTCCAGAAGACTTCATGGGTACGGTGGTGGGCGACTTGAACAGCCGCCGTGGTCAGATTCAAGAGATGGGCGATCGCGGTAACATTAAAACCGTACGCGCCATGGTGCCGCTGGCTGAAATGTTCGGCTACGCTACCAACGTTCGCTCTTTGACTCAGGGTCGCGCTAGCTACTCGATGGAATTTGGTGAATACCAAGAAGTTCCTCGCAACGTAGCTGAGACGATTATGAAAGATCGCAACGGGACGAAGTAAATAAAAAACGAAAAAATACACGGCTGCTAATAGCCGTGTATTGTGTTATACAGTATTCATGTGGGATATTTACTGAAGAATTCATCGCTTGAAGACATGCTATTAGAGGATGTCCCTATTAAACTTAGTCAGCACTTCAAGAAGAGGTTGTTGAGTGACTTGGAAGGATATTGGGAGACTATTCATGAATTACGTTTTTACAACATACTTCACAGTCGTCTTGGATATGAACATCAAAAGATCTTGAACGAATGTCCATCGGTGCGTAGAAAAACTATAGATTTTGCGATAGATGAAGGGGAGAGAATATTTTTTGAAGTAAAAGCGGTAAAACCAGAAGATTATGAAACTGCAAAGGAAGGTGGGTGTATAGGCACGGATGAGTTGAAATTGGAGCGTTGTTACAAGCGGGCCATGGAAAAATTTAATAAACAATCAGTTAACATCGTTGTTGTAGCCGACGGCGACACCGTAAAGCCGCCTTTATTTATTAATGCAATATTCAATATTCGAGACGTACCCGATACATTCTTTAAGAGACCTGAGTATAATCATATTAGCGCCGTAATTATTCTCGCAGGTAACTGCTACGAATCTTTGTTTGATTATAGAGTTTGGTTCAATGAATTAGCAATAAAGCAAATACCGATTTCCGTAAGAAAAAAATTGTTGAATGTCGCAACTCCTCACATTAATTTTTAAAATATTTCCTGATCAGGTTGGTCTAATAATTAATTGTTACTAATGAAGTCCTAAAGTGTTGACTCCCCAGGAGAGGGGATTTAAGATGCTTGCGTATGAAGAATTCCCAACTCGACAGGTTGTTACGCTTTGCGCAGCGGACGGGGGATCGCCTGATTATTACGGATTCTGAGGGCAAGCAGCCGGTAGTAATTTTGTCGCTGGATGAATATGAGGCGTTGTTAGATGGCAAAAAGAAGGTGGCCTTGAGCGCAAGCGTAGAGGACGGGTCGCCGACCCATCCGTACGCGGAGGGTGAAGAGGAGCAAGTGGATATGGCCGGCATCGAAGCCGCTGTTGAAGCGGTTAATCGAGAAGCAGCCGAAGAACCTAAGGTTATACCCATCACCCGCAAGTCTCAGCCATCTGAGCCAGGGGAAGAGCAATTTTACATGGAACCTCTCTAAAATAAGGCAAAAACGAGTCTAAACGGCTCGTTTTTATGTTCCACCCCCAGCACTTGCATGATTTCTTGGGTTTTGCTACACTCTTGCCACCTTTAGGAAACTAAAAGTCATTAATAGCGGACTGTTCCTTGGTTTTAAGGAACGCGCCTCTTAGACATACGTATGGCAGAGCAATTTAATCGTGAGAAACCACATGTTAACGTTGGCACAATCGGCCACGTTGACCATGGTAAGACCACGCTTACGGCTGCCCTTACCGCTGTTTCTGCAGCACGCGGAATGGGTAAGGCCAAGGCTTACGCCGATATCGCCAAGGGCGGTACGGTTCGTGATGCAACCAAGATCGTTACCATCGCCACTGCGCACGTTGAATATTCTTCTGACAAGCGCCATTACGCGCACGTCGACTGTCCTGGACACGCCGACTACGTCAAGAACATGATTACCGGCGCTGCCCAGATGGACGGCGCAATTTTGGTGGTATCTGCTGCTGACGGTCCAATGCCTCAGACCCGCGAGCACATTTTGCTGGCCTCTCAGGTTGGTGTTAAGCACATTGTAGTTTTCTTGAACAAAGTTGATTTGGTTGACGACCCAGAGTTGCTTGACCTGGTTGAACAGGAAGTTCGCGACCTGTTGACCAAGTACAAGTACCCAGGTGACACCACCCCAATTATCCGTGGTTCTGCCTCGGCTGCTTTGAATGCTCCGGCTGATGACGTCGCTGCCAAACCGATTGTTGATCTCTTGAAGACTTTGGACGAATACATCCCAGATCCAGTTCGTGATATCGAAAAGCCATTCTTGATGCCAGTTGAGGACGTGTTCTCAATTGAAGGTCGTGGCACCGTAGTTACTGGCCGTATTGAGCGCGGTCAGGTTAAGATCAACGATGAAATTGCTATCGTTGGCCTTAAGGACACCATCAAGACGGTGGTCACCGGTATCGAAATGTTCAACAAGTCGTTGGATTCCGGTATGGCTGGTGATAACGCCGGCGTTCTCCTACGCGGTGTTAAGAAAGAGGATGTCGAGCGTGGTCAGGTTTTGGCCAAGCCAGGTTCGGTTACCCCTCACACCAAGTTCGAGGCTGAGATGTACGCCTTGACCAAAGAAGAGGGTGGTCGCCACAAGCCATTCTTCAAAGGTTACAAGCCACAGTTCTACATCCGTACCACGGACGTAACCGGCGAGATTGAATTGCCAGCTGGTACTGAGATGGTAATGCCTGGTGACACCGTTAACTGTATCGTTACCCTCATGAGCCCAGTGGCTCTTGAAGATAAGACCCGCTTTGCTCTCCGTGAAGGCGGCCGCACAGTAGGCGCTGGCGTAGTTGTAAAAATCATTGAGTAAAGCAGAAAAAATTGTACCTTGGTTATGAGCGACGTAAAAACAAAAACTGAAGATAGCAAGCAGCGCATTCGTATCAAGATTCGCGCCTATGATCACAAGATCATTGACGCTGCTACCGTCACCATCATTAAGACGACGGAACGTAGCGGCGCCGAGGTACTTGGTCCGATTCCATTGCCGACAGAAATTCGTCGCTACACAGTCAATCGTTCAACTTTCATCGACAAGACCTCTCGTGATCAATACGAAATGCGTATCCACAAGCGCTTGATCGATATCCTGAACCCCACCGAACGCACGATTGATGCTCTCATGAGCTTGAATCTCCCCGCCGGTGTCGACGTCGAAATCAAAATGTAAATGTTAACCGCAGCGGATCTGCATCGTGAGCATGACTCTGGTCATGACCATAATGCAGATCCGCTGCACCCAACCTCTGCAGCGAACCAGAAAGAAAGATCCATTTTGGAAAACCTTCCTGCCGCTTTGCCACAGAGTGTCTTAAAAGGAGCAAGCTTTAACAAAGAAATCAATAACCTGAAGAAACCTACGTAAGTTGTGTTTTCAGGCTGTGGAACATAGCTCCGATGGAGCGAGGGTCCATAGTTTTTTCGTTAAAGAGCCCTCCAACGCCTATGAAATACCTTCTCGGTAAGAAAATTGAAATGACCCAGGTCTTCCGCGAAGACGGCAGTGTGGTTCCAGCTACTTTGGTAGCCGTGGAGCCGTGCGTGATTGCCGCTGTGTGTGAGGATCAACAGGGTAACAAAGTTGCGATGATCGGTACCGACGCCTCGGCTAAGGTAGCTAAACCGCAATTGACTCAGTTCGGCGACAAGGGTGCGTTCAAGCGCGTGGCGCAAGTGCGTCTTAGCCAGAGCGAGACTCCTGAAGTCGGCCAGGTGCTGACAGTGTCTACCTTTGCCGTGGGCGATAAGGTCGACGCTATTGGTACCAGTAAAGGTAAGGGTTTCCAGGGTGTTGTAAAGCGCCATGGTTTCCGTGGTCACCCCACCACGCACGGTCATAAAGACCAGGTACGCAAGTCCGGTTCCATTGGTGCCGGTGGTGTCCAGCGTGTATTTAAGGGTATGCGTATGGCAGGCCGCATGGGTTCAGACCGAGTTACGGTCAAGAATCTTGAGGTTGTCAGCGTAGACACCGAGAAGAATGTCATTGGTATAAAGGGAGCTATTCCGGGTGCACGCGGTAGTGAAGTTACGATTATAGCAACTAACGGCAATGTATGGCAGAACTAAAGCTCTATTCATTAGACGGCCAAGAGGTTGGCACCTTGCCGGTGACCGACAGCTTGTTTGCTGTTGAGCCCAAGGAGTCCGTCATCCATCAGGCCATTTTGGCTCAAGAGGCAAATAGTCGCGTGGTTTTGGCACATACCAAGGACCGAAGTGAAGTTCGTGGTGGTGGTAAGAAGCCATGGAAACAAAAGGGTACAGGTCGAGCTCGTCACGGTTCCAGCCGTTCACCTATCTGGGTGGGTGGTGGTGTAGCGCATGGTCCACGCAAAGAGCGTAACTTTAGCGTTAAGCTGAACAAGAAAGCCAAGCGGACAGCCCTGGCTATGGTATTGACTGACAAGGTTAAGGACGGTGCTTTTATAGCCGTTCAGAACTTTGATATTCCAGAGGCCAAAACTAAGTTGGCTGCCAAGATGCGCCAGTCTTTGCCAGGCGCTACTAAAAATACTCTGGTTATTTTGACGACCGGAGACACTATTATGCGCCGCGCTTTGCAGAATGTTCCCAAGACCCAGTCAATTTATGCTCATAGCTTGAATGTGCGTGACGTTGCCAAATATCGCAATGTCATTGCTTCTCAGGCTGCCATTCAAGTCATGGCTGACACCTTTGCCGCCTAACCCCTGGGTATGAGTATTCTTAAACGCATTACTAAAAAGAAGACTGAGGCTCAGGTCGTAGACACGGCCGACTCTACAGTTAAGGCTGTAGAAACTAAGGTCAAGAAGCCAGTAACCAAAAAGGTTGCTAAGGCCGTTGCTGAACCTAAAGCTGTCAGTAAATTCGTGTCCGCTACTACGGCGCGTACCTTGCTGGCTCCACTTGTGACTGAGAAGACTGCTCACTTGGCTGATGCCGGTGTTTACGCCTTCTTGGTTCCGGTTAACGCTAACCGTGTTGCGGTTGGTCAGGCTTTCCGTGAGCTGTATAAAGTAACTCCGGTTAAGGTTAACATTATTCGCGTTCACGGTAAGGAGCACCGTTTTGCTCAGATCACAAGCCGCCAGTCGGATTGGAAAAAGGCTTTGGTGTCTGTTCCAAAAGGTACTCGCGTCGACATTTTTGAGAAGATCTAAATATGCCGATTAAACAATATCAACCCACGACCGCTGGTCGCCGCAAATCAAGCGTACAGTCGTTTGCGGATATCACCACTAAGAGCCCCCACAAGTCGCTCTTGCTTAAGCGTAAGCAGCAAGCAGGTCGCGGCGCCGGAGGCAAGATTACCGTGCGTCATCGTGGCGGTGGGGCCAAGCGTCAGGTGCGCGTGATCGACTGGAAGCGTGAGAAGTTTGACATTCCAGCTAAGATTGCAAGCATTGAATACGATCCAAACCGAGGTGCTCGTTTAGCCCTGTTGTCCTACCAGGATGGTGAGAAGCGCTACATCTTGGCTCCAGCTGGTTTAACGGTAGGGGACACCATCGTGTCTTCAAAAGACAAGGGTGAGCCCACTCCAGGTAACCGTTTCCCGCTTGAAAAGATTCCAGTTGGCATGCAGGTTCACAATTTAGAAATGCAGGCAGGTAAGGGTGGACAAATGGTCCGTGGTGCTGGTACAGCGGCCGAACTTCTGGCCATAGAAGGTGAGTACGCCACTTTGCGTTTGCCGTCCGGTGAAATGCGTTTGTTCAACAAGGTGTGTATGGCCACCATCGGGATTGTGTCTAACCCCGATTGGCATCTAGTCCGTTGGGGTAAGGCTGGTCGTACCCGTCATCGCGGTGTGCGTCCCACGGTGCGTGGTAAAGCTATGAACCCAGTTGATCACCCCCACGGTGGTGGTGAGGGTCGTAACTCGATCGGTCTCAAATACGCCAAGACTCCAACTGGAAAACATGCTCATGGAGTGCAAACTCGTCGCAACACCCGTTCAAACAAGTTCATCCTGCGCCGCCGCAAGAACAAGGCGGTGAGCAAATAAGCGAAATCAACGTATGACACGAAGTCTAAAAAAGGGTCCATTCGTCGCTGATCACCTGCTTAAAAAGGTGAGTAAGCTTCGTCCTGGTGATAAAACAGTGGTGAAGACGTGGTCACGCGCTTCTCAAATCACCCCGGCCATGGTCGGTTTCGCTTTTGCCGTACATAACGGTAAGGATTTTATCCAGGTACGTGTGGTTGAAAACATGGTTGGTCACCGTTTGGGAGAGTTTGCGCCCACGCGTAAATTTGTTCGCCACGCGGGTAAGACCGCTGCAGCTGCTGCCGCTCCGGCTGCTGCTGGTTCTGCTGATGCTAAGAAACTCAGCCGCTAAGCTCTGATTATGGAAGTAATGTGTAAAGCAAAATTCATTCGTGTAGCTCCGCGCAAGACCCGTCTCTTGGCTGGTTTGGTGCGTGGTTTGACGATTGAAGAGGCACGCAAGCAGTTGATGTTTTCTCAAAAAGAAGCAGCTGAGCCCATGCTGAAGGCTATCAACTCAGCCGTTGCTAACGCCGTCCATAACCACAAGCTCAGTGATCAGGGTTTGATTGTGTCTCGCGTTATCGTTGACGAGGGTCCTAAGCTTAAGCGCTCTACACCGCGCGCTCAAGGTCGGGCCACGCCAATCCGTCACCGTATGTCTCACATCACGGTCTGGGTCAGCCCCCAAACCACTAAATAATCCTATGGGTCATAAAGTCCATCCAAAAGTTTTCCGCCTGAATACTGTCTACTCTTGGGATTCCAAGTGGTTTGCCCGTGGTAAGCATTACGTGGTTTCTTTGCAAGAAGATGTTGAAATTCGTGAGTTCATGCGCAAGACCCTAAAAGAGGCTGGGTTGAATAACGTTGATATTGAGCGCACCCCTAAACAGCTAACCATTACCGTGCACGTGGCTAAGCCAGGTGTGGTGATTGGTAGGGCTGGTGCGGGTATTGAAGACCTTAAGAAGAAGGTTTTGAAAACTTTCTATCGTGGTCGCCGAGTGACCTTGAACATCAACGTTCAAGAGATTTCTCGCCCAACCTTGTTTGGTGAAATTGTTGGTCAGCAAATCGCTCAGGATATTGAAAAGCGTTTGCCGTTCCGTCGGTCCATGAAAATGGCGATAGAACGTGTCATGAAAGCTGGAGCCAAAGGAGTTAAGCTGACTTTGTCTGGTCGTTTGAACGGGGCTGAAATCGCCCGTACAGAAACCATCTCAAACGGCAGCATCCCACTCCACAACCTGCGTGCCGATATCGATTTTGCTCGTGTTCGTGCCAGCACAGTTTATGGAGTTATCGGTATCAAAGTTTGGATCTACCGTGGCGATGTCTTCGGTGGAGAAGTCCAAAAGGAAACCTCGGCAGAGGCTGAGCGTCCACGCGCTCGCGCGCCCCGTCGGACCCTAACGGCTAAAAGCTAAAGGCTAATAGCTTCCCCAATATGTTGCTCCCCAAGAAAATGAAATATCGCAAGTGGCATAAGCGTCACACTCAAGGTGATCGCTTGGCTACTCAGAAGGTTGATGTTGCCTTTGGTACCTACGGTCTCAAAGCCACAACTGAAGCCTGGATCACGGCCCGTCAAATTGAGGCTGCTCGTCGGGCCATGACCCGCGCTATTAAGCGAGGCGGTAAGATTTGGATCCGGATTTTTCCTGATCATCCAGTTACCAATCATGGTGCTGAAGCTCCGATGGGTAAAGGTAAGGGTGGCGTGGATTATTACATGACGCCAGTGCGGGCCGGAACCATCCTGTTTGAAATGGACGGCGTGACTGAAGATGTAGCTCGCGAGGCTTTTCGTCTGGCGGCCTACAAGTTACCGGTCAAAACCAAGATCATTGTTCGCGCCTAATCTATGAACTTCAAAGAACTTGAAGGCAAGACCGAGAAGGAACTGTCTAGCCTGTTGGCTGAGGACCGCTCTCGCCTCCACGCCCTTAGCATGAAGCGCGCCGTGAACCAGGTGAAGGATGTCCGTGAAATTAGGGAGATCCGCCAGCACATTGCTCGTGTCATGACCAAACTTACAAGTCTCAAGACCCAAGCCTAATTATGGAAACTGTAAACACACAACTTGCTAAGCGCCGACGCCTATCTGGGGTGGTGGTTTCGGACAAGATGGAAAAGACAGTTTCTGTCTCAATTGTTCGGACTATCGTTCACCCTAAGTACGGTAAGCGTTACATTAAGAGCACCAAGTACCTTGCTCATAACGAGGGTAATGAGGCCAAAGCAGGCGATGAAGTCACCATCGAGGAAACTCGACCGTTGTCGGCTCGCAAGCATTGGAGAATTGTTGCCATCAATAAGCGGGCTTTAGTTTAATCGTATGTTGCAACATCGAGCCATGATTGCCGTTGCTGACAACAGCGGTGCTAAAAAACTCCAGGTCATCCGTGTTCACGGTGGCTACAAAAAGCGTTATGCACGCTTGGGTGACGTAGTCACAGCTGTCGTTAAGGTAGCTGACCCACACAACGCCGTGAAAAAGAGTGACGTTGTGCATGCGGTGATTGTGCGGACCCGCAAAGAGACGCGCCGTTCTGACGGTTCGTACATTCGGTTTGATGAAAACGCAGCCGTGATTATTAACCGCGCCACTAAGGACCCCCGCGGTACACGTATCTTTGGACCCGTAGCTCGCGAATTGCGTAGCCAGGGCTTTACTAAGATTGTGTCCCTGGCGCCTGAGGTGCTTTAACCCCTGTCTATGAAAATCAAGACTGGCGACAAAGTTCGCATCCTGAGTGGCAAAGACAAGGGTAAGGAGGGGAAAGTTACTCAGGTGTTGCCCAAGCTCAGCCGAGTGGTGGTGGAGGGCATAAACAAAACCGTTCGACACATCAAGGCACGTGGCAAACAGCCCGGCCAAAAGGTTGATTACAACGGTCCTATCCGCATGGATAAGGTAACCGTGATCAACGACAAGTAGTATGCAAACCACTAAACAAAAAATGCAGACGGTGGTGACACCGGCCCTGAAAAAAGACTTCGATTTTTCGAACGTGCATGAGATCCCACAAATTCGTAAAGTCACCGTTAATGCTGGGATAGGTAAGGGTCGCGATCCCAAGTTCATTGATACCATCGTTGAAACCTTGCGTAAGATTACCGGTCAGCAACCCATTAAGACTAAGGCCAGTAAATCCATTGCTGGTTTCAAGGTCCGTGAGGGCCAGGTGGTGGGGGCTACGGTTACTCTGCGCGGGGAACGTATGTGGCACTTCATAGAACGTTTGTCTAACATTGCCTTCGCGCGTATCCGTGACTTCCGGGGCATCCCAGAATCATCAGTAGATAAAGACGGCAACTTCAACTACGGCTTTACGGAACACACGGCCTTTCCGGAAATTCCACCTGACGAAGTTGAATCGCTCCACGGCCTGCAGGTAACCATCACTACCAGCGCTAAAAATCATGAAGAAGGACTCGCTTTATTTAAAGGTCTCGGGTTCCCCTTCGTCTCCAAAGCTCAGAAATAAGCTATGGCAACATCGAATCAAATCGCTAAATCAAAGAAGACTCCCAAGTTCATGACGCGGAGCGTTAATCGCTGCTGGCGTTGTGGACGTAAGCGTTTCTTTATGCGCGCCTTCGGTCTGTGCCGTATCTGTTTCCGAGAACTCGCCAACGTTGGCGAGCTCCCAGGTATTCGAAAAGCCAGCTGGTAAGCCTATGATGACAGATCCAATTTCCGACATGCTCACGCGTCTGCGTAACGGTGCTACCGTTCACGCCAAGACCGTCACCATGCCGATGTCAAAAATGAAATTCGCCATCGCCAAGCTTTTGCAAGGCGAGGGTTACTTGAGTCAGGTTGAGTCCTATAACGAAGGTGCTCACCCTATGCTTCGCCTTGGGCTAGCTTATGACGAGCATGGCCCACGTATTTCAGCCTTGAAACGCGTTAGCAAGCCCGGCCTACGTGTTTACGTGAAGGCTGAGGAATTGAAGCCAGTTCGTTCTGGCTTTGGTTTGGCGATCCTGTCTACTCCGAACGGTCTTATGACTAGCTCGGAGGCTCGCAAGCGCCGCTTGGGAGGTGAACTTATTTGCGAAGTCTACTAATTATATGTCTCGTATTGGTAAAAAACCCGTTTTTCTGCCGGCTGGCGTAACTGCTACGGTGGCTAACGAGAGTGTTGTCATCAAGGGCCCTAAAGGCGAGCTCTTGTTGAAGCTGCACCCGCATGCGCAGGTTGCTGTAACTGACGACGAGGGTAAGACCCGAGTAGACGTCACGGTCAATGATCCTGAGTCTGAGGATCGGGCGGTGTGGGGAACTATGCGGGCTTTGTTGGCCCAAAAAGTTAAGGGCGTAACTGAAGGTTACACCAAAACTCTAGAACTAAACGGAGTAGGTTTCCGCATGAACGTTCAGGGCCAGGTACTGGTCTGTGCTTTGGGCTTTTCTCATGAAGTGCGTTACGAGTTGCCTCTAAATTTGGAAGCCAAAGTTGATAACAACATTTTGACGCTTACGTCTAATGATGCCGAGCTGGTGGGCCGGGTAGCGGCTGAGATCAGGGCTTTGAAGAAGCCGGAGCCTTACAAGGGTAAAGGTTTCAAGTACACGGATGAAGTTATCCGTCGTAAGGCTGGTAAGGCCGCCAAGAGCGATTAATCTCTTATATGAACCGTAAAGAAATTCTTGCCAAACGTGCCCGTACCGGTCGCCGCGCAGCTCGGGTGCGCGCCCGTATCCTAGGGACTCTAGAACGACCTCGCTTGTCGGTCTTCCGCTCACATCGTCATATCTCAGCTCAGCTGATTGATGATACTCTTGGTCGTACCTTGGTTTCGGCTAGTGATATGAAAATGACAGCTACAGCCAAGCCCATGGAGCGAGCCGCGAGCGTAGGCAGGGACATTGCCGAAGCTGCTAAACAGGCCGGTATAACTAGCGCTATTTTTGATAGGGGTCCTTACCTCTTTCATGGTCGTGTAAAGGCGGTGGCTGAAGCTGCCCGTGAAGCTGGACTTGTTTTCTAAGCCTATGAACGAACAAATTGAAAAAATTGAAGCCCCTGTAGCCATCACTCCTAAAGCGGTGGTTGGGGGAGCAGGTGTGGCAACGGCACGTCCAGCTGGTGGCCGCGGCCGCGGTCCTGGTGGTCGTGGTGGCAGTGGCGGCGGCGCCGGTGGTGGCCGCGGTGCTGGTGGTCGTGACCGACGTGGCGGCGGTGCTCCTCGTGAGCCCCGCGAATTCGAGCAAAAGATTCTCGAGTTGGCTCGCGTTACTCGTGTGACCAAGGGTGGTAAGCGTATGCGCTTCCGCGCCAGTTTGATTATTGGCGATCGCCGTGGCCGGGTAGGTTTTGGCGTGGCTAAGGGCGCTGACGTATCTATGGCAATTGAGAAAGCCTTCCGTCAAGCTAAGAAGAACATGGTCAAGGTGCCCATGCTTGAGGAAACCATCCCACATGAGGTAGCACGTAAATTTGCAGCGGCAGTTGTGCTCTTGAAACCAGCTCCTAAAGGTACTGGTTTAAAGAGTGGCGGCCCAACCCGTATGGTGCTTGAATTGGCTGGTGTACCGAACGCTGTTTCAAAGATTATGGGTTCTAAGAACAAAATCAACAACGCTAAGGCCACCTTCTTGGCACTGCGCGCTTTGCGTCTGCCAACCGAGGCTATGCTAGCCGTTAAGACTGCTCGGGACGAAGCCAAGAAAGCGGTCGCTGTCTAACCTTCGTATATGGCAATTACATTACATTCTATGCGCCCTGCTCGTGGCGCTACTAAGTCCAAGAAACGCGTTGGACGTGGTCTTGGGTCTAAGGGCACTACTGCTGGTCGCGGTCAGAAGGGTCAAACCTCGCGTTCTGGTGTGGGTGGTTTGAAGCGTCTGGGTATGCGCCACACACTTTTGGCTACGCCAAAGATTCGTGGTTTCAATTCGCTTGAGGGCAAGATGCAGATTATAAACGTGGGTGATTTGGGCAAGCGCTTTATCGCGGGCGAGGTTGTGACTCCGCGCACGCTGGCAAAAAAGGGTATGGTCAAAAATGGCCGTGCCAAGGTTAAGGTTTTGAGCGAAGGGGATTTGACCATTGCTGTGACGGTCAAGAATTGTCAGGTGTCCGCTGGCGCTTCCGAGAAAATCGTGAAGGCTGGTGGTAAAGTTGAAGCCTAAACTTCGCACCGTCTATGAATTACCTCCTGCGCATCTTCCGTATCCCTGAAATTCGCAATGGGCTCTTGTTCATTCTCATGGTGCTGACCATCTTCAGGTTGGCCGCCCATATTCCGGTACCTGGCATTGATGCTACTAGTCTGCAGTCTTTACTGGCAGGCAATCAATTCTTGGGACTTTTGAACGTGTTTTCAGGTGGCACGCTTGAGAATTTCTCAATCGTAGCCTTGGGTGTGGCTCCGTATATTACGGCTTCGATTATTTTCCAGCTGTTGGGCATGATTTTGCCGTCAGTTGAGGAGATGCAGAAGGAAGAGCAAGGTCGTCAGAAACTCAACCGTTGGACCCGTTTAGCCATGGTGCCACTGTCACTGCTCCAGGGTTACGCCTTGATTACTTTGGTGAACCAATCAACCGGTCTCAGTATCGGTGGTTTTGACTTGGTGATCGCTTTGGTGTGTATGACGGCTGGGACCACCTTTTTGATGTGGTTAGCTGAACTTATCTCTGAAAAGAAGATGGGTAACGGTATGAGTATCATGATCTTTGCCGGTATCATTGCTGCTTTTCCTGGCTTCCTGGCCCAGACCTTGGCTACCTATACCCGGGCCGATCTCATGGATGTGATTATTTTCGCAGCCCTGACACTGGTTACGATTGTGGGTGTAGTTTTTGTGAGTGAAGGTCAACGTAATCTGCCCGTGCAGTATGCGCGCGGCGGGGTTCAGGGTGGCACTAAAGTTGTTTCCAGTTTGCCTTTGCGAGTGAACATGGGTGGCATGATTCCGATTTTGTTTGCCTTGTCATTGATCACATTACCACCACTTATTGGTCAGTTCTTCGTAGACGCGCGCACCACCATTGTGCGTGACGTTGCTGGTTGGGTTGTGTCCTTGTTCTCAGCTGGTTGGTTTTACGCTTTGGCGTACTTTCTGCTGGTGGTCATGTTTACGTTCTTCTATGCCAGCGTGGTTTTCCGTCCCGAACAGGTAGCTGAAAATTTGCAGAAACAAGGTGGCTTTATTCCGGGCGTGCGACCAGGCGTTCCAACTGCCAACTATCTCCAGTGGGTGGTTAACCGCATCCTCTTGGCGGGTGCCACTTTCCTCGGTATCATTGCAGTGCTACCGGTGCTGATGCAGGAGATTACAGGCAATCAAAACTTGCTGGTAGGTGGCTCCTCAGTCATCATTATTGTGTCGGTCATTATCGACATCGTGAAGCAAACCGAAGCTCAGCTCAGTATGCGGTCTTATGACGTTTAACGGAGGTGTTTAAAGCGTTTGTGCAAGAAAATCATAAACAAATCATCAACAAACATACAGATGAGCTTAACCCTAGGGTTTAGCTCATCTTAGTTTTATGAATAAAATTCTTATTCTCGGTCCTCAGGGGTGTGGCAAGGGAACTCAAGCAGCCTTACTTGCTCAGAAGTTATCGATCCCACAATTATCCATGGGTCAGCTGCTACGCGAAACAGCTAAAGGCACCGGACCCTTGGCTGATGAGATTCGTGCACTTCAGAAAGCGGGCAATTTGGTCCCAGATAAAATCGCGATTCAAGTCTTGGACGCTCGTCTTACGCAATCAGATACTGAGCGAGGATACATTTTGGATGGTTTTCCACGTAACCAAGAGCAATTTGAAGCCTTTGAGAAATATGCCACACCTAGCATAGTGCTTGTCATTGAGGTGCCGCCTGAAGTATCTTTACCTAGACTCATGCAGCGGGCCGAGCTTGAGCATAGAGTTGACGATACACCAGAGATTATTCAAAAACGTTTGAAGATTTACGCGGAAGAGACTCGCCCCATCATTCGCAACTATGAGAATAGGGGCTTGGTACGTTTTGTGGATGGGGTGGGAACGGTAGAGGAGGTGGCTAAAAGAGTTAATCAAGTTTTTGAGATTGAGACTGTTTAAATATGTCACTGATCAAAACGTCTGAAGAGATCCAAGCCATGCGTGAAGGCGGGGCAATTTTGTCCCGTGCACTTCAGGCTGCCGTGGATGCAGTCAAGCCAGGCGTCACCATGCGAGAACTCGACGATATCGCTACTAAAGTTATCGAAGATGCCGGTGGTGTGCCCTCGTTTAAGGGTTACACTTCAGGTGGGGGATCGCCATTTCCGACTACGATGTGTATTTCGCGCAACGAAGAGGTGGTGCACGGTTTAGGTAATCGTGAAATTGCTTTTGAAGAGGGGGATATCGTGGGTCTGGATATCGGTTGCTGGTATAAAGATTTGTGTACCGATATGGCTGTGACTGTGCCGGTTGGGAGTATCACAGACGAGCATCGCAAACTCTTGCTAGCCACTCGTGAGGCCATGTTGGCAGGGGTTGAGCAGGCCGTGGTTGGTAAATCTGTGCGTGATATTAGTGCCGCTATTGAGGCTGCCATCGATCAGAAAAAATATGGCATCGTGAAATCCTTGGTGGGTCATGGTGTGGGTCACGCCGTTCACGAAGCACCTAATGTTCCGAATTACGTGGGTAAACGTTTTCCTAACGTAGAACTCCAGACCGGTATGTGTTTGGCGATTGAGCCGATGTTAACGCTTGGTAAAGATGAAGTAGGTACCGGTGCGGACGGCTGGACAATCGTCACGTTGGACGGCAGCTGGGCGGCTCATTTTGAAGTTACTATCGCGCTTTTGGAAGATGGCCCAGAAATACTCACGCCCCAACCAAAGATTGGATTTTAGCCTGGCTATGCGCAATCGGGAACAAGACGAGCAATGGATTCGTGATACCGTAAAGGAGTTGGGCATCGAAGACACGGTTTACATTACCCCCAATCATTATGATGGTGGGTATGAAGTGAGAATTGGTAGCCAGGATGTGTTTATCGAATATCCACTGGTTGATGCTAAGGATACCGCTTGGATAGCGAAGTTTAAGTTTTAAACTATGCAGCAGCGCGATATTTTGGGTCTGGGAATAATGCTGGCGCTGCTGGCGGGTTTGGGTTTATTTTTTGCGTACGCCCCTAAAACATCGACTAACCAAAACACTTTCTTACCGGTGGAGATTACCGGAAGTTCAGTGACTGTGGGTACGCAAGCTGGTGAGCAAGCGCTAAGGGTTTCAGCTGAGATCGTACAGCCAGGTTTTGTGACAGTGCATCAGGCTTTGGGACAAGCCCCTGGTCCGGTGGTGGGGCAGTCGCCGCTTCTCAGCGTTGGACGTCATCTTAACCTGGTGGTGACCACGACAGAGTTGTTGTTGCCAGGCAGCCAGTATTTTGTGTTGTTATTTGTTGACGATGGTGATGGCATATACCAAGCCGGGGTCGACTTGCCAGTCATGTCTGACGGGCAAGTGATTAAACAAACATTCAGCTTGTGAAGTATCTTGGCGTTGATTTCGGGTTGCGTAAAATCGGCACAGCCGTGGGTGACGATGGTTCTCACGTAGCCGTACCCTTTGAACTTATACAGGGAGGTAGCGATGCTGCTGTGCGGATTACTGAATTAGCTCGGCGTGAAGGCGTGGGAGCCTTTGTGGTCGGTTTACCAATTCCAACCGAAGCTCACCAGAGTGAAGAACAGCTAGAAAAAACCATGGTCTTTGTTAATCAGCTGGCCGACACCTCTCAATTGCCAGTCTTTGTGGTTGACGAGCAATTTTCATCGGCAGAGGCGCGTAGAGTACGGCATGATTATGGGGCTACGGCGTCTGAGGATGAAGTGGCAG
>CALRHE010000011.1 GCA_943359345.1 Candidatus Uhrbacteria bacterium
GGGCAAGCACATACAGATTTGTTTGTGCCTAGCACAGTCCATATTCTTTGAGTTACCACGACCAGTGAACGAAGCCACAGGGTTTAGAGCTACCACCAAACGCGGAGAGGAAGCGCCTCGGTCGCCGTGAGGACGGAGAAATGAACAACGTCAAATAACCACAAATGCTATAATACAAATGTTCATTTTGTAGTCTGAAACGGCGAAGCAAAACCAAAAATTTCCTTTACATTTCTTTTTCCGCTTCGCGGCGGAGGGGTGGGGGGAGGAGGCGCGAGAAAAATGCAAGGAAATTTTTTGGTTTTTGCACACGCGAGTCCGCGAGCGTGTCCGAGGCGCGCATCATTGGTCGTCAGGATTCAATTCAAAATACATTCGAACTTCGTTCAATATACACCGCCAGGACAATTTCTTATCGTGCAACGCGCGTACTCGGGTATGCGAGGCGACCGATAGGGATGTGTCCTGTAACAAAATGACTCCGCACTGGAGTCATTTTGCTTTTACACTTTCCGATATCTCGTCGTTCGTCCTTGGCCGATACGTTCAATTTTCTTCAAGCGCAACAATACGTCAATCGCCTGCGAGACAGTCGGGCGGGCAACGCCAGCAGCCTTGGCGATATCGCCCGCAGTCGCCTCAGACACAACTTCAAAATGTCGCCACACCGCAAGCTGTTTTGGTGAGAGAATCTTTTCAATATTCTCGTGAGAAAGTAACTCAATAGCCTGTCGCGCCTGTTCAAGCGAAACGGTTAGAAAGAATTCCAACCAAGGCGTGACATTCTCGCGCTCGGTTCCTAGCGATGATTGACTCTTGCGGAGCGCGACGTAGTAATCCGTCTTGTTGTCCTCGACAAGTTTCTCGTGGGAGACGTACGGCACATATTCGTATCCCGCCTTCAGCAAAAGTAAATTCGTGAGGATGCGTGAAAGACGCCCGTTACCATCTTGGAAAGGATGGATCGCGAGAAATTCAACGAGGAAGTTTCCAATGACGATAAGCGAATGACCTCCACCCTGCTTTAGCGCATCCGCTGTCCGCTCAACAAGTTCCTCCATCCGCTTCGGCGTTAGATAAGTGGGGGTCGTCTCAAAGATCACGCCGACAGACTTGCCAGATTCGTCGAACATCTCCACCGAATTTTCCATTTTCTTGTACTCGCCACGATGCCGTTCGTCCTTCTCTGTGTACTTTAACAGCTCTCGATGCAGCTGCTTGATAACGCCTTCTGTAAATGGGATGTGCTTCCACGAGGTAAAGACATTTTCTAGCAGCTCAAAATACCCTTGCACTTCCTGTTTGTCGCGATCGGTAAATTTCTGCAGCGACAGGCCTCGCATGAACTTCTCTACGTCCTCATCGGACAGCTTCGATCCTTCGATACGCGTTGATGCGCCCGTTGATGTAACCAGAACCGACCGCTTCAAGCGCCCAAGCGCCTGCGGGTTGAGTTTTGCTCCACCGATCCACCGACCCTTAAGGTGGTCGATTTGATTAATCAGCGACCAGACGGATTCCGGGATATTGTTGGTTCGTAGATTCATAGGTAATCTTATACTATGACTATGGGAGATTATATCCGATTAACAAAGTTCCAGCAAGTCAAGGTGAGTAAGCTGGAAACGACTTTGCTAACATTAGACAAAATGTATGAAAAACGACCCACGTAGTTAGGATCTCTCCCTCTCCGCCACGACAATTTCTTATCGGGAGACCCGCGTACCTCAGGTACGAGGAGCGACCCATAGGGCCTTGTCGCTATGACAAAACGACCTCCACGAGGTCGTTTTGTTGTGTTACCATCCAAGGACTAAACGCCCGATCGTTCAGTCGTATGTATGGCCGAAACCAACCCTCCTAAACAACCGCAGAAACATGTAGCTCTTTACGGTCCTCCTGGGGCTGGGAAATCCACGGTTATCTCGTGCGCAAAAATGCTTGGCTGGCATGCGATCGATTTAGAAGATACGGGCTTTACATTAGAAGAACGAAAGAATGCGCTGAGATTACTTACACAAGGCGAAAGTAATTGGACGCTGTTCGGGGCTGCCGATATTCCACCGGAATTCTTTCAAGAAGGAACGAAGTTTGTTCTCCTTCTCCCTGGTGAAGATGTCCTCACTGATCGGGTGCGACAACGAAATGATACGCGAGCACACAAATGGATTGAGCACGCGAAAAAAGTCAGAAACGAGCATCTACAGATGGCAAATCAGGACGTTTTCGATCTCGTAATCACGGAGGATGTAGACCCTGAGGACATCGTAAGGAAAATCTCTAACCACCTGCTATGAGCATCGATTTTGATCTACGACTTTGGGACGCCGAAAAAGCTGACGAGCGGTGGTTGGCATGGCTTGAGTTGTCGCCGGAAGAACGTGAAAATTCCGAACCAGAGGAACAGGTGGAATCCGTACTTGAGATCATGGAACAGGCAGATGCGCCAAAAGAATGGGTAACGGGCAGATTAGCGATACTCGATCTCGCGTTTGGTCAGGTTGGCGAGCCGCTTCCCATCAAGAATCTCGAATCGTTTGAACCCTTTGCCAGATTCTTTCTCATCAGCTTTGCAGATTGCGGCATCGAAGACGGAAAATCACCATCCCATCTGCTGTTCTTGCATCCGATGTACTACGAGTGCCTTCTTGCAACAGTTACCGAAGAAGCTATTCGTCACCTCATCCTGCCTACGTTGTTTACCGGCGAAAGCTTGTTAGGAATGCGCCGACTCCTCGATCCGTTGGCACTTCCCGACGATCCGGCGACTGCAAAATTATTAGCTGATGCCCTTGTAGCGTTCTGGAAACATCTCGAACCATTTTTCCGCCAGGCGATTTCGCTCGATGCTGGGCGTGGCAATGTCGTCATCATCGAAGCTGTGAATGGCGAAACGGATAATCTTCTATTGCTGCAACGTGCCGCCAAACATGAAGAGTGGCTGCGGCGAGAAATGACGTAAAAACACTTCTTACATAAACACATCACGACGACTCGGCTTCAAGTAACTTTACAATCCAATCTACAACATCTGGTTTTCCAAAAATGATTGCATGTCTATCTTTGCCATCAATTATACGATTTTCAATTTCGATAAATTTTCCACCCGCCTCCTCAACAAGAAGTTGGACGGGAGATATGTCCCATGAACGGAGGCCGTAATCTACGACAGCAGCAAACTCTCCTTTGAGGAGGCGAGTGTGCCAATGGCAATTTTGTATCTCTTCGGTTTTTGGAAACGCATCCTTAAGCACATCATATGTCCGACCCGCATTTTGCTTCTCGAACATGAATCTTGGACCGATTGCAATCACCCTTTCTTGAATTGGTTTATTGTCATTATTATTGATCCTAATTAGCGTGTTATTAATAAATGAGCCTCTACCTGATTGAGCCCACAGACGTACCCCTAGCGATGGGTGGTCGATCATTCCTAAAATTGGTCGGCCATCTCGGTAGAGCGATAGTAACACTCCATAGATTGGTAATCCGTTAATAAATTCAGCTGTACCGTCGATTGGATCGAGATACCAAACAAATTCGGCGCCCGATTGAAATGCACCACCTTCCTCACCAATAATTCCATGGCTGGGGTAGGCGGCGCGAATCCTCTCTCGCATAATATCTTCAACGCCCGTATCGACGGTTGTCACAAAGCTATTATCCAGCTTCTGTTCTTTTTGAAAACCCTCCTCAGTTTTTGCAAGAATAAAGCTACGAACCTCGTCTAGAAGTTTGGTGCCGAAATCCAGTAGTCCTTTTTCCATAATGTATTTTGTACACGTAGTTTATCAGCTTAATAACGTTGCGGGTAGTCCTGAGCAATCATTGAAGCAAAGTAATTTTCCTATTCAAATACACCAATCTACTTCTCAAATTGCCCAGCAGTTCCCGCTTTTCCGAAATACTGCCTTGCTGTAGAAGATACTTGGCATATGTTCGAATATTCACCTCAGCCTCGTCGGCTTCCTGCGTGCCGTCGGAGCCGAAAACTGTTCGCTGAAAATGGCTAAAACGTTTAATCTCATCCTCAAGTTTAGTTTTCATGCCAAGCTCGTTGATATTGATTTGGTCGAATATTTTGAGGAGCTCAGCGATGAGTTCCTCCTCGCGAATGTATTGGTTTTTGCAATCACGATCTCTCGCTCGCGTACAGCCGTAGTAAATGTAGTGCGCAGTCGTTCCGTCACGGAGCTTCTTGTACTTGTCTTCGGCGGAAATGCCGGATTGGCACAGGCCGCAGGTGAAAAGCTTCGTGAAGGCGAACTCTTTGTTCTCCCGCACGATCTGGTCGCGTTTTAGTTGGGTTTGGCCGAGGTCGAACAACTCCTTGGTGATGATCGGCTTATGCTTCCCCTCATACCAGTTGCCACTGTCGCGGGGACGCTCGAACTTGCCGTAGTAAAATGGGTTATCGAGGACACGGTAGACGCCACCGAGCGTGAGGGTTTTGTTGCCTCGAGTTTTGAAGTTCAAATCATGCTTGAGCCAGTTGTAGATTTTCCTGCCACTCCATTTCTCGTAGGCGAGCTTTTCGAACATCTGTTTAATGATTGGCGCGCGAACAGGATCGACAATGACTTGGCACTTTTTGTCCATCAGCCCTTGATTCAAATAACCGAGTGGTGCCACTCCTGGCCACAAGCCCATTTCGACCCGTGTACGCAATCCACGCTTCACGTTTTCTCCACGATGATCGTTTTCGAGCTTCGCTGTTGAGCCAAGAATCATGAGCATGAACTTTTCGTTCGGCGAATTGGTGAAGCGTTGACCGTAGGTGCGGATTTCATGGAGCAGTCCTTGATCCATCAAGTCGACGATAGCTCCAAGGTCACCTGCGTTTCTACTTAAGCGGTCTGGTGCCCAAGTGAGGATGCCACCGAATTTTCGCTGGCGAATATCCGCCAAGAGCTCGTTGTAAACCGGCCGCTGCCCAGTCGATTTCGCCGAATGGCTTTCACGGCGAATCTCTGCCACGTCGAGCCCTTCGCGTTCGGCAAGTTGGAGCATTTCCTTTATCTGCGAATCGATGGATAGCACTTGTCGTTCCTCGGATTCCGTCGACTTGCGAGCGTAGAGGCAGTAACGGATTTTCTCCTCAGTCACCGTCTTTTCCTGTTCGTGATATGTGCGTGTTGTCGCCATCATTTCTGTTCTCGTATTTTCCATACAACACAAGGAATGCCGCAACGGTTGTGGGGCGTCCAGGTTGGTCGAAGTTGGTAAGTTTTCCCTCAAAACTCCCCAAAAAAGTGAGACAGTGGCTTTTCCGTCATTTTTGCATGAAAAGCCCAACAAAGCTGTCAAAATATTCAAAATGAGACACTGTCTCAATACCCCGTATGTAGTGTCTCATTTGTCTCATTTTACCCTCCAAGCCGCGTTCCACTTTGTGCCAGTTTCAGCCTCCAAAACACCCGACCCACATGCCTCAAAAACACCAAAACGGAAGACGTCGAAAAACCCTTGAAACGCCCCTACAAATTTGGCACTGAACGCGTGTACACCGCCAGAAAACCAGTCCCCACGGACCGGTTTTTTTGTTTAATCTGCCTGAATAAATCTCCTCACCTTCCGCCCCTCCCAAGTGACGATCTCGTCCCATTCCCGCAACGGTCGCGTAAAAAACGTCGCGTCGGGGTTGTCGTACATGGGCTCGTAGACGACCATCCACTCGTCGTCATTGGAGTGCTCAGCCAGTAAGACAACGCGATAGAAATCGCCTTTGTAGTGACGATATTTCTCACCCTTTTGCGGGGCGTCGGCTGGAAGCGGTGGCACGAGAACACCTTTGGTCATATGGGTTAGAGGTTATCACCTTTGGCTTTTCTGATGATTGCGGTATAACAGGTGCGGTATGAAAATCATCTCACTCAACACTTTTGGCGGCACCATGTTCAACGAGCTCGCGGCTTTTGTAGAGGTCCAGAGAGCTGATGCGGACGTCTTTTGTTTCCAAGAAATCTTCACCACCGATCAGCCAAACTTCGTCACCACAAAAATTGGTAAACGAGCTAACTTGATGGACGAACTTAAACAACTTCTTCCAGACTTTAGAGCTTTATTTGCTGTAGCTCAAGACGGAATCCATGGATCTGAGGAAGTGTGTCCTGGCACTCAGCATGGGCTAGCAATCTTCGTGAAGAAAAACCTAGGCATTACACGATCAGGCGATTTCTTCATCAATAACAGCCGCAATAGTTATGTCCCGCCAGACTATGCAACTTTCCCTTACAACGCCATGTACATCGATCTCTCTATCAATAATCAGTACCTAACTATCTGCTGTTTGCACGGCGCCTCGCAACCTGGCGATAAGCTCGATACTCCGAACCGGATCACTCAATCACAAACAATCATTGACTTTCTGGCATCAAAATCGGGTGAAAAAATCGTCATGGGTGATTTTAATCTCCTCCTAGAGACCGAGAGCATCCGTATGTTCGAATCGGCTGGCTATCGTAATCTCATCAGCGAGTTTAAAATCTCGACCACCCGAGGCACTCTGCACAAGCAACTCCATCCCGAGTACGCCGGCCGCTATCAAGAGTACGCTGACTATACTTTTGTAACACCAGGCCTCAAGGTGACGAGCTTTGAAGTACCCGATGTTCCAGTCTCCGATCATCTTCCAATGATTCTTGATATCAAGTAGGTATGGAGCCAATCAACTTCGTCGAAAACCGCTTTCACTATCTCTCCCCTTTCTCAGCTCATCGCATCGAGATCTGGGGCGAGATCTTTCCGACGGTCGAACATGCCTATCAAGCAGCTCGTATCAAAACCGGTCCCGAACGCGAAACCATTAAAAATGCCCCGAGCCCACTCGGCGCCTGGCGTGAAGGACAGAAATACAAGAACAACCCAGACCTCGCAGTCTCTAATTTCAACAAACTCGCTGTCATGGAAGAACTCTTCCGTACCAAACTGGCTCAACACCCTGACATCCGCGATATTCTCAAAGAGTCAGGCGATCGTGAACTCCAAAAAGTTATCGCTACGGATAGCTATTGGGGCACAGGAATGGATGGCCTAGGAGAAAATAAGATGGGGAAACTTTGGATGAAGTTACGGGCTGAACAGAGGTAAAGTAATCGACAAAATGGGGATTTAGTGCTAATCTCGGCGCGCTATGAAAACCCTGATTGAAGCCAAAAACATTTCTAAAATCTATCCAAGTGGTGGTGAGGACACCGTGGCCTTGAAAGATATTAACCTCGAGCTCAAGCAGGGCGAAAGTGTGGCCATCATCGGTAAATCTGGTAGTGGTAAGTCGACTTTGATGCATATTCTGGCCACTCTTGATCGTCCAACTGACGGCGAGCTTTTGTTTGCCGGTCGCCATGCCCACAATTTGAGCGTGGCTCAGATCGATCACATCCGCAACAAGCGTTTTGGATTTGTGTTCCAGCAATTTTTCTTGAACGCCCGCAGTACCTGTCTTGAAAACGTCATACTCCCCCTCACCATCATGGGTATCAGTGCCGCCGAGCGCACACGCCGTGGCCTGACGATGCTAGAACAGGTCGGCTTGCTAGACAAAGCCAAACAGCGTGCTGGCGAGCTGTCCGGTGGTCAAAAGCAACGCCTGTGTATCGCTCGCGCTTTGATCACCAAGCCGCTTGTGATCTTCGCTGACGAACCAACGGGCAACCTAGACACCGAAAATGGCGACATCGTGACCAATCTGTTGTTCAAACTTCAAAAAGAACACGGCATCACGCTCGTGATCGTCACCCACGACCACGACCTGGCTAAACTCTGCGATCGATCGCTTGTGATGCGAGATGGACGGATCGTGGCCCCAGACTCTGAGCAACAGCGAAGAGTCTAACAGACGACGAGGCTATAAATCCTGAACCAGTACCCATTTACTAGACCCTTAGATTGCTCTCAGGGTCCAAGGCCATATGAAGCTTATCGACATCATCAGAATCTCACAAAAAAACTTGTTCCGTGCCAAGCTGCGTACAGCTTTGACTATTGGTGCCGTTTTTATTGGCGCCCTCACCTTGTCGCTCACAAATGGCCTTGGCAACGGTGTGAAGGCGTACGTCAACGACCAACTCGGTAACCTGGGGGTTGAGAACACGCTGATCATTCGTGTAAAACAAACACAGCAGAATCCAGTCAGTACGGACGTGACTGAATACAACCCAGAGCGCCAAGTGGGCACCTTCAATATCGCCCTCCTCGACACTAGCGATCTTGAACGTATGGCTAAAATTGAGGGGGTTAAGGAAGTTTTTCCTGACCGCTTGCCCATGCTCGACTATATGACTGCTGGCGATGAAAAATACGAAGTTGCCGCTTACCAGCATGTTGAAGGCCTAAATATAACCATGGCGGCTGGCGAGCTGGTCCGTAACGACTTTCCAAACGGCATCACTATTCCGCAAAAGTACGTCGAGCCACTTGGTTACGCTAGCGCCGCAGACATTATCGGCGGAACCTTGACACTGGGCTACAAAGACTCAGCTCAGACTCAACAGGAGGTTGAGGTCACGGTAGTTGGTGTTCAGGAGCAATCCTTGCTAGGCAACACCAACATTGTTATCAGCCAGGGTCTCGCCAAGCTTATTCTGGACGATCAGACCGAGGGTGTCCCAGCGCTCGAAGGCAAATACATGAATGCGGTCGTGAAGTACGATCCCAACTACAGCGAGGATGAGGTTGCCAAGCTTAAAGAGCGTTTCGAGACAGGCGGCTATGGTGCTCAGACGGTGCAAGACCAGATAGGGATGATTAGCCAAGTCATCGATGCCATTCTGATCGTCTTGAACGTCTTTGGCGTCATCACGCTAGTAGCCGCCGCCTTCGGTATTGTGAACACCCAGCTCATGTCCGTTAACGAGCGCACCAGCGAAATCGGCCTCATGAAGGCCTTGGGCGCTAGTCGCCGCAACGTCTTCGCGATTTTCTCTATCGAAGCTGCCAGTATCGGTTTTTGGGGAGCGGTCTCGGGCGTACTCGTAAGCATTGTCATTGGCACCATCGTGAGCGACCTAGCCAGCAAAAACTTCCTCAAAGATTTCGTCGGTTTCAAACTTATCGCCTTTCCAGTTGTACCTACTCTGGTGGTAGTCGTCGGAATCATCGCTCTGTCGTTCCTAGCCGGTGCGTTGCCGTCATTAAAAGCTAGCCGCTTAGATCCGATTAAAGCCTTACGGTACGAATAATCTGAATCATCGTATGACTCGAAACCAAGCCACAAAACTTATTGAAACCTACGGTCAAGCTTGGATGCAGCGCGACGCTGAGCTAATCCTGTCTGTATTCACACCCGAAGCGACATACTTCGACCCAGCTGAAGGCGTAGTGCGTGGTCATGCTGGTATCAAAAAGTACTGGGAAGACAAAGTCCTCGACTCTCAGAAGGACATCGAGTTTAAACTGCTCAATGTCTGGGTTGATAATGATACCGTCATTGCTGAATGGAACGCCAGCTTCATCGACACTGAGAGGCAGCTGCACATCGATATGACCGAGGTAGCCATCTTTGGAGTCACGGATGACAAGTTCTCGTCACTGCGCGAGTACTACCGAAGTGTCAAAACCCAGGTTTAAACAAAACACTCCCTGCCGGCGGCTTGTTTATAGATTAAACTTTAGCTAAACGCCGCTTAAGGTCATCCACGTACGGGGTGTCGGTAGTTATAGCCTTGTTTTCCATGGCTAAGTACCAAGCTACGTAACTTGTAAATTGCAAAACCTCACCCACTTCGTCTAGGCGTGTCTTGCCAGCGGCACGATATTCAACCACGTTAATGCCTTGTTGCTCAAAAATATCGGCCGTAATTTCGTAACGCTTCTGAGTACGTGGATGGTAAAGCTCGGAACGAAGCATGATGGCCACAGCGTGCTTAGCAAATTCTTTTGGGTGCTTCAAGCCCTCGAGCAAATGGTGGTTAAGTTCTGGCAAATGGAAGTTAGTGGCAAACTGTTTACCGTTCTCGTTAATGCTATTTTGAAAAATCCGTGCGTTACCGGCTAGGTGCTCCGAAGACACGATCATCACGCTCTTGTTGGCCACGGCCTTGGCAATAATCTTAGCCGGGTTATCGGTGCTTTTGACATCCACCGCACACGAATCAATAACTTCGTTCATGCAGTTCATCATGCTGGTAAGCTCGGCGTCTTTTACTTTGACAAGTCCCGCGCGCTCGAGCAGACCAAGCACCCCAATCAGTAAGAACCCCCCAGCAAAACGAGGCTGCTTAGCTAGGTCGCCCGGGATAAAAACGTAGGACGGCAACTTATGTCGCTTAGCAAGCTGAGCCAGCTGGCCACCAGCACAGATCACCATGAGCTTAGCTTTACGTTTGTGAGCTGCTTCGGCTGCTGCCAATGTCTCTTCAGTTGTTCCCGAAAAACTCGTAAGGACAACGAGTGATTTGGAGGTTACGGCCGCGGGCAAGGTGTAATCGCGCACAACTTGGACCGGAACTTTTAAACGATCGTTCATCACCGCCGTCAGCATATCTGAACCTAAGGCCGAACCACCCATACCCACCAAATAAATATTGGTAACTTGGCTGTAGGTTTTGGGGACATCGAGCTCGCGCGTATCGTGCCAAGCTGAACGCACCTGGTCTGGCAGATGTTCAATGCCAAAGCCGACGTCAACCGGGTCGTACTTCTTGTAAACAGCGGCTGAATCTAGGTTCATAATGACTTGCCAATGTGTTGCGTCAACACAGCGCGTTGACTAACGTCTCCAATTAAGACGGCACCTACCAGTTTACCGTCGCGGAAAAAAAGTTCTTGTGAAGCGTCCTCGGTGGCTAAACCAACCCTAATCTCGTCAGTTTGGTCACGGTTAATGTCGCCCAAGAAGACAATATGCATTCCCAGTAAATTGGTAGCATAGGAAGACACCAGCCTAAAAGCCCGTCTTTCCCCAGCCATGGTAGCACCCACAGCCCGTCCCTGCATCTGGGCGTTCATCCAATTAGCATACCGGACCCGCCGGTTTACTACCGTGTCAGTAAACTCAGCCACGTCACCAGCTGCATACACGCCAGAAATCGTGGTCTCGAGATACTCATTAGTGAGCACTCCACGCTCACTAGGAATCTTAGCCTCGGCGAAAATCTTGTGGTCGATCTCGAGACCGATGCCCACGCCAAGAATACGGGCGGGTAGCTCGGCACCGTTCTTTAGCTTTACAGCCGCGAGTTCGTCCTCGCCCAGCAATACTGGCATGGGCTCGTTAAAGTAAATTTTGGCGCCGTGCTGCTTGACCTGATCAGCTAAAACACCCTGGCTATGCTCTGACAAGATGCGTGACCAAAAACCCTGACCCCGCATGATAATTGAAAATGGAATCTCAAAATGCTTAAAAATATTTGCATACTCACAAGCCATGAAACCGCCGCCGTAAATAGCGCCACAACGCGCTTGAGGCTTCAAAGTTCGGACTTCGCTAATCAGTGACTTCAAATGATCGGCGTCATCGACTGTACGCAGGTAAGACACCCCGCGCAGGTCGTCATGTAACAGGCTGATCTCACCGCCGGTGGTTATGAGCAGCTTGTCAAAGGGCAATTCTCTGTCTTCTGAGGTGCGTACAAAACGATTTTCAATATCAATCTCCAAAACTCGCACACCTGACATGAGTTCAATGTTGTTTTCAACGTACCAGGCCGGGGTGCGAATAAAGACTTTGTCGCGCACCACCTTAGCCTTAACATAATGCGGTAACAAAACACGTGAGTAACAAGGATGCTGCTCATCTTCAATGATAGTTATACTAACTTGAGGGTCACGTTTGCGGACTTCCTCTGCGGCCGCTGTCCCCGCAATCCCGCCACCGATGATAAGTATATTGAGCATACTTTCAACCATCAACCTAGGGGTTTGGATAAATCTGCGTGCCGTCTTCAGCAAAAATGGTGATCGCCAAAGTCGGACAAGACTGGGCAGCCGTAATCAGATTGTTTTTCTCGTTTTCAGTCATCTCAACCGTCCGTTCATAACTTGGCCCATCTGGTGCTTGGCCTTTGTCGACCACCTCGGCCTTATTTTCAACGTTCAAAACAAAAGACTCGGGGGCAACCGTGACGCAACTGGCAGCGCCGATGCAAAGATCAGGGTCTACAACGATGCGGAGTTTCATAAACAGGTACTCTAGACCCTGAATGGAAATGAAGGGTCTAGCGGGCTGGGAATTGAAGGCTTAAAATAACTGTTTCGATAGATCCTTCGCCTACGCTCAGGATCTAAGCGACAGGATACCGTTATCGAGCCAACTGAGCAACCGTTTTAGCCACGATCTTGGCAGCCTGCTTGGCCTGAGCCTGAGTAGTTGGCCGGCCAAAAGAAAATCGTACAGTCGAACGGATCTCGGCTTCATTGAGCCCAGTGGCTCGGAGAACGTGGCTCGGGAAGTCGGAGGATTTGCAAGCGGCAGCAGTTGAGCAAGCGATACCGGCCGCGTCCAGGTGAACAACGATTTCTTCCCCATCAACTCCCGGGAAAGTTACGTTGACGATGTGTGGAACAGTCGCTTCTGGATCGCCATTTACGCGTGCGCCAGGGTAACGCTTAAGCAGCGTGGTCACAAAAACCTCGCGCAGCTCCCATAGGTGACGGTGGTTGTCATCAAGATCAGCCAAAGCGATGTCGGCAGCCACTCCAAAACCAACAATGCCAGAAACGTTCTCGGTTCCAGGTCTCAAACCAAACTCCTGATTACCGCCGACCATGATCTGTTGAAGTTTTGTACCTGTTCTAACGTACACAGCACCAACACCCTTAGGTCCGTACATCTTGGCGGCCGACAAAGTCATGAGGTCGACGTGCAGCTTCTCGACATCGATCGGAATAACGCCGTTTGCTTGAGCGGCGTCGGTGTGGAATATGGGGCGTGGTTGACGGTTGACCGTTGATTGTTCACTTTGGGATAACCTGATTAAGCCGCGACCAATGTCCGCAACGGGAGCGATCGTACCAATTTCGTTATTCGCGAGCATGACTGAGACCAAAACTGTGTCTGGTCTCACAGCCTCGAGCACAACCTGAGCGTCAACCTGGCCGCGGCTGTAGACCGGCACGAATGTGACCTCGAAACCTTCAAGCTCGAGCGCTCGCAAAGCCGCTTTATGCTCGATTGTAACTGAAACGATGTGCTTGCCGATGCTCGCTTGAGCTCGGGCCGCACCAAGAATAGCTAAGTTGATCGACTCGGTAGCGCCACTCGTAAAAACAATCTCCGTTGGTCGAGCCCCCACGAGCCTGGCGACGCTCTCACGAGCTTTATCGATCGCCTGACGCGCCCGCACACCGGCCGCGTGAATACTCGACGGATTGGCAAAATCGTCCTTTAAAAAAGGTCGCATAGCCTTAATGACCCGGGGATCGACGGGCGTAGCAGCGGCGTAGTCTAAGTAAATAGGCTTCATACCCAACCGGTATTAAGGGGATCAGTCATTACAAAATTAGATATTAGCAGCTATTAGTAATTAGATGTTAGAAGGTCTACGAGCGGTCTAATAACTACTTCTCTAATTACTGCTAATATCTAATTTTGTAATATCTGCTCCTACTCATCGCATCCCCTAAAAGTGAACGCAAACACCTGCACGTTACCTGAGGCTGTCTTTAATTTCAACGTTCCCCGGTGATACATGGCTGCGTTCACAAGCTTGTACATCCGGTGCTCTTTTAGGGTCACCGTGGCCCTACCCTCGCGATCCACCCGCACGTCGTCACCGGCAAAGTCTTTGGGTAACGGCAAACCGTCGAGCTCAAGCTCAAGCACAGCCGTGCGACCGTCACTTGTGCCCATCACCAGGTTAACCGCAAAGGCACTGTACTTGAGGACCAAGTACTCGTTGGCAGTGGCGAGCTTACGCGAATGCTCGGAGTACTCGGCTGTGACGGTCCAGTGACCGTAGAGGTAGGGCGTGTCGTCAGCATGCTTGGGAACATCAGCAAAGACCTCTTCTGTATCAGGTAAAAACTCTTGGTGGTTCCCAAACTTACCTCTGAGGAAGCCGAGGTAGGTCTCTGGCGTGGTGTGATAACAGGTAGCTCCACCGGCCGCATCGTCAGGTGGTACTGGTGGCAAATTTTTAACACCGATGTCCGTAAGTGCTTTCTGGATGGCCAGCTCTGTCTCCGCGTAACCGCCTTCACCAATATGGTCGTAGACAATGTTTCCATCTTTGTTGACAAGATACTTTCTAGGCCAATACTGATTGCCGTACAAATTCCACAGTTTATAATCGGAGTCTAGCACAACAGGGTACTTGAGGCCCCTGTCCTTCACGGCGCGCTCAACATTTTTATCTATCTTCTCAAATGAGAACTCCGGCGTGTGAATGCCAATTATGACAAGGCCTTTATCGGCATACAGTTTATGCCAGCGATTGAGCATCGGCTGCGTACGAATACAGTTCACGCACGAATAGGTCCAAAAATCGATAAGGACGATCTTGCCGCGAAGATTTTTCAACGTCTGGGCATCGCCCTGCAACCAGGTCAGACGACCCGGAAACTCTGGCGCGCTGTGGCGTGAGAGGCGATGCAAAAACATACTTAGCTAAACCAACTTAAACTCGAGGTTTCTGACAAAATTCGCCCCAGGAGTATACCCAGTAGCGCCGCGGCGAGTGAAATGATCAGCATCTCAACTCCACTCCTAACCCTGGGTATGCCAGCCAGATTGGCTTTCCAAACACCCAAGAAAAACAAGGCTATAACTGTAATCACAACTGCCGTCGGCAAAGCCCAGGCCAGCGGTAAAAAGAAGTATGGCAGCAGCACCAGCAAACCCCCCAAGATATAAAAGGCACCCATAACCAAGCCGGCAAAAATTGGGCTGTCTGAAGTGGCTGGAGAAAAACGGTATTCAGAGCGATGCACTTCTTCAAGCCACAATTTGCGTTCCTTGCCAATAGCCAAGATAGCCACTTTGATCTCAGCCTCTGAAAAACCCTTGCGCACGAACAAATCTTTCAGTGACTCATCATCCGTGATGCGTTCCGACAGAATCCGTGAGGCATCTTGACGAGCCCGCTCATCGTAAAGTTGCTTGGTTGACTTAGATGATAAATAACTCCCGGAGGCCATCGACACGGCCTCCACAACCACCAGAATTACGCCAGACAGGACAACAATATATGGCTCCCCACTCCCCACGGCCACACCACTAACAGTACCAAGTGTAGATACTAGGCTGTCCTCTAGCCCAAACACGACTTCGCGAACGCTCGAGACGAGCCTGTCGCGTAGTGTTCCTCCTTGCATATGGGCAAATTGTAACATGACGGGCTTACCTGGTAGTGCCAATCTCCATCTCCATCACTAATACCAATTCTATTCACACAGATCGTGAGAAGCGACTTACAGATGTCACACAGATGTGAAAGGCTTTAGATTATTTGTGTCATTGTAATCCAGCTGGGTTTAATCTGTTATTGAAAGTTCACTATCTGTGTTAATCAAAATGGGAACAATTGTAGAAAAGGTCAAATCCAAGGTAAAATGGGAACAACTGAAAATATATGCAGATTTCGGATCACTATCGGCCGTTTGAAAAAAAAGTCGTGATCGCTGTAACCAACAACGAACGCGCTCGACTTTTATGCGCTGAGGGGCGCGAAGTCAACGAAATCGAGGTTATAGACACGCCTGACATAGCTGCCATCGAACGGACCATGTCCAAGCACGACGGGGGTGAGGCTGATTTTGATGCCATGAAACTTCATCGTCTGAAGGAACTTTACACAGCTCTTGGCGATCGCTTGAGAGTCATGCTTGATCACGAAGGCTACGCTGAAGCAATTGTGTGCGTACCCGAGATCAACAAAAACACTTTCGCCGAGCATCTGCCAGGTGACATGCTGAAAAAAATTTCCGCGGTCGTCCCAAAAAATTTAGCCAGTATGGATATCCAACACATCGTCAGAATACTCTTGGAGAGTTAAGAGCTAAAATATAGCATCCGAAACTTGTCGGAAACGACATTTTCTGCTAATCTCATCTCGTTCTTGTAAGGCCGTGTGGCGAAGTGGGAACGCTAGGGTCTGCAAAACCTTCATGAGCCGGTTCGATCCCGGCCACGGCCTCCAAGACTACAAAAGACGAGCCGCTAAGCTCGTCTTTTGTAATCTTGTTATTCGTTGACCTCGTCGGTCTCAGTCACAACCGTAGCTGACAAAATAATCTTTTCCATGTCATCAATCCGCTCTCCGAAACTAGTGAACATATATTTGGCCTCATCCGTTTCTAGGTAGTAGTCGTAATCATGCCGGCCATCAATCTGACAATCTTCGCCCTCTTCACACTGCTTGATTTTAAAGAAGCGGTTCCCCAGGTCTTCGGCGCCTTCAGGCAGAAGGCGTGAGGAGTCGAGACGACGAACATGAATCAAACTATGATCTTGGCCCAGGAGCACGTAAGAGTCTGTAGAAACTTCGTCCTCGGGAGCTATGCCTCCAATTACAACCGCTTTTTCGGTTGTCTGAATATAAACCTCGCTTAAAGAGCGGTCTATGGCTTGTGACGGGACTACGACCTCGGTATCAGGCCTCCCGTAAGGCACAACCATAACCCAATCGCTCGGCAGATCAAAGGCCACGTGCCAGTCCCCCTCAACCGTCTTCTCTCCCCCAAGCTTGCCGACTGAAACACAACCGCCTCCAACCACGAGTAAGAGCCCTAGTGCCAAAAATATTTTTTTCATACAGCGTTCGTTAAGTTTTGGATCTCCCACTATCCCTGTATGTTACAAAGTTTTGGTGTAAACGTAAATCCTCACGGTACGGCGACCAAAACGCTTGGCGTCGGCCACGTGCTCCATCCAGATGTCCACGTTGTTCTGGTAACGGGCATTCATACGATCCTCCACCACAAACACTTCATCCCCATAAATATCTGGGATGGTAATCTGCGTGCCAATGGGCAAAAAGTTAGCCGCAATTACGCCCCGACGTACGTGAGTGCCTGAGGCGGTAATGAACGGGGTTGAATCTGTTTGTTCCGGAACACTGTTATAAGCGGAGGCGATCACGGTTTTAACATAATACGGTCCGCGTAACCCGGCCTGTGGCAGCCTGCCAAAAGCCAAAGTTTTATTCTGCATAGCAGCCACCATGAGCGCCGTCGCGCGCTCCGCGGCGGGCTCGGTAGACCTAGCACCGGCTGTGAGCGGTACAATGACATAGCTCAAAACCACGAGCAGAACGGTGATCGCTAAACATTCCGCCGGTGAACGACGAATAAAGCTTGGCAGTTGTGTAAACAGGTTGGTCATAAATAACAAAATCCCGGATGTCCTCCGAGATCATGGGCAAGAGTGTATCTGTTTATAGACCTATTCGTCAACGTATTTTGGCATATTTTTGCGATTTTTAGCCAGATTTAGTATCATCGTAGGGTCTATGTATCGATTTGCTCAGGGGCGCCGTGTGCGAAACCAAATCTTTAGCCAGGCCAAACTTAGAACTGGTCTAAAACTGCTTTGGAAACGCCTGAGACGAGGGTCGATCCTCAAAAACTTACTGCTCTTGAGCCTGGCCATCTTTTTAGGTGGTGCGATTTTGCTGCTAGGCATGTTTGCCTGGTATTCCCATGGTCTGCCAGACCCGGACACTATTTTGAATCGTGATCTAGCTCAGTCTACCAAAATTTATGACCGCACAGGTGAGCACCTGCTCTACGAAATCGCCCCCGAGCAAAGGCGCACCTTGGTCACCATTGATAAAATTCCCCTCACGGTTCAGCAGGCCACCATTACAGCCGAAGATCGTAACTTTTATGAGCACAGCGGCATCAGCATCAAAGGCATAATTCGAGCCGTGCTCTCAAACATTATTAGCCTTGACCCCACCGGTCAGGGTGCCTCAACCATCACGCAACAATTCATAAAAAAAGCCTTCCTGACTGATGATCAAACTTACACGCGTAAAATCAAAGAGATCGTAATCGCCATCGCACTTGAAAAAAAGTTTGAAAAAAACGAGATCCTCCAGATGTATTTAAACGAAATCCCGTATGGTGGCACCAACTACGGGATTGAATCAGCCGCCCAGGCGTATTTTCATAAATCGATTACGGATGTCTCACTAGCTGAGGCCGCAACCTTAGCCGCTCTCCCCAACCGCCCCTCAACCTTCCTCAATAACCCCGGTCTTTTGAAAGATCGTCGTGATTGGATTTTGAATGGCATGGTTGAAGAGGGCTACATCACCAAACAAGCGGCGGACGACGCTAAGGCTCTCGATACTCCAGTGGCGCTTGCCCTTCACAACATCGAGGCCCCGCATTTTGTGCTTTGGGTCAAGGAACAACTCGAAACTAAATACGGCGCGCGCACCACAGAAACCGGTGGCCTGAAGGTCATTACAACGCTTGACTACGACAAGCAAAAAATCGCTGAGGAAGCGGTGACTAATGGGCTGGCAGCGAAGGGCCCAACTTATGGTTTTAATGACATCGGTCTGGTCTCAACAGATCCTAAAACTGGTCATGTTTTAGCTATGGTTGGCTCGCCAGACTACTGGAACGACGAGGCTGACGGACAAGTCAACGTGACCCTGCGACCCTTGCAACCAGGCTCAAGCATCAAGCCGGCGGTTTATGCTGCCGCCTTTGAACGCGGCTACACCCCAAGCACCGTGCTCTGGGACGTAAAAACTACCTTCCCAACCGCCACCGGAAACTACGAACCAAATAACTATGACGGACGTGAGCACGGCTATGTGACCATGCGCGCGGCTCTCCAAGGATCACTCAATATTCCGGCTGTAAAAACACTTTACCTAGCTGGCATTGAGAACGCCATAAGTTTTGGTGAGCGCTTGGGCTACACCACCCTGCGGGAAGAGTACGTGGGCCTGTCTATGGTGCTTGGTGGTGTGCGCGTTACCCCACTCGAGCACACCGCAGCCTTTGCAGCCTTTGCCAACAACGGCGTACATCACGAGTCAGTTTCAATTTTGAGCGTGCAGTCTGCGAGCGGCGAGATGCTCGAGGAGTGGAAAGCGGAAGAACACCTCGGCCGCGAAGCCATGAGCAGCAACCTAGCGGCCACCATGTCTAACGTCTTGTCTGACAATGCGGCTCGGGCCTACGTTTTTGGGGCTAACAACTATCTTGTGCTGAGTGGTCGGCCAGCCGCCGCCAAAACCGGGACTACCAACGAATTCAAAGATGCTTGGACCGTGGGCTATACGCCCTCACTTGCCACCGGCGTGTGGGTAGGCAACGCTGATGGCACGGTTATGAATGCACGGGCTGATGGTTCGGTGATTGCGGCCCCAATTTGGAAGGAATACATGGACCGATCATTGCGCGGCACGCCAGTTGAAGGCTTCCCGGCCGCCAACCTTCCAAACACCGGTAAAGCAATCCTCGATGGTCAGATTCCGACCACCACCGTAGTCATCGATACGGCTTCCGGTAAACTTGCCACCGATCTAACTCCAGAACGCTATCGCGCCAACAAAGTTTGCGGCGAATACCACACCATTCTCACATACATAAATCGCCAAGATCCGCTTGGCGCCGCTCCCAAGGATCCGTCCAAGGCCGATCCATACTACTCGCCCTGGGAGAGCGGTATTCAGAGCTACATTGGTCGCAGCGGCCAAGACGGCCAACCCAAACTTGAGGCCTGCGAAGTACCCACCGAAGAAGACGACACCCACACCGCTAGAAATAAACCAGACATCAACATTCAAGAGCCCGATTCTGGTCAAAGCGTTGGCCGTAGCTTTACGGTTGGGCTGAATGTCAACACTAAGCGCGCCCTGGGGCGCATTGATTACTCCATTGATGGCACGTACATCTCAACCTCATCCAACCCCCAAGGAACCACCATCACCCTGCCAGGCTGGGTTCCACAAGGCGAACACACCCTCATTGCCGCCGTCTACGATGACGTAGACAACACCGCTCAAGACACCGTACAAATCGATGTCAATGAAGCCGGCTCTGAAGGCTCGTTCAGGATCACTAACCCGTTTGAGGGTCAGGCCATTGAAAAAACCGTTGACACTTACGTCATCGCAATTGAAGTCCCCAGTGCTAACGACCTCGCAACTCTCATAATTACGGCTCAAAACCTGTGGACGGGAGAGATCACTCTGGTTGGAGAAACGGCCTCGGTGAGCTCTATTAATAGCATGAGCTGGACCCTACCAGCGAGCGCCCAATACTCCCTCACCGCCTCTGCCACCACCAACGTTGGCGGCGGCAGCACGCTCTTCTCCCCACCCATAACGGTCTACGTCAAAGAGCCGGCCATCGTTGGTGGCCTCCCACTTGATGAGTTTCTTCCATGAATCATTTACCCTTTATAGTTGCCGGGCGACTACAGATTAAACACAAATGCAACAAACAAAAACGGGCCCGTATGAACTGTACCCTGTTGGGTATTTACTGTCGGATAGGCATCACGATATATAAATACGGCTGACCCCCGTCTTCGGCCGGCACAACCACACACGGATTAACGCCATCGATAAGCTTAAGGGTGATTTTTTCCGAGGCCATAGCGCTCACACCATCAAGCAAATAACGATAGTTTAGTGTCACAACATTGTCCTCCCCAGTCACCTCAGCGTTCATAACCACCAGGTTTTCGCCACGACCAGCGTCGGTGGCTGACATCTGAAGCTCTTTTCCGCCAGACTTGGCCTCGAGCCTAACGTCGAACAAGCCCACCTTAGAAAATAAACTGGTACGTTTTACTGCCTGGATAAAGGCGGCTTTATTAACCGTAATCTCGGTCTTTGTAGATTTTGGAATAATCTCCCTGTAAGGCGGGTACACACCGTCGAGCGTGCGGCTCAAAAGCTCGGCGCTGCCGTAACGGAAAGCTACTTGGTTATCTGTGAGCTCAACCTCAAGCTCCTCGGGCATTTCCGCCCCGTCTTTTAAAACCCCAATAATCCTACGTAGTTCTGCCATAGTTCTAGCCGGGATGATCACTCTACGCTCCCCCATGACGTCCCCCTTTAAAGAAACAACGCTCTCGCCAAGACGATAGCTGTCAGTGGAGGCCACGGTAAGGCTCTTGGTTTCACCCACGAAGTTCATAAACACACCGGTGAGTACCTGGCGAGCCTCACTAGTAGCTACCGCAAATAATGTCCTCGAGAGGGCTGTTTCCAGAGCCGCCACCGGAACCATAAATTTGGTGCCTCCTGTAATTTGCGGCACCAGCGGAAATTCACCTGACGACATGCCGTTAATCTTTGTCTTTGAAGCTCCACACACCACCGCTAAAGCCGAGTCAAGCAGGTCAAGGTCAACGCGCTCGTCCGGAAGCAGGGAAACATAGTCCGAGAATAGTCGCGCCGGCAAAGTATATTCGCCGGGCTGATCAACCTTGCCACGCACCTGACAAGTAACTGTTAGATCAAGGTTGGTGGCGGTTAGGCGCAGGCCCCCAACATCTGCCCGCAGGAGAACATTGTTTAGGATCGGTAGGTTAGCGTTCCTGGCGCTTAGATGGCTTACCACATTCAGGCCTTGGTGCAGGTTCTCTTTCGTACAGGAGAGTTTCACAGGGCGTTAGTTAAAACTTATTTAATATATTAACAGTAGTAATAGTAAGTCTGTGGATAGCGTGGATAATTAAGTTCCGAGGCTATTTTACTCGACAATTTTCACCTTACCCTGTGGATGGTTTGGGGTGTGTGCGGGTTGCTGGCCTGTGGAGAGGGTTTGGCTCTAGCCACCCTGCCAACTTAACCTCAGTCTATCCACCGCTATATCCTCCGGGTTATCCCTAGATGTGTCCACGGCCCTGTCCACACTCTATGCACACTTCTAATGACTGGCCCCTAGGACCCCACGTACAGCCTCTGTTTAATAAGTTCTAGGTCTTTCTGCAGTTTTTCGTCTCCGTCTAGCATGCCTGCAATTTTGGTGTGGGCGTGCATGGCGGTGGTGTGGTCGCGCCCGCCGAGCTCGGTGCCAATGGTCGGGTATGAGCTTTTCATCTCCTCACGTAGGAGGTACATGATAATTTGGCGCGGGAAGGCTAGGCGTTTTTCACGGCTTTTACCCAAGACTTCATCAAGGGTGATGTCGAAATATTCGGACACCACCTGGATGACTTGTTTGGGGGTAACAGTTTTCTTAATGTTTTCAGCTTCAAAGCTAGCTACGATTGGCTTAATGCTCTCGAGGGTTGGCTCCATGTTGCGAAATTGGTGTACGGCTGAGATTTTGTTGAGAGCGCCCTCGAGTTCGCGGACGTTAGAGGAGATAGATGAGGCGATGTATTGCAAAATTTCGCGGCTAAGATTAAAGCCGCGTTCCAAGCACTTCTTTTGGAGAATGGCGATGCGTGTTTCTAGGTCAGGCGTGCCGACGTCTACCAACATGCCCCATTCCAGGCGTGATTGTAGGCGTTTTTCCAGGCCAGCAATCGATTTTGGGGGTCGGTCTGAGGAGATAACGATCTGACGGTTTTCTTGGTGAAGGGTGTTGAAAGTATGGAAAAACTCTTCTTGGGTCCCCTCTTTACCAGTAATAAACTGAACATCGTCAATAAGTAAGAGGTCTACGTTGCGATAACGATCTTTAAACTCCTTACCTTTTCCAGTCCGGATTGAGTGGATGAAGTCGTTTGTAAAATGTTCACAGGTTACGTACATGATACGAGCAGACGACCACCGACGCCGGATTTCATTAGCGATTGCGTGCAAAAGGTGGGTTTTTCCAAGACCAACACCTCCGTAGATAAACAGAGGGTTATATGTTCCCCCTGGTTGGGCAGCTACAGCTTGGGCGGCGGCGTGAGCGAGTTCATTTTGTTTGCCGACCACGAAGGTTTGGAAGGTGTAGGCTGGATTAATGGTGATGTTTCCAGATGGTGGAGCCATTTCCATAGATCCGGTTTGGACAAAACCGTAATCCTCGGTCGCAGCACCTGAGGTTGAACGCTGATTGTCTAAAATTAGAGGCTGAGGGCCGACCGGTTTGGTTTCAACGCGGCAAGTTAGGCTACGCACTGGTTGATTGGTAATGTTTTGAACGGCCTCCACGATATCTTTGAAATACTTTTTCTCAAGCCACGACTGGGCCAATGAATTCGGGACCGCAACGGTGATTTCTCCGTTGCGATATTCGCTCACGAAGGTGTTACGAAACCAGGTTGTGAAGTGGGCCTTGCTCATTTTGAGCTCGAGCTGTCCAAGCACCGCTTCCCAGAGTTCGTGAGTATTCATAGTGGGTGGCGTAGGGCCCAAATCACCAGAGTGAGCCGACATTAAGGGGTCGACTAAGACGATTTGCCACAGCATACCCGTTTTGTCCACAGCCTACAAATAGGTCAAAGTGAATGAACGGTGGATGAAAGTGTGGATAAGTAGTCAGTATCTGGGGATAAAAAGGCTAGTTATACACATTTGAGCTGGAAACATAGAGGTCTAAACGTGGTTTAATGGATGCGTTGAATGAGGGGCGTTGATGGGGTTACCTCAACCTCTCGGACCCAAAAGGAGCGAAAGTTTGACTTTTTCCGCTGAGAGCCTTATGCTCTCACCACTTTTCTATGCCTAAGCGCACATATCAACCAAAAAAGCGTCGTCGTGCTAAGGTTCACGGCTTCCGTCAACGCATGAAGACCAAGGACGGCCGTGCCGTCTTGAAGCGTCGTCGTGCTAAGGGCCGTAAGCGCCTTACCTTGACCGCCCGACCCCGATAATGAAGATATAAATTCCGGCTGGAGGCCGGAATTTATTGTTACACTACACCTATGTTTGCCGATAAAAATCGCTTACGCCACGATAAAGATGTTGAACGAGCACTTAAATCCAAGAAGAGCGTGTTTGATGCTGCCGCCGGTGTGAAGTATGTTGCTAATAACAAGGCTGACAGCCGTGTAACCGTAGTTGTCGGCACTAAGGTCAGCAAGAACGCCACTGACCGTAATCGGGTGAAGCGTCAGTACCGTGAGATTATTCGCCTGCTCCTGCCGTCACTCAAGCCTGGTCACGACATGATTATTCTGGTGTCTAAGCCAGCTCTCGCGCTCGATTATGAACAAAAGCGTGATCGCCTTACAAAAGTTTTCAAAAAGTCAGGCTTACTTGTTGGCTAAACGCGCCGTCCGTGTAGCGGCGACCGGTCCGATCGTGGCTTACCAGCACACGCTGTCTTTTGATCATGGGCCCATGAAGGTCCTGTATCCTTATGGTTATTGTCGCTTTCACCCTAGCTGTTCCGAGTATTGTCGGCGCTCGATCTTGAAAGACGGCATTCTGAAAGGCTATGCTAAGGGGGCTTGGCGGATAGCGCGCTGTAACCCGTTTTCAGCGGGTGGAGTTGACGAGCCGTAGGTTATTTATGAAGTTAATTATTTTAAATGGCCCGTGTGGCATCGGCAAAAGTACGGCCGCGATGGCTTTGCATGCCCAGATGCCGATGGCGCTTCATTTGGATATTGATGCTCAGCGACGTTTTATTAGTGAGTATCATGAAAAACACGAAGACAGTTGGAAGCTTTCGATTGCCATTGCTGACGCGATCGCTGAAACAGCTTTAAAAGCTGGCCATGACGTTATTGTCGACAAGATGATTTTCAAGGATGACGTACTTGATCACTTGCTCGAGATTGGGCGCACCTGCGGTGCCGACGTTTACGAGTTTATTTTGTGGGCCAGTAAAGACGAGGTCATGCGTCGAGCTGCGGCGCGCGGTTATCGACCAGATAGTTTGTTTACGCCTGAAAAATGTGAGCGTTTTTGGCACGAAATTGAGGCCCTGAAAGTTCGTCGACCGCAGGCCGTCATGATTGATGTTGAAAAATTGAGTGCCGACGAGGTTGTTAGCGAGTTACGACGACAATTGAGCTAGAACATCGAGTCCGTGTGGGAGCTCTAAGTGTTTTACGCGACTGTTATGGCCGCGTTTTAGGTTGATAAAAGTTTTGGGGAGGCCGAGCTTGTCGCTCAAAAAACCGACAAGCTCTTTATTGGCTCTGCCTTCTGTGGCCGGTGAGCGGAGTGCAATGACAAAAGTGTGGTCGTCGAGTTTGGATACGACTCGAGTTTGCTTGACATTCAGTTTTACGTGCACGACGAGGATCATTTTCTGAACTTCTTTAGGAGCTTCAAATCAGCTAGGCGCGGATCGTTGGGGGCGCCTTCTTTTTCGTACGGTGTCTCTAGGATGAGGTCGAGGTGTTGGAGTTTAGGGTGTTGGACGATGAATTTGAAGGCGTCCTCCCCCATGTGGCCTTGGCCAAGGTGTTCATGGCGGTCTTTGTGGGAGTTGAACTCAACTTTTGAGTCGTTACAGTGACTGGCTACGAGTTTTTTGAGTCCGACGGTCTTATCGAAAAGTTTAAACGTCTCGTCGATGCCCACTTTGGTACGCAGATCGTAACCAGAGGCAAAGGCGTGTTGGGTGTCGAAGCAAATGCCAATGTCTTTACCCCGTTCAGCGCCATCAATGAAAGCCGCGAGCTCTTCAAAGGAGTCGCCCATAACCGCGCCGGCTCCAGCTGAGATCTCGATCAA
>CALRHE010000012.1 GCA_943359345.1 Candidatus Uhrbacteria bacterium
CAATAGCAAGCAGTAGTAAAGCTTCACGGGGTCTTTTCGTCTAACTACACATAGAGAGCATCTTCACTCCCCTCGCAATTTCGCCGAGTACATTGTTAAGACAGTCGTCAAGTCGTTATGCCATTCGTGCAGGTCGGAACTCACCCGACCAGGAATTTCGCTACCTTAGGACCGTTATAGTTACGGCCGGCGTTCATCCGCGCTTCAGTCGAAGGCTTCTGGATTGCTCCATGACCCCCTTCTTTAACGTTCGGACACTGGCCAGGCATCAGCCCCTATACATCATCTTGCGATTTAGCAGAGGCCTGTGTTTTTGATAAACAGTCGCTTGACGTCTTTCGCTGCGGGTCTCTCCCTCCCGGGAGAAACCAGGCCTTATCCCGAAGTTACGGCCACTTTTTTGCCTAGTTCCTGAACAATGTTTCTCTCGTACGCCTGAGTGTAATCACACCCATCTACCTGTGTCGGTTTACGGTACGGGCCGATAGTACTTAACCCTAGAAGATTTTCTTGGTTCATGTTACGTCCCCCTCTCCCTGGTTGCCCAGAGATTGCGATGATCCAGGGTGTTAATGTCTGACGGATTTGCCAATCAGACCACCCCGAACCCCCAACGTCATAGCCATAGGACGCGGGAATCTCACACAAACGTCCCTCCTTCGGAAATACTACCGGGTGCTGGAATATTAACCAGCTGTGCATCGACTACGCCTTTCGGCCTCGCCTTAGCTCCCGACTAACCCACAGTCGATTCTCGTTGCTGTGGAAACCTTAGATTTTCGGCGGACAGGATTCTCACCTGTCTTTATGCTACTCATGCCAACATTCTCTCTTCCCAACGCTCCACCAAACCTCACGGTTCGACTTCTGCGCGATGGAAATGCTCCCTTACCACTCCGCACTCAAAGTGCGAAATCCTCAGCTTCGGTACATGATTTGAGCCCCGGTACATTTTCGGCGCAAAGAAACTTGACCAGTGAGCTGTTACGCTTTCTTTAAAGGATGGCTGCTTCTAAGCCAACCTCCTGGTTGTATAAGTCTCTTCACCACCTTTCACACTTAATCATGATTTAGGGACCTTAGCTTGAGATCTGGGCTGTTGCCCTCTCGACGTATGGAGCTTCGCCCCCATCGTCTGACTGCCGGGAACACACACTGGCATTCGGAGTTTGGCAGGGTAGCCTAGCTTGCGCCGGCGGACCCTATCAGTGCTCTACCTCCAGTGTGCTATTAACCGACGCTAACCCAAAAGTTATCTCAGGGAGAACCAGCTATTACCCGGTTCGATTGGAATTTCTCCGCTAACCACAACTCATCCCCGTGTTTTGCACAGCACGTGAGTTCGGACCTCCACGTCATGTTACTGACGCTTCATCCTGGTCATGGTTAGGTCACCGGGTTTCGGGTCTTTTGTGTGCCACAAGCGCCGATTAAGGCTTGCTTTCACTTTGGCTCCGTCCCTAGGGACTTAACCGAGCGACACACAAAAAGTCGTTGGCTCATTCTTCAATAGGAACGCCGTCACCCTTCGATTGCTCTCAGGGCTCCGACTCCTTGTAAGTGTATGGTTTCAGATTCTATTTCACTCCCCTTCCGGGGTTCTTTTCAGCTTTCCCTCGCGGTACTAGTTCACTATCGATCAGAAAAAGTATTTAGTCTTACCACATAGTCGTGGTGGCTTCCAACAGGATTTCTCGTGTCCCGCCGTACTTAAGACCGTGCTCAATATGTAGAGTTAAAACTTTCGCTTACAGGACTATCACCTTCTTTGGTTCCACTTTCCAGTGGATTAGGCTAGTCATTCTCTTTCATATCTCATGCCGCCAGGCATAAACAAACACGGCTTACAACACCATCACAGCAACGGCTGGCGCCTTTCGCTTCACTTATCTTTCCGAAGAAAGCGTCAGTGGGCTTCACTGTAATGGTTTAGACTGCTCCGATTTCGCTCGCCACTACTCTCGGAATATGAGCGCGGTCCATCATCTCATGGCTCGAAGCATCGAGCGCTGAGATGAGGATCGAACCCCTTCTTTTCTTTTCCTCTAGGTACTGAGATGTTTCACTTCCCTAGGTTCCCTCTGACAACCTATGTATTCAGTTGGCAGTAATCAGGCATTCCCCTGATTGGGTTTCCCCATTCGGACATCTCCGGATCAACGGTTGCTTGCCACCTTCCCGGAGCTTATCGCAGGCTGCTACGTCCTTCTTAGGCTTTTTCTGTCGTGCCATCCACCTATACACCCTTATGCTCTCCACTCACTAATTACGCACGATCCCTTGAAGAGGAAGATCGTGGAACATTAATGATTGTTTTCTCTATGATCATCTAATTCGACGTATTCAATTGTGAACGTTCAGAAGGAAGGTTTCGAGAGCCTCAAAGCCTCTGCTTCTGAAGGGAACGATTTCCCCTAAATTGCTGCGGAATAGTACCGAATTGATAAACTACTGTCAAGCACAGGTGTGTGCGCATATATCTACCCTTGATTCATAAGTATTTCTCTGCTAACTTTGGCAGTTATGTTGAAAATAACCATGGTTTCAGTCGGCAGTCTTCCTAAAGGACCATTTAATGACCTCGGGGCTGATTTTGCAACCCGACTAAAAAAGTTCGCCGAAGTCGAGTTCAAGACCGTCAAAACTGACGATCGTCTGGGCGAGGCCATCCCGAAAGATAGTTTTGTAATCGTTCTGGAAGCCACCGGTAAACAATTCACCTCAGAAGCTTTTGCGGCCAAGCTCCAAAGCTGGATCGATGATGGTCGCAAACTTGCCATCGTGTTTGGCGGCCCTCATGGTGTGTCGGCTGAGCTCAAACACCGGGCCGATCTCCTCTTGTCGCTCTCGCCAATGACGACTACACATGATCTGGCGCATGTGTTTTTCTTGGAACAGCTCTATCGGGCGTTTACGATTACGAGGGGAATGACGTATCACTATTAAAGTTCACCCGGGCAAGTCGCCTCTGCGGGGCTCCGACGCCCCCTTTATCCCCCTCTTCAACAGAGGGGGTGTCATCCTGAAGACTAGCTCTTGGCGTAAACGGTTTAAGACATTATCGATGTCGGCAAAAACAGCTTCGTTTGCAAAACGAATAACTCGCAATCCAAGCCCAGTAAAATAAGCGGTTCTGTCATGATCATATTGCCGAACTTCGGGAAGATCGTGATAAGCGCCGTCGACCTCAACCACAAGACGTAGCGTTGGCACATAAAAATCTACAATGTAGCCGCCAATGTTGTATTGGCGTCGAAACGTCACTCCGAGCACCTGTTTCCCTTTCAAATAAAACCACAACAGCCTCTCGGCCTTAGTCGGTCTATTTCTCAACTTTCGCCGTCGCTCCTGACTCCATTTTTGATTGAAAATCTGGGTCATATTAAACGCTCATTTACGCAGCGGCTCACTCCCCCTCTTAAGAAGAGGGGGGTTAGGGGGGAGTCGAACGGTTCACGAGCGGATTACCTCAAAACAAAAACACGACTCACCATTTTCAGGGGAGTCATGTTTTCTGAACTTATTACACCGCTACACAGACACAATGTAAACCCACTTATTCACCATTGTTAACAATCTGCACCGGTAACGTCGGCGCGAGATACAGTGGCGACTTGCCGTCCCAGCGCTTCATAATTTCGTACTGAATGTAAACCTCGTTGCCACGCAAAGCCTTACTCAAGGCCTCAATTGTGTCAGCTTCAAGCTCGCCTGCTTGTTTACGAGCAGTGGCAGTGATAACAGCTTGTTCTGCAATGTTGGTGGCCTCAAAAGCAGCCTGTAACGTCTTTGAGAACCCAACAGAGATAATGGCCACCTCTTCAATGATTACGCCGCTCTCGGTCATCTGCTCGGTAACTCCTGCAACGACGGCTGTCTTGAGCTCATCACGCTTGGAAACGAGTTCCTCAGCAGTAAATTGAGTCACGGCTTTGTTAACTGATTCTTTAACGGCCGGGTCGATGATTTTAGTCTCTATATCCGCGCCGACTGTCTCAAAAAGATCTCGGATATCTTGCGTGTCGAGGCGATAACTTACGGTCACGCCAAGCGTGACTAGCTGCATATCCTTTGTCACGACACCGCTCGAAACATCATGCGTCTGCGTTCTAGTGTCGAATTGGTGCACGCGCAGTAGCGGATATTTAAAATGGAGTCCTACGTCCAAAAGGTCACCCTGGGTATCACCAAAGAAGGTGGCCAAACCGCGATGCCCGGCGCGTATAAAAACCAGTGGAGAAAAGGCGATCAATAAAACCACCAAAATCGTGAACACGGCCAGCCACGGAAACCAAGGAGACTTGAAATTCATACTGGTCGCCATCTTGCTGATCTTAGCTCTAGTCGTCAAGTCACGTTTGTATGCCGTTAAGACGACTCAAAACTGCCTTCACAAGATAGTCGACTTCAAGATTTACCTTATCCCCCACCATTTTGGTGCCAAGCGTGGTGCGCTCAAGGGTAAGTGGTAACAACCAGACGTCAAAACAGTAGGTCTGCAAACTCGGATTAGCAACTTCTTGCTTGGGATAAGCCACTGAGTCGCAGACGGTGAGGCTAACCCCATCGATAGCGACTGAACCTTTATGTAAAACCTGACGACCGATGGCTTCGGACACCCAAAAACGCATACGAGTGTTGTCGCCGACTTGTTCTTTGTCGATAATCTGAGCGGTACCATCGACGTGACCTTGGACCAGATGGCCGCCGAGCTCTTCGCCCATGCGCACCGGTGTCTCGATCCCCACTTTGTCTCCGACTTTGAGATATTCAAAGGTCGTCAGCTTCAAAGTCTCTTTCATGATTTCAAAAGTCAGCACCTTGCCTTCGATCTTCACGATCGTCAGGCATACCCCGCTTAGGGAGACACTGTGACCAACCTGCGGATCGTCGACAAGCTGACCGACATCAACTTTGATAACACGAAAAGCCTCGCGATCATCAATCGAGGTGATCGTACCCAGACCTTTTACGATGCCGGTGAACATAACTGTCTCATGGGGTTAATGGGGTTACCCCAGACTGACGTCGGGGCTGGGGTTGAGGGGCAATAAACCCCCTAACCCCATCAACCCCCTTAACCACATTTTACTTAATAATATCTGCGTATTCGTCCGCGAGCGACATACCGGGAGCGTAGATGATCGGCTCTTCGGCGACATCGACAATAGCTTTCAAAAGCTCAGGGTACTCTGGACCATCAAAATGACCACCAACCTCAGGCGTGATGAGCTTGGCGTGAAAAACTTGAGCGTAACGATCGGCATGTGCGACCGGAATGACGGTGTCATCCTTGGCGTGGACGACAACAAACTTTGAGGCGCGCCACATCAGGACATCATGGTCGAGTTCAGTCAGGAAGAAACTCCGGAAGCGGTCGTCTTTAATCATCCAGGGGGTAGAAATCAATACGCAAGCATGTGGAGTGGTGCGAGCCTCAACCGCTTCAAGCAAGCGTAAAGCAGCCGCGCCGCCTAAACTGTGGCCAACGACTATATCTTGGTCAGACAAGTGCCCAACGGCCTCAAGCAAAGCTTTTGTCCAAGCGTCACGGTCAGGAGTTTCTGGGGTTGGCAGTTCTGGCATGACAACCTCAAACCGACGATCTTTAAGCTCACGCTCAAGCCAAGGCCAGAAATTGGTTTTGGGAGAGGCTTTATAGCCATGAACAAGGATAATTCGCATATTTCAAGGGGAGCCTAACATAGCTAGGCTATATTATCTACTCTGGCCACTCAGTAAATGAGGTCATCTTGGCTTCAATGGGGTCAGCTGGGCGTAATTTTCTAATCTGGCCGCGGCTCAGAATTGGAGTATGCGGCACGGCTGACAGGTGGAGTGCGATAAAGAAAATACTCTCGTTGGTTGTTTCCCAATCAAGCTTATCAAAGCGAGCGAGATCAACTGGCCGCGAATAGGCGCGTAAAGTTTTAGCACGAGTGCCTTGTAGGAAATATTCATGAAAGTAGGACATGACGAGCTCGCGCAAGGTGCAATACACCGGCTCACGATAGCGTAAGACGCCGTGATTGGTCTTGGAAATCGCACCCCAACAATTGTCGATCTTAAACACCGCTAACACATGGTCCCAGTCATTGGCAACCGATTCAAGATCGAGGATGAGCGGCTTAAAGCCATGAAAACGTAAGGCGGCAGCCGCAAACACCGCGCCCTCAAAACATTGAGCCTGGCGATGTTTGAACACTTGTCGGGGTGAAAAACTCTTTTGATTATTCCCCTGTACCCGATACTCAAGCGAATTTACAAAATCCTGAATCTTGGCCGGCGTCGACAATCTGCTTAAGATCGTCTTCTCGGCTGGAGTCCAAGGGGTCATACCCAAACAATGTATTAACTTAGGCAATTGCGTTCAGCACACTTGGCAGCTCGGTTACACCATCACTCCCGCTAAAATGACCCTTGCCATCAGCCAAAAAATAAACATTAAAATTCCTCCTCCTATAGATAAAAATATTCCTATAATTGCTCCTAATGTCCTCATAGAAGAAGTGTCTCAATAATGAAAAACCGTCTAGTTCTGTTTTGGTGGGTAGAAAGGGACTCGAACCCTTATGACCGAAGTCACATGCTCCTAAGGCATGCGCGTATACCAATTCCGCCATCTACCCACATAGAAAACCTATCCAAGTTTGGCAGAAAAACTATTTTTTGGCTAGGGCTGGAAGCCGTCACCGCAAATGGTCTCGAGTACCGCCGTCACGACCTGATATGGATCCATATTAGCCGCTGGGCGGCGATCTTCAAAGTAACCCTTGCCAGCATTGGCCGTGCCCATGGGAATACGGATCGAAGCCCCACGGTGGCTGATGCCATATCTAAACTCGTGGATGCTGCAGGTCTCATGATGGCCCGTCAGACGCTCGTGATTATTGGCGCCGTAAACCTGCATATGCTGCTCATGGAACTTGCCGAGCTTTTCGCACATGGCCTCGATCACCGCCATCCCACCCTCAGCTCTTGTCGCGGCTGTGCTGATGTTGGTATGAGCACCCGAGCCATTCCAATCACCTTTTATAGGTTTGGCGTCGAGGTTCACGGTAATGTCGTAATCTTCACCCAATCTCTGCAAGAGCCAACGCGCCACCCACAGCTCGTCACCCACAGCCAGTGGGCCAACCGGGCCAACCTGGAACTCCCACTGACCGAGCATGACCTCGGCGTTCGTGCCGCAAATAGACAGGTTAGCCTGCAAACAAGCCTCGGTGTGCGCCTCGATCAGCTCGCGACCAGCCACGTTAGCCGCTCCCACGCCCGTGTAGTAATCGCCCTGAGGTGCTGGATAACCAGTAGACGGCCACCCAAGCGGGCGACCGTCCTGCATGAGTACATACTCTTGTTCGATGCCGAACCAGGCATCGTGGGCGGCATATTTCTCAGCCACCTGGCGCAAGCGAGCCCGGGTATTTGAAATGTGTGCGCTGCCATCTGCATTTAACACCTCGCACATCACTAAGATGTTGTTGCTGCCCCGAATGGGATCATTAAAAAAGGCGACGGGCTTCAGAAGGCAGTCTGATGACTTTCCTTCGGCCTGTCGCGTACTTGATCCATCGAATCCCCACTCTGGTATGTCGGTAAGACTCGTGGGTGGGGCATCAAGAACCTTGGTTTTAGATCTGAGATTGGCTGTGGGCGAATACCCGTCCAGCCAAAGGTACTCTGCTTGGATTTTGGCCATAGCTCGGCACTAAAAAATAATAGATATAGGTTAACATAAGAGGCAGGGCCGTGCCCCGCCTCAGCAGGCGTTTATCCACCGTGGTCGATTGACGCTCAAGATCAACAATGGTGGAATTTAAATACAATCAGACTCCCCATTACTTATGTGATGGGGAGTTTCTGTTTTGTCACAGATCTGTGCTCATTCACAACTTAATTCCTTATGATGAAAAGCTATGGACTTTTTGGATTCCTCGGATTCATCAGCTTGTCCCTTGTGTGTGCTCTACCCGCCCGTGCAGAAGACTCACCCCAAGTCTTCATCTCAGAAATCAACTGGGCCGGGTCAGAAACCTCAACGGCGGATGAATGGATCGAACTCATAAACCTTGGCTCAATTCCAGCAGATCTCTCCAATTACGTGCTAACTGGAACTGCCACAAGTGGCGGAGCGATAGCAATCGCTCAGGGTACGATAATCGAACCCGGCGCTACGCTCATCATTGCCAATTATGCCTTAGGTGATCCCAAAACCAGCCTGCTTATTTCTCCGAATCTCGTGACTACAGCCATTTCTCTACCCAACTCGGCTCTCGATATTCTACTTACTACACCAGCAGGCCTGGTCATCGACAATTACACTGACGCTGGTACGCCAGACTTTGGATTATCCAACCCGGCGACCTCGATCGAACGCGACCTCACCAACATGACCTGGCGCTCAAGTACCCAGAGCCTCAATCTCTCATCGATCTCACAATTCGGCACCCCTGGCGCTGTCAGTCTCCCAGCCACTCCCGAGCCGACCCTAGTCGAGACTGCGGTCATCGAACCCTTGATCGAGGCAGTCACTGTTGCCGAGTCTGAACCGGTCGAGCTACCCGCTCCCTGCACACAAGTTGTGCTCGAAAACGAGCTTTCCGGCTCTCCGGAGCCCGTATCCGAGTTCGTTCTGGTGACTCCAGAAATTTCGCCAAGCCTGGCTGAAGATGACCCCTCAACCCCATCAACCCCCTTAATCCCCGAGCTTGAAACACGCGAAAACGCCGAGTCGAACACTCTTAGTGTTCAAAAAATCGAGCCTGGACAGATCGTCATCAACGAGCTCGTGAGCGATCCAACAGACGGTGTTGAGTGGGTAGAAATTCTGAATACAACCTCGGAAGCCATCGACCTTACTGGGAGCTCGCTTATAGATGCGAGCGCTAACTCTACTCCCCTTCCCGAGGTTGTCCTCGCTCCTGGTGCTCTCATTGTCATCGACAATCCAAACGGGAACCTTAACAACGCCGGCGACACCATCACCCTCCTCGACTCGTACGGCAGTCTCATCGATACTCTTGCTTATGGCACAACCGAACTTCCAGCCCCATCAGACGGTGAGTCTGCGGCTAGGAACTCGGATGGCATGTGGTTCATTACCACCGCCACACGTAACACGACTAATGTCTCGCCTGTCTCCGTCGAAAATATCGAAACTTATGACCCGCTATCAACAAACCTATATGAGACGCTCACAAACGAATCTGACCCCACTGTCCTCGATCCTGGAACCTCTGCGGGACCAGTGGAAACGCTTAACGACCCTGGATCTGCCGGAACCGAACCCCTTCACCGGATTGTGGCGATCGCGAAATCCGTAGAGACGTCCCTGAGGGACGTCTCTACCAATCAATCATCAACGCAATCCGTAATCACCGGCACGGTTGTAGCTCTACCCGATACCTTCGCGAAGCAAATCATGTATATCGACGGTCATGAGATCTACTTCTACGCAGCCGACTGGCCTGAGCTCGCCCTAGGCGACATCGTCCAGGTCACCGGTACTGAATCGATAAGCAATGGTGTACCGCGGATCAAAATCTCAAGTGCCCAAGCCATCGTCATCACTGGTTATAACGACCTGATACCGATTCCCATCGACGGTAACGAGCTCGCCAGTACTCCGCACGGGCTACTGATCTCAATCGCGGGACAGATCACGAGCAAAAGCGGCAACGAACTGTCGATTGCTGCCGAAGATGGCACAATAGTTACGGCTCTAGCCGTGAAGAAAACTGGCCTCAGCTGGAGCAGTATGCAAAGTGGCTCCATCATTATCATCGGCATTGCTAAACACACTGACGAGGGCGTGGTTATCGCCCCTCGCTCGCTCAATGATATTCATTTCACTCCCAATACCGAGCCTGCACAAATAACCTCTTCAAAAGCCAAGACCAATACCACTCCCATCGTGGGCGGCGGGCTACTTACGGGCAGCGTCGGCGCTCTGGGAACTTGGTACCTTCGTTCTAGAAGGCTATTACCTGGGCTCACCGTCTAACTTAATCTCGAGCTAGGCAACCGCCTAGCTCTCCAAACAAAATATTATGTCTACAGACACTGAAATCAAAAAGTCCTGGCTCGATAAGCTTACCGATCGGTTTGACGCTCTCATGGTCAAGTTCGATATGCCAGAAGATATCCGTCATGAAATCGAATCCTTTATTCTGACGGTAGCCAAAGAGCAATATACGGCTGGCAATAAAGGCGGTATCGCTTGGTTACGTAAACAGCTCGGGGCTAAGCCGGGCCAACTCCTAAAGGCCACTGATGTGAACCTCCAAGCGGCCTAAAAAGGTGCGTGTTATACTCGACACATATGAGCAAAGTTACACTTGTATCTCTGCAACAAGGTCTTGAATCTCTTGGCGCTAAGCTCGATTCCTTCCAAGATAAGGTCGAGACACGTTTTGATAGAGTCGAGAATAAACTCACTGAACACGGCCAGCTACTTGGCTCCATCCAAGGCAAATTGCTTGAGCATGACGATCTTCTGCATCTCATCGCCGACACGGTCTCTCGTCATGACGACGACCTGACCTATCTAAAACGCTCTCTGCGTCATCAACGAGCTTAGCCAAAATAAAAAACCGCCCCTCGACCATGCTCGGGGCGGTTTTTTATTTCTAGACCCAAAGGGTCAGCACCAGCGTAACTGCCAGGATAGACACTAGGGCGTTGGTGGTATTGATAAGGAAAAATTTCCAGGAACGGCCTTCCCACAGCACAGCGTGAATCTGAACTGTCATGACATAACCAAGCCAGGCCCAAAAACCAAGTGATAAAGCATCAACAAATAGGGTGGCGCCCATCAAATCTACAAAATGGCACGACATAGCTCAAAATCAAGGCGTTGATTAACGCGATCAACATGGTGAGTCCCATACCCTTTTTCTTGGCGGCCTCGATGTCAGCCGCGGTACGACCAGACTCTTTAAGCCACAGGTTGCCAAACAAGACCGGTGAGTACCAAGCCATACCGATGGCCATATACACGATAGCGGCTACGAGCACTGCCGGGTAACTAATCTCGATCACGGAGACGTCGATCATACGCAAGGGTAAAGAATGATTAAATCTGGTTATACGATATCCCAAATCAACAACGTCTCGCAAATCTGCGGGCAAAAGAAAAATCACCTGACTAGCAGATGATTTTTCTGGAGCGGCGGACCGGGCTCGAACCGGCGACCCTCTCCTTGGCAAGGAGATGTTCTACCACTGAACTACCGCCGCTCAATAACTTCAAAAGAACGACCACACAGTAACATGGGGTTGATCGAGAGTCAATGCTGAAAAGAGCTGTCCATGTTATGATTCTTGTAATTCTATGCACCCAGGAGGACGACTATTAGCCTTGGCGGGTTTGCTCGGTGTTGGGTTATTTTTTGCCATCTTCTTCTTACTCCCAACCCCAAGTACCTTGCAGGTACCTTACTTTTTAAAAGTCTATCTCCCACAGGCCGCTGATCGCCTTATACCCCTACCAGACAACCATGGGGTAACTATAACTTTTGTAGGTGACATCATGCTGGCTCGAGCGGTTGAACGCACGATTGTCGCCAATGGCACCGCCTGGCCGTTTGCCAAGCTCGGCGAGCTTTTTACAGGCTCAGATCTGGTAATTGGGAACCTTGAGGGCACAGTGCGTGACGAGCGCAATATCGAAGTCGTGAATCAAATGGTCTTCGATACCACCCCGGCAAACATCACTCTGTTAGCAGCGTCCGGCTTCACGCATTTGTCGCTCGCCAATAATCATACCGATGATTATGGCGCCCAGGTTACGCTCGATACTCGCCAAACTGTTATCAATAACGGCATGGCACCCTTTGGTGATCCGTTTGAAAGTGAAAATTTCATCGTGCGTGAAAACGTTGGAGGCGTGTCCGTATCGCTGATTGGTTTTCACGCTTTCGGTCAGACCTCGGAGGAAATTATCGAGGCCATCAAGGCCGAAGATGCCCAAGGACGCTTTGTGATCGTGTATCCGCACTGGGGACCAGAGTATATCGAAACAGCTCCCGCTGCCGAGGTCTTACCCGCTGCCGCCTTTATACAGGCCGGAGCAGACTTGATAGTTGGCGCCCACCCCCACGTCATCCAAAACGTTGAGATTATAGGTGATGTACCGGTCATTTATTCTCTCGGTAACTTCTTGTTTGATCAAAATTTCTCCGCGGACACTATGCGAGGCCTGACTGTTCAAGTTGAAATAACTGCAGATAATTTAGAGCTTGATTTCACACCGGTTAGTATCATCGAGGCCCAAACAATTCCGATGTCTGAGACTGATGCCCTGGCGGTTTGCAATGAATTCTCTTTACCCAACTGCCATTTAACTGTTACACGCGAGTAATCCAAATCCCTGTAGCGCGCCCTCAAGCCCTGGTCGTTTTTGGTAGAGGTGTATGATATACTCTACGCATTCCTCTCCCAATTGACTTATATCAACATGCGCAAGCGATCATGGACCATTGACCAACTCAAACAAGCGGTCACATCATCACAAAGCATAGCCCAGGTCTTAATCAAATTGGGTTTAAAACCAAAAGGCGGGAACTATAAACAGATGTCCAAATATATATTAGAAAATGGACTAAATACCGCACACTTGTTGGGCAAGGGTTGGAGGCGAGGCAAAAAATTTCCGGGTAACTTCCATAAAAGTCTGGAGGAAATACTCACGAAGGATAATGACTACCAATCTCACAAGTTGAAGAAACGTTTATTCTCTGCTAACTTAAAGTCGCGGCATTGTGAAATGTGTGGCTGGGCTCAAAAAACTACATCTGGACATTTGCCATTAGAGCTCGATCACATCAATGGTGATCATCGAGATAACCGACTGGAAAATCTTCGCGTACTTTGTCCAAATTGTCACAGCTTGCAGCCAACACATCGCGGAAGAAAAAAGAAATAACGGGTCGGTGGCGGAATGGTATACGCACGACACTTAAGATGTCGCTCGCGAAAGCGAATGAGGGTTCGAGTCCCTCCCGACCTACCAAGCAGACCACTCAAGTGGTTTTTTTTGTTTGAATTATTTAGTCCCCTCCCGGTTTTGCTTGTGTTTAGCGAGTCCGGTAAGATGTGAGCATGATCGAGGAACAAACACAGGCCAAAATAGCTCGAGACGTAGCCCCTGAGGTGGCTGAAGAAGAGCAAAAAATCGAAACCAGTTTGCGCCCTAGCAAGCTGGCAGATTTTGTTGGTCAGGATGAACTTAAAGCTAACCTAAACATTTTTATTGAGGCTGCTAAAGGTCGTAGCGAGCCACTTGAGCACACGCTTTTGTACGGTAACCCGGGCTTAGGTAAAACCACACTCGCACATATCATTGGTGCCGAAATGGGGGCTAACGTAAAGATCACTAGTGGTCCGGCTCTCGAGCGTGTGGGCGATCTGGCGGCCGTACTCTCCAATCTCCAACGCGGCGATATCCTGTTTATAGATGAGATCCACCGTATTAATCACACTATTGAAGAGGTCCTGTATCCGGCTATGGAGGATTTCGCGCTCGATCTCATGGTTGGCAAAGGCCCTTCAGCTCGCACGCTCCGGCTTTCACTTGAACCGTTCACGATTATCGGTGCTACCACTCGCCTATCATTGCTGTCAGCCCCGTTGCGCGATCGTTTTGGATCTACCCTGCACCTCAATTTTTATAATGAAGCCGACATGGCCAAAATTGTTGCCCGTAGCGCCCAGATTCTGTCGATGACCATCGCGGACGAAGCTACCGCCACTATTGCAAGCCGCTCACGACGAACTCCGCGCATCGCTAATCGACTCCTAAAACGTGTGCGCGACTACGCCCAAATTAAACACAATGGCCAAGTTCACAAACAGGCTGCTGACGCCGCCCTCGCCCTGCTGGCCATCGACCACCTGGGTCTAGACAGTGTTGACCGCCACTTACTTACAACTATCATTGATAAATTCCAGGGTGGTCCAGTAGGTTTGGGTACGCTCGCGGCTGCAACCCAGGAGGAGACCGAAACTATCGAGGAAGTCTACGAACCTTTTTTGCTTCAGCTGGGTTTTCTTGAACGCACACCCAGGGGTCGTGTAGCTACGCCGCGAGCCTACGAACATTTGGGCTTGAAATCAACTCGGTCGACGCTCGTTTAGGGGCAGGGCCGAGCCCTGCCCCTGCGCTATTGGCAATGATACAATGATGGCAATCTATGACCTCATTCCCTCTCGTTTACTTGTTAGTTCCATTTGGATTAATCGTGGCCATGGGTGCACTCTTCTTTGTGTTTAATGTTTTTCACATCCAACGCTACGCGATCCGTTCATCTGCAACTAGCCTGCTGCTGACTGTTTACTTAGTAAGTTTCGTCGTGCTAATAGGAATAATTGGCGTTTATTTATTGACAGTTGATTGGCAGAAAGAGTTTCAACTCAATGATTTACTCCCGTCTTTTATAAGCTCAAGTCGGCTTGAGTAATCTTTATGCTGCATCTTGATCATCTCCCCAACAGCCAACCCCAAGAAGTAGTGAAAGTTTTTTTGCGTCGCCATTGGATTGACCTAGCTAAAGTCTTTCTTATGAGTGGGGCCATGCTACTTGTACCGATCGCGGTCTTTGCCTTGGCCCGTGTGACCGAAGCTGATATCTTCACTCACCCTGTCTGGGGTCCAGCCAGTATTCTCACCCTGTTTAGCTATTTATTGATTGTTTATTGCATCACCCTAACGGAACTAACCGACTACTGGCTAGATGTTTGGATTGTAACCTCAGAACGTATCATCAACGCTGAACAACACGGCTTGTTCAATCGCTTGGTATCTGAAGTCCATCACGAACAAATCCAAGACATTACCAGTGAAACCAAGGGTTTTCTTGAAACATTCCTGACTTACGGTGACGTCTACATCCAAACGGCTGGAGAAAAAGAACGCTTCCGTTTTAAGAATGTCGACAATCCCGACGATGTCAAAATCAGTATCAGCGAACTAGTAACCACCTGCAAAAATACGCATCATCATGACCCCAAGGCCATAGCTCCTGGGCTTGGCGCTCCGACTACATCTAAACACCACGATGCGAGTATTAAACTCTAGTCACCGTCACCATTACCAATTATATTAAACCTCAAGTCTTCACATTTTAATTAAAATGTGAGTAATTGTTTATAAATATATTTAGTTATTCCCACTTTTTATCTACCTCGATGCCGGTATAAAAATGTTTGAGAATTGGTTGCCAGAGCATACCTTCATTGGCCATACACAAGGCTCCCGAGGCTGACAAACCAACCCCATGACCCCATTCGGTCTTACCCTCATCGCATGGAACCGCAACTGATTTGGACCAAGGTACATCTCCACCCCAAACATCACTCCAGTTACGTGTGCGCCCGTTTGAACGTGAATAATAAGCCGTAATTGCTGTCGCGCCATCGTAAGTCACAATCTGACCACGCGTAGCTTCAACCGCTTCGGTTAAGCGTGGAGTAATTTCTTCCTGAGAGTAACCGCGGTAAACTTGATCGTAATAAGCGTCAACGTGGTAACCCTCAGTTTTGTGTTTGGTAGCCCGCTGCCAGTGATAAAAAGCGTAGGTGCGCGCAGCCGTGATTAGTGCCTTCTGGAATTCTAGATGAGAAAGATTCGAAGTCTCGGCTAAACCACGCAAGTAGTCCTCCATGCCAAGCTCGTTGATCACCCAGGTGCGATCATAAGTGTCGTTATAACGAATTTCAAGCACACCGCGGAAGGCGTTATTCGCACGCGACGAACCACGAGTTTCACGAGCGTCAAAATTAGTAATCGTCATGACGGCTCGCTCTTGATTGGGAACGAAACGTAACGGCGAAGACGAGCTTTGCTGTTTATCCCCATAAACATACCGACCATCGATATAGGCTACTCTGACCTTGGTGCCACTTTTATAACTCCCGAGCAAAACTCCATCGGTATTGCGGAGCTCAAAATCGCTTTCAAAAGACGTAACGTAGGATTCCCACTCGGTTTCTTCATCGATAATCAAAATACCAACACGAATAGTTGGTTCGTCTATATACGCAAGCGTATCCACCTCAACTACCGGGGCATTAATCGCACCTGCGGCGCCCTCAGTGACCGTCACAGGTAACTCAACAAAGGCGTCAGGAACGCTGACATCGTTGGCGGTTAGCTGAAACTTAGCGGTGTGAGTGCCATTAGTTTCTGGCGCGGCAAAGAAAAATTGTATGGCCGCCGTTTCACCAGGTTTAACCGTCTGACCGGTCACAAGCGCTATCTGATTGCCGCTCCAGGTGGAATGCGTGAAGCTCGGCGCGCTAGTGGAAGCAATAGTGACGTCTGGTGACTTCATCCCGAAATTAATCCAAGTAACGGTACCCGTATTTTTGAAAAGCGCTGTGAAAGATACTGTCTTACCAGCTTTAATCTTGAGGCTGTTGGCGGTCTGTGTGACTAACTCGGCGCTGTAGCCGGTGTCTGAGGGGGTCGATGTTGTTGATGAGGTTGATTCAGATGGCTGTACCGAGATAGTCAAAGCAAACTCACCACCAGGAATCCAGGCTGCGTCCTCAGAAGCCAAATTAAAGGTTTCTATATACGTGCCTGTGACGCTTGGAGCTCGAAGTTGAAAACTGACCGTAGCCTGCCCTTTTGGGCCCACAGAAGTCTCCTGCATGCGCTTTACTTGTGATGGCGACAACCAAGTACCGGGATCGAATAAACTTGTTCTATACTTAGGTCCGTACGTGTAGAGCGAGATGTAGCCAGAGCCATCATTTTTCCAGGTGGTCGTCCCGGTATTCTGAAAGGTAACCGTAATGTTCTTGACCTCACCTGGCGTCATGGTTAGCGTACCCCCACCGGTGGTAGATACTCGGGTAGTCGACAAGCCAGCTGCCTGCACTGAAAATGGCACGGCCGCTACCAATAAAGCCAGTAAAAGTCCCGTGGAAATAAGTTTTTTCAAGAAATTCGGCATAATACCGAATTAGTATAACATTTTCTAGCTATGTCCGTTGGTAAGCAGCTGGCAAAAAATTCCGTACTCCAGATTGGTGGCCGCATACTCGGCACCCTACTTGGGCTGGTGACTTTTTACGCAATCCTGCATTTCTTTGGGATTGATAACTTCGGCTTGTTCACAGCCGGCATGACCTATGTGACAATATTCGCCATTGTGGTTGATGGTGGCCTAACGCTCACAACTACTCTGATGATTTCTGAAAAAGGTGCTAATGAGGCTAAACTACTTGGCAACCTAGTAACTCTACGCACACTTTCGGCCGTAATCTTCATGTCGCTGTGTCCGCTGACGGCCCTGTTTATTCCACAGAGCGCCGGACTCATGGGGATTATTCTGATCGGGTCGATCACTTATTTTATCTCGGCCATCGCCCAAATGTTTCAGGGTGTATTCCAGAAACGGCTAGCCATTCATACGGTCGTCATCGCTGAGACTGTTAATCGCCTGATATCAATAGCCGGTATTATCGTGGCTGGTCTAACTGGGGCCGGACTCATGGGCGTTGTTTACGCTTTTCTATTGGGTATCGTGGCTCAATTCCTGATCATGGTCCTAGCCACCAATCACCATGTCCCTTTTCGCCCCGAGATAGACCTAGCCGTGTGGCGCCAAATTATTAAACGCAGCTGGCCGATTGGTGTATCCATCCTTTTCAACCTCCTGTATTTACGTGGCGACATTTTTTTCATGTGGATTTTTGAGCTCCCGGCCGAAATTATCGGTCAATACGGCTCAGCCTATAAAATCGTCGACGTCATGACCACTATTCCAGTTACGCTCGTAGGTCTGCTGCTGCCGCTTCTCACCCTAGCTTGGAGTCAAAATAAACCTCAGCAATTTCAAAAATATCTCCAAACCGGTTTTGACACTCTGTCCCTAATCGCCATCCCCTTTGCTTTTGGCTCAATCGCCGTGGGCGTGCCGCTCATGGTGGCAGTAAAAGCTGATCTCACTCTGGCGGGTCAAATTCTCATGATCTTGGGCCCGGCAATCTCTATTTTGTGTTACGGATCTTTGTACGGCCACGCCGTCGTGGCCGTTAACAAGCAACGACCCATGACTTTGGCCTATGCCTTGGTGGCTATCTTGGCCGTAGCGGCCTATATACACTTTATTCCAGATTACGGAGCCTGGGCGGCGGCCTGGATCACGCTTGGGTCAGAGTTTTTGATTGCAGTATTGGCGTTTACGGTGGTCACGCGAACTGCCAAGACTCGAGTTAACCTAGTCGTGTTCGTTCGCACTATCGCTGCTAGCCTAGTCATGACGGCAGCCATCCTCATCATTCCTTCCCCGCATGTGTTTGTGACCATACTTGGTGCCCTGGTGGTTTATGCCGCTGCTCTTACGACCTTTGGTGGACCAAAACCCCAGGCTGTGTTAGAGCTTTTCAAGTCTGATTCACCATCCTGAATAACAACTAAGGATTAGCAACCCACCGCGTTTCAACCTCGGGGGCCTAACCCTTCGTTACCTCAGGGTGGTATATATCGTAAGACTATGCCGCTCATCCTCATTGTCATTGTCCTGGTCGCCTTTGCTGGTCTAGCGTGGCGCGACCTTAAATTGGCGCTGACACTCATCTTGGCACTACTCCCAACTTACTTGTTGCGCTTTGAGGTTGTCATGCCCTGGACGGTGCTGGAGGGTTTTATTTTGATCGCTTTTGTTGTGTGGCTATTTGGTCGTAACGGTTTCAAACTCGACCTGAGGACGCTCGGAAAATATCGTGCTTCCCTGTTTTTCCTGTTGGCGATGGCGACTTTCGCGATAATTTGGGCCCCTGATCAAGCAAGTGCTCTTGGTATCTGGAAGGCTTATTTCATTGAGCCGATGCTCATGTTTCTCATGCTGCGGTCGACCTTCACTAAACGCGCTGACTGGACTCGAGCTCTCACAGCCCTCGGTCTGACCACGATCGCGATTGCGGGCTTTGCGATCCTCCAAAAGCTGACCGGGCTCGGACTCCCGATCCCCTGGGACTTCGAACGCCGAGCTACCTCTATCTTTGAATACCCGAACGCCGTCGGCTTGTTTGTAGCCCCGATTGTGACTGCGTTTTGCGTCGTACGTCCACGCCTGGCGATCATCGCTGTGCCGCTTGGATTCGTCGCCATCTTGCTCGCCGAAACCGAAGCAGCGCTCGTAGCCATTCCGATCGCCTTGCTCGCGACGTTACTTATCGCTCGACGGGCAGGGCCGAATCCCACCCCTACAGTGAAAACAAAAATCACTGCCCTTATCGGGTCGGTGGTCATAGCCGTGGCAGTGTTGGCGATAGTGCCGGCGGTGCGTGAGAAAATATTGCTCCGAGATTACTCGGGCGGGGTTCGTGTGGCTCAATGGAGTGAGACGATTGAGCTTTTAAAAGATCGACCGCTTCAGGGTGCAGGACTGTCTGGCTATCCGACGGTATTTGAGCCCTATCACGACCCGAGGCTCTATGAGATTTTTCAATATCCGCACAATGTGATCCTAAACTTCTGGGTTGAGATGGGTGCCTTCGGAGTTATCGCTTTCGTTTGGATAGCAATCGTGACGCTCAAACTCACTTGGCAACATCGTGACGATATCCTCGTGCTAGCTGCTTTTGCAGCTCTTCTAACAATGATGATTCATGGCTTAGTTGATGTGCCATTTTTAAAAAATGATCTGGCCGTGCTCACCGCCTTTTTCTTGGCCATGACTCTCGCACCGTCATCGTTGACGGTTGACCGTTGACTGTTCGCAGAAGCTTATGGCATTCAGTTACGAAAATCTCAAAGTAGGGGAAGATATTCTTAATTTAGTAGATCGTGTCTACACAATCGGTGAAGGCTTTCCTTCAGATGAACGTTATGCACTAACGCAACAAATGCGTCGGGCAGCGACATCAATTTATTTAAATATTGCCGAAGGTAGCACTAGAAAATCGGAACGTGATTTTACTCGCTTTCTGCAATATTGTCTTGGATCTATTGTAGAGGTGCATGCCTGTTTAAAGATAGCCCAACGACGTCAATACATCGATAAAATAACTCTTGACACTGCGGGGCAAGAACTAGAAATTATCTGGATGAAGGTCTGCGCTCTGAGGAGCTCACTTACCGCTCCGAAGTAAACGGTCAACGGTGAACGGTCAACAAAACAAATAGCGGCCGGAGGTCACACGTCGCCGCCGAAGAGCTTTCTCTTCGTGGACGTGTAACTCCGACCGCTCGTTCCCAGTGCGCCTAGCCTAGCGGCAGGTGCAGGGGAATTCGTTGTTGGCCAACTCGCAGATGCGGTTAACCGTCAGGCTCAGTGCCGTGGCGT
>CALRHE010000013.1 GCA_943359345.1 Candidatus Uhrbacteria bacterium
AGTTCACGAGCCCGATTTTGATCGTTCCAAAAGCTAGGCTCATTCATCATGGCCTCAAGTTCTACGCCCCGAGCACGAGACTCCTCCAAACGCAAAGCTGACCACGCAGCCGCGAGACGATCCTCGACGTTAGCGATACGGTCAGCTAAATGCGCCATGTATCTTGATTATAACCTTGATTAGTACATCCCGCTCATGTCAGGTGCAGCTGGCATACCAGCACCCTTGTCATCCTTAGGAACCTCGGTAATCGCGGCCTCGGTGGTAATTATCATGATTGCAACCGAGACAGCGTTCTGAAGAGCTGAACGAGTAACCTTGGCTGGGTCGATGATACCGCTCGCGACCATATCGACCATCTCGCCGGTCAAGGCGTTCCAACCCATGTTGCCAGTGTTTTTCTTGACATGCTCAACCACGATACCGCCCTCCTTACCTGCGTTCTCGGCAATCTGACGCAGTGGAGCCTCCAAAGCTCTGTCCAGAATATCAGCACCAAGTTTTTCATCGGCAGTCAGGTTAAGCGACTTCAGGGCGTCCTTGGCCCTAATAAAAGCCACGCCACCGCCAGCCACAATACCTTCTTCGATAGCGGCCTTGGTAGCTGCCACAGCGTCTTCAATCCGGTGTTTCTTCTCTTTCATTTCGACCTCTGAAGCGGCGCCCACACGGATAACGGCTACACCACCAGCCAGCTTGGCCATGCGCTCGCGCAATTTCTCTTTATCAAAATCAGAATCAGTCTGGGTTAACAAGGTCTTGATCTGGGCCACGCGTTCAGCGATTTTACTTTTGTCACCAGCACCTTCAACGATCGTGGTCGTATCCTTGGTGGCTACAACCCGGCGAGCACGTCCAAGAACTTCAAGGCCAATCGTATCGAGCTTCATGCCTTTCTCTGGAGTCACTACGGTGGCACCGGTGACAATGGCGATATCGTCGAGCATAGCCTTACGCCGATCTCCGTAGGCTGGAGCTTTCACGGCCAGAATGTTGAAAGCCCCGCGTAGCTTGTTCAAAACAATCGTCGCCAAAGCGTCACCCTCAACGTCTTCAGCGATGATAACTAGCTCCTTACGACCAGTCTTGGCGATAGTCTCAAGCAAGGGTACGAGTTCCTGAATTGAAGCGATCTTCTGATCAGTAATCAAAACTGGTACGTCGCTGTACTCAGCCTCCATGCGTTCGGCGCTCGTGACCATGTAATGCGAGATGTAGCCCTTATCAAATTGCATGCCCTCGACTACATCGACCTCGATACCGAAAGAGGTGCCCTCTTCAACGGTAATCACGCCATCGGTGGTTACTTTATTCATGGCCTCAGCGATCATGGTGCCGATTTCGGCGTCGTTAGCCGAAATACTCGCCACCTGCTTGATAGCGTCGCCTTCTACCTTCTTTGAGATTCTCTTAATTTCGTCAACAATCACCTGAACACCCTTTTCCAAACCGCGGCGTAAAGCCTGCGGGTTGGCGCCGGCTGTAACAACACGTAAACCGTCGGCAACGATGGCTTGAGCCAAAACTGTGGCCGTCGTAGTCCCGTCACCAGCCACATCATTGGTCTTGCTAGCAACTTCTTTGACTAGGGTCGCGCCGAGGTTCTCAAGTTTATCAGCCAACTCGATGTCTTTGGCTACTGTCACACCGTCTTTGGTAACGAGCGGAGCACCGAAACCGCGATCAATAATCACATTGCGACCAGTGGGCCCCAGGGTAACTTTGACGGCGTTAGCCAGCTTATCAACGCCGTCTTTCATTTTCTTACGCGCGTCCTCGCTGTAAGTAATCATCTTTGCCATATCAGATAGGTTTATGTATTCGAATTGTCGAGTACTCTAGTATTCTAGAGTTTAAAACTCTAGAATACTGAAAGTTATTTTTCAATTATCGCCATGACTTCATCGGCGTTGACGACTAAATACTTTTTGCTCTCCCCGGTTGGACTCTTGAGCTCGATTTCGTCGGGGGCGTATTTCTTGAAAACTATTTCGTCACCGGCTTTGACATCAATCACCTGACGAGTACCGTTTTCAAGCAACTTACCCGGACCAACAGCTACAACCGTGCCCCGTTCTGGACGCTCTTTATCAGCCGTATCTGGAATAATAATGCCGAGGGCGGTGGTGGTTTCTTTATCCGCCACGGTCAGAATAATGTGGTTACCAAGGGGTTTCAAGTTCATATTCGTTCAAAATTAATCTGGCACTAAATTAGCACTCTCTTGAATTGAGTGCAAGGCCCTTTATCACTTAGTACATGTCTTTGACGGAAGTCGGCTCTTATGTTATTTTGTTGCGTTGTTCGCTACTGTGGCGAGCACGTCCTTTCCCCTCAACACCTTGGAGGCATCGTGAAGCTCAACGCGACGCTCGCTGGCATCATTGCCGCTCTCGGCATTTCAGTGACGGCAGCCATTGCGTTGCCACTCGTAAATGTCTTCGAAACCCTCACCACGGGAGAATTAATGGTAGTGCGGGGTGGCATCAGCGTCACCCTCATAGCCGTGCTCTTCCCACACCGCATCTCGTTCGCGACTAGGAATGTATTCCTGTTCTCGTTCCTGTTCGCTTCCGCGAACTTCTGCCTGTACAACGGCATCCGTGCCTGGGGCGCTAATCCCACGATTGTCGTCATAACCACGACCCCTGTCGTCAACATCGTGGCTAAATGGTGCGCGGACAGACGGTAGATCTTCGGGTGACAGGGGGCTTGACGGTACTGCTCATGGGCGTGCTCATCGCACTCAATCCGTGGCAGACGTCCTTTGACCTCCGCGGCTTCCTCTGGAGCACAGCGGCAACGCTGCTCGTAGGTGTGGGATTTGAGATTCTCGGCGCGAGCAAGAGGATCGACCCTTACTACAAAAGTTTCTGGATTGCCATGCTCATGGTGATAATCGGCGCGACGACGACGATCATAGCAGGTCGCATACCATTTAGTGCGGAGGTATGGGACATCTACACCGGCGTCGCGCTCGTGCTCTATGGCTGCACAAGTGGTTTCCTCTACATCCTCGCGTACGTGATCACGTTTGAGAATCTGAAAACGGAAGTCGCTTCCACGCTGGCGATGGGTGAAACCCCTGCCGTGATCGTGGGTGCGTGGCTTATCCTGGGCGAGCGCATGTCACTGATCCAGTGGGCCGGGGTAATCATCGCCTTGGCAGCAACGGCAGCACTGAGCGCCGCCGAAGCCAAACTCGCGATGCAAGAAACGTGAGGAGCGCCAAACTCCATTCTCACCCCGCGCGACAACAGCCCCGTTTCGGGTGGCAGTTGTCTGACGCGGGGTTTGTTGTTTTATAAAAATTGCACGAGTTAAGATTTTTCATAGCGGGAAGTGCTGTAAGAGTTAGGAACCCATTTTATGGCTGTGACCAAAAACAAAACCAACCCGTGAAGGTCGGCTTTGCGTGGTCCCGGGCCATGCTTTTAGGGCTTGGCAGACCTAATGGGACTCGAACCCGTGACTCTCGGTGTCAAATCGAGTGAGTTTGCCACTAGCACTATAGGCCCGAACGGCCCGGGATAAAATAAATACAACTCCGCCAAAATTGGGGAGTTGTATTTATTGACACCGAGAGAATGGTGGTTAACCACACTCAATTAAAGCTACTTTAAACAATTTTTCTTGTTTCGTCAAGTGACTTGTCCTCCCCCAAACGCAACATCAAGGCCGCTACACAGGCCACGAGTGTCAGACCGGCCCAAGACGACCACAAATAATGATCGAAGAAAATAATCACAAACAAAACTTTACCCAGGCCATGAGCGTAAGCAGCCTCGCGGTTAGGAAAACGGGCAAAATTTTGATAATCGAGGGTAACAACCCAAACTATGAGAGCAATCAATCCAAGCAAGCCGATCTCAGACAATACCAAGAGCGGAACATTGTGAATGGGCTGATATTCCCAAACGCCGCGATCGGAATGAATGGTTGCTAACGTGAAAACGTAACTTCGTGGACCGCTACCAATCAACCAGTCAAGCCCCTCCATCGTGTCTGGCCACTCGCGGTATTGGTCTGCGCGCTCTGATAACGATCGATCCTCGAGTGCTCCCCCGCCTCGCAGCGAGCTCGCAAGCGCAGGCGCAAGCAAGCTCGCACCCAGTGCCAAGCCAACAACCCCGATCGCAATCAACATCGCTGTAGGGGCGGGGCTAGGTCCCGCCCATCGCCATGGCCAGCGTCGTGCGAGCATAGTCAGTCCCCCGCCGAGCAACAGACCGAGCAAAGCCGAGCGCGAAGCCGTGAGCAGCAAACCAAAACCGAGAACGCAGGCAATAATTGCCAAGGCTGTAGTGGCAGGGCTAGGCCCAGCCCGTTCTGCGTAATAGCGTGATCGCAATCCCAGAGTCGTCAGCAAACCCACGGCCAGATAACCCCCGAAAATATTGGGATGAGGGAAAGTGCCGTAAGCTCTGAGCACACGCTCGCCCTCGAATAATACGAGCACCGCGTCACCAAGCCGTTGAGCGTCACGGGCAGCTAAGCCGAGCCATGTCGATGCTCCAGTTTCGCCAATAAAAACTTGAACTAAGCCCAGACCAACAGGAAAAAGTAGTCCGACTACAAACGCCGACATAACCCAAACGAGCTTGACGCGCTTATCAAGCAGGGCTATGAAAACGATAGCGGCAACGGCCATGTCTATCAGACCGGCTAAGGCTGGAATTGATTGTTGAGCCAAGCTGCTCGACACAATCGTGACCGCCATCACCGCCGCACCGAACACGATAGAACGCCTATAGCTAGGCTCGACAACGGGTGGTCCACGATACGCATACACACAAGCTAAGCCGAGCACTAGAAATATTTGCGTGGCATACACGCTCAAAGTGCCAAACTCGGTAAACGCACCGGACAACTCTGACCAACCAAAAATGTAACGGGTTTGCCATGGCAGCAAAAACACGAACACGGCTAAAATCCCGGTTGGTGTCAGAAGTTGGTTAAACAGCTTCTTCATAAAACTGCCAGCTTGTCAGCCAGCGCTTGGCGAATCTGCTGGCGTGCGTCGTGCTCATGAAATTTCAACATCTCATCACTCACAACTACCCGAGTATCGAGATTCATGAGCTCACGTATAACCTTTGGGAAACGCTCAAGTTGGAGTTGTTTGGCTAAGCGCTCAGACAGTGGCAGCCAGGGCAAATGCAACTTAACGCTTGGTCGGAAACGGCTGGCTCGGCGCACAAACTGAGCGTTGGGTAAGACTGCACGCAACCAAGAGTTTTGCATTTCAAACTTTTCCATCCAACCGCTATGGTCCACCAAAGGCACGAGCGAACGGCACCAGTAAGCCAAATATGGATCTGTAGCGCTAATCTTTAATTTCTCAAAATTCAAAGCTTGATCGGTACAAAAAAAACTTAAACACACCGGGTCACTGGCTGCCTCGCCGGGTCGCTGTCGCAACAGAATGGCCGGTATGGTGGACAATAACCTAGCCGACCAAATCCGCCCTGGCCGAGTGATCACAAACAGATCGATGTCGCTATCTTGTTTGGTTTGATACCAGGACAAACTGTTACACACAGCCACCCCGTCAATCCAGGGCAAGCGACCCAGCAACTGCACTGCACGCTCAGCCTTATGGTATTTACGCATAGCGTCTAAAAACCGGAGATGACGATCTGTGTGCCAAACGTCAACTTCTCCCAAAGCGTAAAACCCGTGATACTTTTTAAACTTTGCCTGCAGCCAAGTCGAGCCTTCAAGGGCCTGGATGACTTCAAAAAGTGACACCGGCTGACCAGGCTCTAACAACCACTTCCAAATTTCAAAACTGGTAAGTGGATATTTAAAATACGCAAAATATGCCAGGGTTCGATAAATGCTCGTTTCAAGTACGCTTGGCATAAATAACTTTCTCCCCCCTTCGTACCCCATGTACCACACCGATGGCAATAAATACCAGGTCACGAGCGCGAACGATCATCGTAAAAGCCACGGGATTTATACCAATACCAAGTAAGGCAAACATGGCGGCGTTACTCCCCTCAAAAACACCGATGCCACCTGGGATCGGCAGCAGTAGAGCTACGCCCGGCAAAGTACTGAGCAAGAAAGCGTCGCGTACCGAGATCTCGAAGCCAAAAAAATGAGTGATGAAGATAATCTCAACGGCTCGGAAAGCCGTCATCACAAATGACAAAAGCACAATTAACAAAACCTTGGCTTCCTGGCCTACAAAAAACTTGGTCATGAGTTTCTCAGTGCCCTCAAGCCAAACCTCAAACTTGCGCAGTGGCTTAAAGCGTCGTAATCCTAATCCACCGATCAGGCGATGGAAAAAACCGGCGCCCGAAACCGTAAACACAAAGAAACTTCCGAGCACTGCCAACAGGATAAGCACGAATACCAGCGGCCACAATAAGCTACCGTTAGTGCCGATACCTTGTGCAAAGGCTAGCGCGATACCGGCGATGACGTAGACAACAAACGAGGTGATCTCAAAAGCTAGGTCGAGCACAACCGAACTCGTGGCTGGTTGGAGCGGCACTCCGTCACTTTTCAGCATGGCCACGCGTACAGGCTCACCCGCCACCTGTGCAGCTGGCGTCAGATAACCAGCAGCAAAACCACTCATGCGGTGCATGAACAAACGGCTAAACGGAATCCGTTGTCGCTTGTCCACCATGTCGTCAAGAATAAGTTTCCAGCGCCAGGTATAAAGACAGAAATTAATCAGTGAGATGCCAATAAAACCGCTAAGCGGCAACCAACCAAAGCCTGCAAGATTCTCAAGTAAAGCGGCGGGCCCAGCCTGCCGGATAAGCAAAAACACAATGCTACCGCCAAATAGGAGCCCAGCAAACAGAAAGGCACGACTAAGCAAACGACGATTGACCATAAACTAACTACAGTATAAACGAAAAACGACCCAGCTGTGAGCTGAGGTCGTTTTATACATCTGCGTCTAATCTGTAAGTTGTTTGTCGCTAGCTGTGTTAATCAAGGTCGGAGGTTTGATGAAGACTGCATACAAGAGGTACGTCAGGAGCGTGCTCACAAAAATGTAGAGTGTAGTACCGCCCGGAAGCGTAGTCACACCCAGCACCAACATCATGACCGGGAGTACGTAGAGCATCATCTTATTCATACTCGCCGTCATGTCTTCATCAAGCGCAGCCGTGCCTTGACGCGCCGCGACCGGCGGCCTACGCGTGATCATCTGACGGGCCTGGAAAAACTGCATAACAGCTGACAAGATCGCCAACGGGATGGAAATCTCGGCCAAGTTCATGCTGAGGAACATGTGATCCATGACCCCAGGATTAGGCACGAACGCGTACAACGTATCGCCGTTGACCGTTTCGATACCGGCCAGCAAGACGCGATACAGAGTAATGAAGATAACCAGCTGAAGAATGAGAGGCAAGCACGAAGCAAAAGGGTTAACCTTATGATCCTTGTAGACCGCCATCAGCTCCTTAGCCATTTGTTCCTGGTTATCTTTGTATTTGGCGCGGATCTCGGCAATCTTGGGCTGGATTTCCTGCATCTCCTTCTGGGCCTTCATGGATTTGAAGGTGAGCGGAAAAACCAAACACTTAACCAAAATTGTCACTAGGATGATCGAAAGTCCAAGCCCACCCCAGGGCAACAGATCATAAAATAAAACCAGCAGGTTGTAGAGAGGTTGATACAGGCTGGTGAAAAAAATATTTCCCATAGCTGTTACTCAACCTGGTCTTGGCTATCCTCTGACACTGGTGTCTCAGCTTCGACCGCTGCGACCGCTCCGTCCGCAGCACGATCTTCCAGAATGTTAATCTTCCAACCACTCAAACGTGAGGCTAAGCGCACGTTCTGACCACCGCGACCAATAGCTAATGACAACTGATCAGCGGCGACTAGAATATTGGCTACCCGCTCATCTTCAATCAACTCGGCTTTCAGAGCTTTGGCCGGAGCCAGGGCGTTGCTAATAAACTGTTTGTGATCCTCGCTCCACTCGATGACATCGATTTTTTCGCCAGCCAGCTCGGCGATAATTGTTTGAATACGCGTGCCACGTTGACCAATACACGCGCCGATTGGATCAATCTGCGGGTCGCGAGAACTCACGGCAATCTTGGTACGCGCCCCGGCTTCGCGAGCCAAGGCCTTAATTTCGACCGTGCCTTCAGCAATTTCTGGAATTTCGACCTCAAACAAGTTACGGATCAAGGCCTCATGGGTGCGCGACAACAAAATCTGTGGGCCCCGGGGTCCAAGTGAAACTTCACGTACGTAAACCTTAATCCGGTCGCCGGAACGATACCGATCACCCGACATCTGATCTTCAGGTTTCAGAATACCGGCCGTGCGACCAATGTCCACCAGAATGATGCGTCCCTCATGGCGCTGGACTGTGCCCATGATAACCGTGCCCTCAACCCCCTTAAACTCGTTGAAAATAATTTCACGCTCGGCCTCTCGCAATTTCTGCGTAATAACCTGCTTAGCCGTCATGGCTGCCATACGGCCAAACTCACCTGGAATCGGGAGCTCAGTCCGCATGACATCACCAATCTTGGCGCTCATTTTTAAAATCTTGGCATCAGACAGCATGACGTCGGTTTTGGGGTTAAACTTGGGCGCGTCTTCACCCACAGTTCCCTCAGGCGGCAAGCTGAAATCACCTATAGCGCGCCGAGCCTCACGGGCAGCATTGTCTAGAGCTTCTTGCTTACGGAATTCCTCAAGCTCCTCCGGAGTAATATCTTCCACTACAGTTTTGACGTCAAAAACTTTTACAGCCGCGCTTTCAGGATCAAATTCTGACTCAAGATTATGATATTTATCCCCGAAATCTTTACGGTAAGCAGCGGCTAAGGCCGACTGGATGGTGTCGACTACGGATTCGTACGACAAACCTTTCTCTTCACAAATCTGGCGGATAGCTTGTTCAATGGGAGATGACATAGTATTGAGATTGTGGACTTTTAACTTTGTTCTTTGATCTATTTAACAGATGAACCCGGCTAACAGCCGAGTCCAGATATCAAAAGATTAACACGGGCACAAAAATCTGACAAGCTTATTTGATTAACGAACGAAACCCCCGGCCTGAATATTCCAAAGCGTCTGGTAAGTCCCGGCCTGACTTAGGAGCTCATCATGCGTACCCTGGTGCGTAAGTCTACCGTCTTCGATAACCAAAATCCTATCCATCTGCATGATGGTTGATAATCTATGGGCAATGACGATAACTGTTTTGTCGTGCATTAGCTCACGTAAAGCTACTTGTATTAAAGCCTCTGATTCAGAATCCAATGACGACGTGGCTTCGTCGAGAACAAGTATTGGGGCGTTCTTAAGAATCGCCCGAGCGATAGCTACACGCTGGCGCTCACCACCGGAAAGCTTCACGCCACGCTCCCCAACATACGTATCATAACCGTGCCTCAAACCATTGATAAAATCGTGGCAATGAGCCTTTTTAGCTGCCTCAATCACCTCCTGATCAGTAGCATCTCGTCGGCCATAGCGAATGTTGTCTAAAAGTGTTCTGTGAAAGAGAACCGGATCTTGCGGCACCAAAGAAATGTATTCACGCAAACTTTCCTGTGTCACCTTGGAAAGATCTTGACCGTCAATCATGATTTTGCCTTTCTGGATATCGTAAAAACGAAAAAGCAGTTTGGTGATCGTCGATTTTCCTGCTCCTGAGGGCCCAACCAAAGCAACCTTTTCATGCGCCGCGATGCTCAGTGAGAAATCATCCAAGATTAGTCTACGATCAAAGCTGAAGTCAACGTCTTTGAACTCGATCCTACCCTTCTTGACCGTGAGCTCGCTAGCCCCTCTGTGATCCCGTACCGCATGCGGCAGCATCATGATTTCTACCATCTCTTTGCTGTCGGCAAAAGCATCAAACAAATGGCGCAATGATCTTCCCACCTCCCAAAGCTTAGCGAAAGCAAAAATTAAATACGTTTGGATAAAGGCCAAATCGCCTAAAGTAAATCGTCCTTCAATCCACCCTTGGATCCCGATATACAAAAGCACGGTCTCAATAGCGATCATGAGCAAAGACTGAATAGCCAAAATGACCCCGTGTCGCAGCCAGCTTCTGGTCTGGGCGCGGGCATATCTCAGCAAAACCTTTTTCAGGCGGTCAACCTCAAAACGTAAGGCTGGAAAGAGCTTGATTGTCACTGCGTTCGAAATCGCATCTGCCAAAGCGCCGCCCACCTCAGAATCAATTTCAGTTCTTAAAACATCCAACTTCACGGCCCATTTGGCAGCCAGATAGTTGAAGTACAAATACAGCACTGTCCAAGCAGTAAACAGATACGCCATCACTGGAGCTTGCACGTACAGACCAACAAAGCCTCCGATGAGTATCACGGCAATAGGCACAAAACGAAAGGTAATTTCGTCAGCTAATTGTTCAAAGGCTCGGCTCAACCTCCCCACTCTCTTGACTAGAGAACCAGCAAAATTATCTGCAAAGAATTGGTACGAATGACCGAGTAAATATCGGAAAGCCCCTTCCTCGAGACTGGCCATGACTTGGGGTTGAAAACGCATGTTTATAAAGTCCGATACCCTCCACATGGTCCAACCAAATAGCTTGGCAGCCAAGAGCATGAAGAAAACAGTCGTAAAGGCAGCGAAAGCCGACTCAACAGAAGTTTGGTTTTCAAAAACATCAAACAACCGCTTCAAAAGCAAGGGTTGAACGATGTCCATGAAGCTTGCAGCTGATACAAATGACAAAATAAAAAATACCGTCAGTTTATATGGCCTGACGTGCTCCCAAAAAACGCACAAAACATCGCGCACGGTTGCGGATCGCATAAAATCTAAACAAGTATAACATTTCTAGCTCACCGCCTCGTAATGGGTAATCCTGGGAGGATGGACGTAAAATTCGATTGCTATTACGTCCACCCGGAAAGCTCGTTCGGTCAGATTCTTGGCCCGTAAATACAGCTCAGCGGTGTTTGCGATCTTACGCAGCTTGGCTTTTGTAACTGCTGCTTCAGGATACCCAAACTCGTTAGTGTGACGGGCTTTAACTTCTATAAAAACGATCTCATCGCCAAATTCGGCGACAAGATCGATTTCTCCTAAACGAGTTAAAAATTGTCGATCGATAATCTTATAACCACGCGCAACCAGATATTGCTCGGCTAGCTGCTCAGAAGCATCGCCGAACAAACGTCTGGCATGTGGCATATCAACTAACGACGGCGTGGCAAATACTTGTTAGCTTCGGCCTTGGATTGCTCTAGCAGTCGCAGTTGTGGCACTTGAAAACGCTTATAACGATAAACACGAACAATTAAACCTACGAACAAGAGGACTAAGAATAAAAACCAAAAACGGGCGCCGAAAATTGAGATCTCTTCAAAACTCAAAAACAACCAAAGTAAACCTAGAGAACCGGTTGTCAAAGACAAGACGGTGGCTCGCTCAAGCACAATGCGCTCAAACTTATCTTGACGATTTTTATTCACTATCCGGAAGGCCAAACCGGCCATGATCATGAGCGTGAACAAGACAAAGAAGCCAACTTCAAAGGCAGATGACAAACGCACTGGTGTTAAATCAAACCAATATCTAAAACTAAAAAGATTTTCCATAATGGCCAGATGGTAGAGCTAGGCCACGTTTTCGTCAATCACATCAGTCCAGACTAGCGGGATGGATTAAACGGTAGATTCGACCCCAGTGAGTACTGCTCGGAGAAAACTGCTCACAAACTTCGCAACCGGAACGGGCGAAGGTAAGATCGACCTGATTGGGGTGAAGCCTAAACTGATCATTGGGCGCTACTGGGTGCACCGCTTCAGGTCGCCAGTCGATCACCACAATTCGTCCATCGTGCTTAAGCAGACGGCGGATCTCGTTCACAATCTGAGAGTGTTGTCTGGCTACTGGCAGGGTGTGCACCAAAAAAACACGATCAAGGGAAGCTTCCGGAATATCCAAGCCACCAGCCTCAATGTCACCCTGCACGAGCCTGATGTTATGCACCAGATATTGTCTTCGTCGACCCTCCAGCATCTTAAGCGCATCAGCACGCAGATCAACGCCATACACACGACCCTCCTCACCAACTAGCTCGGCAGCGGGGAAAATTATATGTCCGGTTCTACCCACACCAAAATCGGCCACATGCATGCCTGGTTGGACTTCGGCCGTGGTCAAAATATGTTTAGCGTGTAGAAGAGCGTTGCCTGCCATAGTTTAGAAAACCCAACCTACGAAACCACCCACAATGGAGTCATACAGATCGGTAACCACAATAATCCCGACCATGATAATCAAAATCGCTAGGAGTTTATAAAATAACCGGCTACCTTCACTCACAAAATGTTTCTCGGCCCAGGCCACTGGTCCCAAGATGTCCAAAAACCACTGCGTCTTGGCAGCCATTAAATAACCGAGTGCGATAATACCAAGACCCAATAAAATTTGCAGAACCATACTAGTCAGCATTGTAGCAAACAAAAATGATCGTCCGTGAGGGACGATCATTTTTGGTGGATGCTGAGGGATTCGAACCCCCGACCTACTCGGTGTAAACGAGCCGCTCTAACCAGCTGAGCTAAGCATCCGAATTTAACTTGAAACAGCTGCGCTATAGTAGACTACTTTTCTATTCTTGCCAAGAGCCTGATTATCGAGTACGCTTGCCCGGCTAAAATCGCGGATGTGGCGGAATTGGTATACGCGCCAGCTTGAGGGGCTGGTGCCAGCAATGGCTTAAGGGTTCGAGTCCCTTCATCCGCACCATGGGCCTTTAGCTCAGCTGGTAGAGCGCTTCCATGGCATGGAAGAGGTCAGCGGTTCGATCCCGCTAAGGTCCACCACAAATCGATCTCCTTCGGGAGGTCGTTTTGTTTATTCTCAAAAAGCCCAGTTTATGTTATCTTTGACCCATTATGGAAAGTAATAGCCCTGTACAAAGTCCTACACTTGACCGTGACGCTCGTAAAGCTGAGCAAGCCAAACAAGATCGCCGCTTGGCCAGACAGGCTAAACTTATGCCGCTACTTAGACTCTTTGGAATTTTCTTGGTCATCGCTGGCGTGATTGGTGGCTTGATTTGGATCGGTGAAAGCCAAGACGGCAGCCTCCCGCAACCGTCACCGATTAGCGGTGAGATCAGTGCCTTAGACCATGTTCGCGGTAGCCAAACGGCCTCGGTCACAATCCTTGAATACGCTGACTTTCAATGCCCTAGTTGTAAGGCTTACGCCCCAGTCTTAGACAGTCTCCTGACTCAATACCCAGATGACGTGCGTGTCGTTTATCGCTACTTCCCGCTCCAGAGTATCCACCCAAATGCAAACCTTGCTTCACAAGCAGCTGAAGCAGCTGGCCTCCAGGGCAAATTCTGGGAGATGCACGATATTTTGTTCGAACGCCAAAACGATTGGAGCCGGTTAACCAACCCTCACGATGTCTTCACGACCTATGCTGAGGAACTTGGTTTAAATACTGAACAATTCAAAACCGACTTAGACAGCCGTGAGGTTAAAAACCGTGTCAATGCCGACTACCGTAGCGGCCTCAGTGCTGGTATCCATGGCACGCCGAGCTTCTTTATGAACGGCACACCCCTTGAAAGCCCGCGGGGTCTGGAAGCTTTTCAAGTTATCATTGACGACCAACTTGAATAACGCCTATGCCTCAGCAATTGGCTCACGTGTCTTACGTACTTAGTGACCAAGAACAAGTTGTGCATCGCGGCGCTGACTACGCCTTTATAAGCCAACCGTTTTTGGAGCCCCAAAACCTAATTGCGATTGCTGCTGTCATAGCCTGTATAGCCGCAGTTATTTTTGTAAGTCACAAATGGGCCTGGTTGCGCGATCGAGTCCGTTATTTTCGCGGTCGCGCTCGCTCTTATCAAGATTTTGTACCCTGGGTACTGCGCTTTAGTTTAGGCGTGGCTTTAATCGGAGCCGGTAGCCAACAAGCCCTCATTTCGCCAGCTGTTCAAAATCAACCAACCTGGGCCACATTCCAATTGATTCTTGGGTTTTTGTTGATCACTGGTTTTTTACTCACGCCAACCACCATCGCGGCCATAGTCTTGAGCCTTGGGGCCCTAGTATTTAACCCGGAACTCTTAAATAACTTAGAAATTATCGGAGCTTTGCTGGCCTTATGTCTGCTTGGTCAGGCCAAGCCTGGGCTAGACGACCTTATAGGCATGCCAATATTTTCGGCCTCGGACAAGGCCAGATCCTGGATGCCATTTATCCTGCGCTTAAGTCTAGGTACGTCGCTAGTGATTATGGCGATTACTGAAAAACTCCTTAACCCTCACCTCTTTGGGGCCGTAGTTGAGACCTATAACTTAACTAGCTATCTACCCTTTTCAACCGGGATGTGGGTGGCCTCGGCTACGCTCATAGAACTGTGTTTAGGGCTAGCCTTATTACTTGGCCTGCACACGCGTGTTGTAAGTACGCTTAGCTTCTTGGTACTTGGCTTAACATTTTTCTTCTTTGGCGAACAAGTGTACGCTCACGTCACCATTTTTGGGACCTTGTTCGTACTCATGGTGACCGGTGGCGGAACCTTGAGTATTGATGAAATCTATGCCAGACGCCGACAACACACATAAACGTATAAAACAACTGGCCATAGCCATGATGGTGATTAGTTTTTTAGGTTTTATTGATTCAACCTACCTGACAATCAACCGTTATCTCGGAGCCACACTACCCTGCACGCTCACCCATGCCTGCGACACAGTCACCGGTAGTGAGTATGCAACAATTCTTGGTGTACCAGTAGTCGTTCTCGGCATGCTCTACTATCTGACGATGTTGTTTGGGGCTTACAGCTACTTAGAATATCGCTCCTACAAATATTTTAAAATCACTGCTATTTTAAGCGTCTTCGGCTTTGGTTTCTCGATCTGGTTAACCTACGTACAAGCTTTTATCCTAGCAGCATTTTGCCAATACTGTCTGCTCTCAGCCCTCAGTTCGACGTTGTTGTTTATCCTAGGACTCTGCCTGTTTAAAACTTCCGCTCCTTCCCAGTCACTAAACGTAAACGGCTAGGAATCACCCGAATCTCAAATTCACGAGCCTGAATTTTTTCACCACCATCAATAAACATATTGACGTGTCGGTCAGTAAACAGGTGTGCCCGCTTAAACGGCAACTTGCTCACATGGGCCTTGCTTCCAAATAAAGAAAACTGTGACTGACGCACAATTAAAGTCAGTTTTCCGTCAGTCGGATCGGTCACACCGGCATCATCCGGAAAAGCTAAATTACGAATTTCCAAGGAAGCCTTACCGGCAATAGTCGTAGTATAAGCGTCCTCAAACGACACAACTGCGTCACTAGCCTCACACTGCAGGGCGTGCAGAAACCGGCGACCATTGACCTCACCGACATCAATGTCTTGAACCAAACGAGCTGACAAAATATCGCAAGCTGCCACACCCGTAGGTACGCCCAATAAATCGGCTAGGACACTTTTGTTACCCACCGGCAAATAGCCCAGCACAGTTCTGGTGTCCCCCACGGCCTCAATAGCTTGCCTAAAAGTTTTGTCGTCACCCACGGCTACCAAGGTTTGAGCCCCTTCATCGATTTCGTCACGAATGACCTCAAGGCTGTCACGAAACAAGGCCAGACGGGTGATCTTGCCCATGATGCCAAGGTCGGTGAGACGGGTTTCAAGCAGAGCTAGGTCACGCTCGTATTTCCGATCCTGGAGAAAAGCATCGTAGAAGTACGAATACACAAAAGGTTATTCGGTCTCCTCTTCCGGTTCTGGGACGGCGTTTGGGCGCTTGCCACGAGCTGGCTTAGCAGGCTCTTCAGCACCCATGCGTACCGTACCGTTTACTTGTGCGCCTGCGCCTATAGCTAGAACCGCAGCGGCAAGATCCCCAGAAAACTTAGACGACGGCAATAAATCAGCCTTGCCAGTGATTTTCAGGTTGCCGCTGACTTCGCCGGCGATAACTGCGTTATCTGCCTTAATATCAGCCTCCACTTTAGCCTCCTGACCAACGTGTAAATCACCGGTAGCGCTAATTGTGCCGCGCACTTCACCTTCAATGATAATACTGCCCTCGACCATGAAATCGCCCTCCACCTTAACGCCCTTGGCTACGATTGTTTCCGCTCCACCATTCTTAGACATAGAGAAAACCACAGTTAAAGAGAGATTACATTTCTTTGAGAACTTCAATACCTAGGGTACCCATGGCATTCGACAACGTTTGGCGCACACAGTCAAGTAAGCCCAGTCTGGCGGCCACTAGGTCATGGTCTTTATCGTCTAAGATTCGCACCGCTTCGTAATAGCTGGCAAATGCTTGCGACAGCTCAAAGGCATACTGAGCAATGGCTGAAGCCCGATAGGTTGCTCCCGCTGTCTGCACAATGTCCGGGAATCTGGAGACCAGTTTTAACAGCGAGTTCTCAAGCGGGTGTGTGAGTAGCTGCGAACGTTCTTCAGGGGCAATCTCGGCCTTGTTAAGGAGCGTATGGATACGGGCCACGGCGTAAAATACGTATGGAGCTGTATAACCCTCGGCCGACATAGCCTCTTGCATGTCAAAGGTAAGCACCTTCTCAGGGTCCTGACGCAACATCACGAACTTCACACTGGCTATGGCTAATGCCTTGGCAGTGGCCGCTACCTTGCGAGTCGACCAGTCTGCGTGACGGGTCACAGTCTCCTGCGCTAGTTTGGTATACATGGCCTCATACATGTCTGTCCAACGCACGATATTACCCTTACGTGAACTCATAGCGCCATCAGGCAGGGTCACCATGTCATAGGGCAAATGTTGAACGTCGCCAGGAAAATTCATGAGCTTAAGAGTAGCCATCAGTTGACGCATGGCTAACGATTGACGGTTGTCAACAATAATCACCAGTCGATCAGCCTCGTAATCACTGTTTTTCTTAAAAGCTAAAGCCAGATCTTTGGCGTTGTACAAAAGCGTGCCGTCAGACTTTCTAAGTAAGTTAAAACCCAGACCCTGATCTTCAAGATCAACCACCACCGCCCCTTCACTCATTTTAGCTATACCCTCAGTCAACAAACGCTTAATGATAGCGTGCGTGTCATCAATCAGCTCATGCTCGAGATAAATGTGTTTGAGCTCAAGGCCAAATTGATCAAAAATGTCTTTAAGTCCATCAATTGACCACTTTTGGGTCTTCTTCCAAAGCGGCACCCATTCGCCTTCCATGAGTTCAAGCTGGCGCTGAATGTCGGAGACTTCAGCTTTCTTAGCCTCATCATCACCAATAGCCGCATTCGCCTCGGCATAAATCTTACCCAGATAGTTCAAGCGATGTTCAGCCGGGGCGTCTTCGCCAGGGTGCAGTTTTTCAAGCCCCCAAAGACATTTAGCCACGTTGTTACCCAGATCGTTGATGTAAGAAACCGGTACCACGGTATATCCGTTAAAACGTAAAAGATTCACGATCGAGGCCCCAAGCGAAAAATTACGTAGGTGGCCGACGTGAATTTCTTTGTGAGTATTAGGGTTAGCGTATTCGATCAAAACCTTTTTACCTTTGCCGGTCGTAGACTTACCGTAACGGTTTTTTTGCTTCTTGACATCGTTCAAAATTTGCTCTGCAAAGGTGGTCTCAGCAAACTTAAAATTAACGTACGGTCCGGCCGACGTGATGTCCTTAATAAACTTAGTCGGGCCGATCTTAGCCGCCACTTCAGAAGCAATTTCAGCCGGGTTACGCTTCAAGCCTTTAGCCAGCTCAAAACACGGAAAACTCAAGTCCCCATACTCTGGCTTAGGTGGCGTCAGCAACATGTCAATGGTGACCGTGGCTTTCTTACCCAAGGCCTTGCGTAAAGCGGTATAAGCTTCTTTTTTGGCAGCTGCAAATGCGTACATACCTATTTTACGAGTCGAACAAAGAACCTCTTACCCTTTTGGAGCACGGCTGGCAACTTGATAGGATCGATCATCATGCCGATGTTGGTTACGGCCACGTTGTCGATGCGGACTCCCCCACCAGCGATGAGCTGCTTGCCCTCACCGCGCGAGCTAGCGAGTTTAGCAGCTACAAGTACGTCGAGAATATTCATCGAACCCTCGAGCTTGAAGTCGACCATTTCCGTCGGCTGTTCATGTTGTTGAAAGACGGTGGCAAAGTGCTTAGCGGCACGCTTAGCAGCCGCCTTGCCATGGAACATAGTCACGACCTCGGCTGCGAGCTTCATCTTGAGGTCGCGTGGGTTAACACCAGCTGACAACTGCAACTTCATGCCCTCGATCTCCTCCATGGGTACGTCGGTGACGATCTCAAAGTACGGCAGAATCATACTGTCATTCATGGCCATCAATTTGCCGTACATGTCCTCTGGTTCATCCGTGATAGCTATAAAACCACCTTCCGACTTACTCATCTTTTTGCCTTCATCGTTGACGAGTAACTTGAGCGCGAGTA
>CALRHE010000014.1 GCA_943359345.1 Candidatus Uhrbacteria bacterium
TCCTATATTTATCTCGGCGATAACGCCCGAGCACCTTACGGTCCGCGGACGCCGGATGAGATTTACGAATTTACACTTCAAGCTGTCGAAAAGCTTTTTGCCGAAGGTTGTGAGCTTGTCATCTTGGCCTGCAACACGGCTTCTGCCAACGCTCTGCGCCGCATTCAGCAACATGACCTCGAGCGCTATCCCGGCAAGCAGGTGCTAGGTATTTTGGTGCCGACGATTGAGCAGATTACAGGCTTGCCTTGGAGTGCCTTGCATCCGTATCCGCAAGCCATGCATATTGGCGTGTTTGCTACGCAAGCTACGGTGAATTCGCACGCATATAAAAAAGAAATTTTACGACGCAACCCTCAGGCTGAAGTGGTTGAGATCGCTTGCCCCGAACTCGCGACCATGATCGAAGATGGCACTGACGAGCCGACGCTGCGCTCATACGTCGCGACCTACGTTGAGCAACTAAAGGTCGTGCTCGCCGAGCCTGACGCAGTTTTACTCGGTTGTACTCATTACCCTCTCGTACTCGAGCATTTCGTCGCAGCCTTGCCGGACGTTCCAGTCTTCGACCAGGGGCAGATCACGGCTGACGCGCTCCGAGTTTATTTGAGCAACCATCCGGAGATCGAGAATAAATTACCCCGTGAGGCAGAGTGGCGGTTTATGACTACTGGCGAGCCAGAGCTGATCGAGCTGCTGGCTACAGCCTTCTTTGGACGACCGATACACTATGAGAAGGTCGTGTTATCATAATGCCCGTTCACAACTTTTAACTTGTTGTTATGAAAGACCTGACTGACGTTTACAATCGCTTGAAATTAAAAAAGGCGCAGCGCAAAGATTTAAAAACTTCATTTCAGGACGAGCTAAAGAACCATGCCAAGTATCAGGAGCTCGCGGGCAAGCTGGCCGAACTGCGCCAGGAGAAAAAATCGATTGAAAATGAAATCTTGTCACGTGAAATGGATCGCGCTAAGCTGGAAGAGTTAAGTTTAGACATCAAAACCGATACTGAGATGCTGACAGACATCGCTTTGAACATGTTTTTAGCCCAAGAACCGGTGGAAATTGTGGATGAAACTAATGCTAAGTGGATGCCGGTGTTCACGGTACGTTTTAGAAAGGGCTAAGCGCACGACGAGAGATCCTTCGACTTCAGGCCGCTGACGGCGGCCTTACGCTCGGGATGACAACTGGGCTGGGTGAAAAATCTGTGCCCAGCTGTCACTTGCTAAAATAGCGGCGTTTTTCTAGAATGCTCCAGTCTATGAACAAATACGCTGCTAAAGAAGGATTTTCAAAAAAACGGGCTCGTTTCAGCGGCAGCGTACTTTTATTGGCGTTTATTATTGGACTTGGAGCGGCCTATCCCGCACCTTGGAATCAGGCCATGCGTGGTCTAGAAGCCAAGCTGGGTTTTCATTTACCTTACTTACCAGACTCTGAATTTCGTCTTGGTCTCGACCTTCAGGGCGGGGCTCACTTAGTTTACGAGGTCGACATGAGAGCTATATCTGAGGGTGAGCGCACAGATGCCTTAGCGGGTGTGCGCGATGTAGTGGAGCGACGCGTGAACGCTTTTGGTGTATCCGAGCCTTTGGTGCAGACCACCTTTGCTTCTGGTCATTATCGGATCATTGTTGATTTACCTGGTGTTAGCAATGTGGCTCAAGCTGTTCAGCAGATCGGCGAGACGCCGGTGTTGACCTTCCGTGTGCCAGATGAAGATGTTGATATTGAACCTACGGCCGAGCAGGAGGCTCAGATTGCCTCTGCTCAGGAGCTAGAACGTGCAGCAGCTTTGGAGATTTTGGATCAGGCTTTAGTAGTTGATGACTTTGGTGTGTTTGCGCAAGAGCACTCGATTGACACAGCCACTAATGGCAATAACGGTTACATCGGTTTTGTGAGTGCTCTTGATGAGGAATACGGTGGTTTAGTAGAGCGCATTGAGGACGACGGCTTGGGTACGGGTGTGATTGATGGGTTGTATGAGGGCACGTCACGCATGCACATTATCAATTATCTCTCCCGTAAGGTGGAGAACGAGCCTCAAATTTCGCACATACTTGTTTGTTACGAGAACGCGCTTGGGTGTGAGCAGTCGCGCTCTAAGAGCGAAGCTGAGGCCTTGGCTAAGGACATTCAGGCTCGCGCCACGGCAGATAACTTTGCTGATTTAGCGGCCGAAAATTCAGATGACGCAGCCAACGCTGGCAGCGGCGGTGATCTTGGCTATCTACAACCCGGAGCTACCGTTGAGCCTTTCAACACTGTGGCTTTTGAGTTGGACAACGGCACTATCTCGAGTGTAGTTGAAACCGATTTCGGTTTCCACATTCTGTATAGACCAACATCACGCCGCGTGAACTTTTACGAACTCGCTCACCTTGAAATGCCGTGGACAACTTTGTCTGATATTTTCGTGATCGACCCTTGGATCAACACTGAGCTGTCAGGCAAACACGTTAGGCATGCCAGCGTAGGTTTTGATCCCAACACCGCCGTTCCGTACGTGGTTCTCGATTTTAATGAAGACGGCTCCGAGCTCTTCGCTACGCTGACTGAACAGAACGTGGGTAAGGTGATTGGTATCTTCTTGGACGGCGAAGCGATTACTACACCCACGGTGCAGCAGGTGATTTACGGTGGTCAGGCTACGATTACGGGTGACTTCAGTCTGGATGAGGCCAAGCTTTTGGCTCAACGCTTGAACGCCGGCGCTTTACCGGTGCCAATTGAGATCGTAAGCCAACAAACCATCGGTCCGGCCCTAGGTCAGGCGTCGCTTGAGATGAGCATCAAAGCGGGCTTGATAGGTTTTGCCTTGATTGCAATCTTCATGATTGCTTATTATCGCCTGGCCGGAGTCCTAGCTGTCATGGCTCTAGTTTTTTACACTGTGGCTAACCTGGCCTTGTACAAATTGTTCGGTGTAACTGTGACTCTGGCTGGGATTGCTGGCTTTGTGCTGTCGCTTGGTATTGCTGTGGATGCTAGTGTGCTTGTGTTCGAGCGTCTCAAAGAAGAGTTGCGTAGCGGTCGCGATTTACCTACCGCTGCTGATGAAGCTTTCCGCCGGGCTTGGCCATCAATCCGTGACGGTAACTTGACTACGCTTATAGCTACAGCCGTGTTGTACTGGCTGGGTGAAGGTTTCATTCGTGGCTTCGCCTTAACCCTGACTATCGGTGTGTTGTTATCTATGTTTGGCACGATGGTGGTGACCCGAACTTTGTTTGCACTGATTGTTAACTTCAAATTCATCCGTAAACCAGCCTTGTTCCTTGGACTTGAGCGTAAATAGTATGCAAGCTCTGAATATCATTGGCTACGCCAAGCTTTGGGTAACTACTTCGGTGTTGCTCATGTTAGCGGCCGTCATCACCCTGATAGTACTTAAGCCCAACTACGGCATCGACTTCACGGGTGGCAGTTTGCTTGAAATTGAAGTCGCCAATACTTCAAACCAAGACTTGCACGCTGAGATTTTGGCTCTTGGCAAGGAGGCGGTGGTTCAGTCTTCTGAAGGGGACAGTTACTTTGTGCGTTTGGGCGTGATTACTGAAGCTGAACACCAGGTGCTGCTGACTGGTCTACAGGTTACTCATCCTGATTTAGTGGAACACAAATTTGATTCCGTGGGGCCAGTGATCGGCGCAGAGCTCAAACGCAACGCCAGCATAGCCGTTGTGGTCTTGCTAGCCCTGATCGCCATTTACATTGCTTGGGCCTTCCGCCACGTGTCTGAGCCCATACCGTCGTGGAAATACGGTGTTACCACTTTGTTTACTGCCTTTCATGACGTCATCATTCCGCTTGGAGTCTTCGCCATTCTTGGACGCACGGCCGGGTATCAGATCGACATTGCCTTTGTGGCCGCTATGCTCACTATTCTTGGATACTCGATTAACGACACCATCGTGGTATTAGACAGGACGCGTGAAAATTTGGCCCGTTATCGGCATTCCACCAAGTCTTTTGGTGAGATTGTTAATCAAAGCATTGTAGAAACTCTTGGTCGTTCAATTAACACCACCTTGGCCACACTTTTACCACTGGTTGCTATTTTTGCAGTTGGCGGCGAAAGTACACGACCCTTTGTTTTAGCTTTGATTATTGGCATTGTGGCTGGAGCATATTCTTCCATTTTCTTTGCTAGTCCCTTGCTAGTCTTGTGGGAGAAATGGGGTCGTAGAACTTCATAAAGGGGTTGCCTGTCCTGAGCGAAGTCGAAGGAAGGTGGTTGAAGGGTTTAGGGTAGAACGTGCTATACTTGTCTCACCTATGCTCGGCATTGTTCTCAATTTTCCGCCTGCCGTTGCGCACTATATTGCAGCCACTCCGGTAGAATCCATGGCCGCTCACGCGCTTTTGATAGTCGGTTGGATTCCGATTTTTGGCGTTTTGGTGTGGGGTATGGCCCACGTGTGGTTGGATTTTAAACAGGAAAAGTACGCGGCCGCTTTGCACTACGTGATGTTGGAGGTTCGTGTTCCACAAATGGCTATCCAAACGCCTAAAGGCATGGACATATTTTTTACTAATCTGGCCGGTTCTAGAAGTTCGATTACTTGGCGTGAACATTGGTTACTGGGTAAGGAACAGCCAGTTTTTTCATTTGAGATTGCTAGTAATGGTGGTCACGTGCAGTTCTTTATTCGTTGCATCGATAAATATCGAGACCTGGTTGAGGCAGATTTTTATGCCCAATATCCTGAAGCTCAGATTACCGAAGTTGAGCACGATTACACTAAAGACATACCTCACAAGTATCCTAACGATGAATGGGAAGCCTTTGGCGCTGAATTCGTGTTAAAAAATCCTCAGTACTTGCCTTTAAGGACTTACGCTGATTTTGAACATCAAGGAGAAAAGGAGGGCCGTTTTAAAGATCCCTTGCTACCGATTCTTGAAATCATGGGTAAGATGCAGGTGGGTGAAAATTTTTGGATGCAAATTCTCATTCAACAACCTGACGATCAAAACTGGGCTAAAGAGGGTCTTAAATATGCGGCCAAGGTCATGGGCAAAGAAGAAAAACATGATCCTTCATTTTTGGCACAACTTGGAAGTGTGGCCGCCTCTTTACCTATGGAAGCAGTCGGTCAGCTAACCGGCATTGCGGCCACAGCTCATGGAGACGAGAAGAAAGCTGATGATTTCCGGGTTTTCAAATTAACCCCTGCCGAAAAGGCGCAAATCGAAGCCGTGACTGAAAAGATCTCCAAACTTGGGTGGAGGACCAAGATTCGTGTTTGCTACTCAGCCAAGAAAAATAAATTCCGTAAGGGCATGATGGCGGCGGCCATGAAAGGCATGATGCACTCGTACACTAACACCGTTGTCAACCAATTTGGCATGCATAACCCTTCAATTCCAAAAGACGACTACTTCTGGATGGAGTGGCAGTATGCTGGCAAACAGACCAAATTGACTAAGCGCTTTACCAATCGTTCTTTTGGTCCCGGTGCTACGCTTTACGTTCTCAACACCGAGGAGCTGGCAACCTTATGGCACTTTCCGGCGGCTGATGCTCGTACGCCAGTTTTGGCTGCGCTGGGCGCGCGTCTAGCAGAGGCTCCGGCAGGTTTGTACTTTGCTGGAGATGCGGATGGCGATGGTATTCCAGATTGGAAACAGCAGCATGGTCAAGCGGCAGGAGGTGAAGTGGTGTCCGATGAGATGGCTTCAGACGTTAAGCTTCCGACTCCAGTCGCTCCAACGGTTTCAGCCGGTGAGGTGCCTGTGGCTGGCCTGCCAGCCCCTTTGCCGCCGGGCCTAGATTTGCGCGATGAGCCGATTGATCCCAAGAGCGCCGCCCCGGGTAATTTACCCGTGGCCTAGAACTGATCGTATGCCGAATCGTTATCCCCACGATCACGAAAAAGATGTTATCTATTTCGCTAAGACCAACTTCCGCAACCAGTTGCGGAAGTTTGGCATTAAAACTGACGATCGTAGGCGGCATGTGTATGTAGTGGGAAAGACGGGTATGGGTAAGACCACCCTGCTTGAAAACATGATTTTGTCAGACATTTATGCCGGACACGGTTGTTGTTATGTTGACCCGCATGGCGATACCGTTGATAAACTGATTGACCACATCCCATCTTGGCGGATTAATGACGTAGTTTATTTCAATCCGTCAGATGTTGAATACCCAATCGGGTTTAACATTCTTGAGGCCGTGGATCCAAGCATGAAGCACTTGGTGGCCTCAGCTCTCATGTCCGTGTTTAAAAAGATTTGGGAGAACGTGTGGTCGGCGCGCATGGAGTACATCTTGAACAACACCATCCTGGCTTTATTGGATACCCCGGGGTCGACTTTGCTAGGTGTTAACCGCATGTTGTCAGATAAAGATTTCCGGCTTGAGATTGTGAAGAACATCCAGGACCCAATTGTAAAACAGTTCTGGGTGACAGAGTTTGCTGCCTACGACACTAAATTCGCGACTGAAGCCGTGGCCCCAATCCAAAACAAGATCGGTCAGTTTTTGTCGTCATCAATTATTCGTAACATCGTGGCCCAAGCCAAGTCATCCATCAATATTCGCGAGATGATGGATAATCAAAAGATTTTTATCATCAATCTTTCTAAAGGCCGGATTGGTGAAGACGCTATGCGTCTGCTCGGGGGCATGTTGATTACTAAAATGCAGGTGGCGGCCATGGAGCGCGTCAATATGCCTGAAGACCAGCGTGAAGATTTTTATTTGTACGTGGACGAGTTTCAGAATTTTGCAGTTGAGTCGTTTGCAAGTATTTTGTCAGAAGCCCGTAAGTATCGTTTGAATTTGATCATGGCGCATCAATACATTACCCAACTTTCAGAAGAGGTGCGTGACGCTGTCTTTGGCAACGTTGGCACCATGATTACCTTCCGCGTTGGTTCGCCGGATGCGGTGTTCATGGAGAATGAATTCATGCCACGCTTTACCCCTGAAGATATTATCAATCTGCCAAAGACCGGCATCTACTTGAAGCTCATGATTGATGGCGTGGCTAGTCAGCCATTTTCGGCTACCACCCTGCCTCCGATTGCACAACGGACTGAAAGTTCACAACGCGTTATTGAGCAATCGCGCGAGCGTTATTCTGGGGACCGAGCCATGATTGAGGAACGGGTGGCTGTCTGGAGTGGTTTTGGGGCGGGCGTAGACGTAGAAAAGATGTTGGCCACGGTTGCTCAGGGTAAAAAAGACGCTAAGAAAGCTCGCTTTAGTAATGAATATACGTGTACGCGTTGTGCTAAAACTTTCTTGTTGCCGGTTGAACTTGACCGTAATCGTCCCATTTATTGTGAGGAGTGTAAGCCACTTATTGACGCTGAGCGGCAGAAGTCTAAGGAACGCGGGGTGCAAAAACAAAAAATTAGTGATGGGGAAGTTGTAGTTAAGGCCACCGAAGGCTCGGTGTCGTTGGTTCAGCTAGCGCCAAAGCTAACTATCGCCCCAGTAATTACTGACCGAGCACCTTCATCAGATACACATGTACACGAACCGATGCAGACGGATACGCGGAGTGAGCCAACGGGTGAACACAAAAAACGTAAACGACACCGTAATCGTAAACCTAGACCTGAGGGGAGTTCACCTGCTCCAATGGTTGATAGTCCACTGGCTATTCCTAGACCCCAACCACCCACAGCCGTGGCCGTACCAGAGCCAGCTCCCACTTCGGTTATGCCTGGGGAGAGAATTAGTTTTGACACCTAAACTATGACGGTCTTGCAAGCAGCTGTGCTTGGAGCTGTCCAAGGGATTACCGAGTTTTTACCGATTTCGAGTTCTGGCCATCTGATTATAGTGCCCAAGCTTTTAGGTTGGGAGGCGCAGGCGGTCACTTTTGATCTGATCATTCACTTAGCCACCTTGCTGGCATTATTCATAGCTCTACGCGCTGATGTTGTGTGGTTGTGGGAGGGCGTGTGGAAACGTGACCAGCCTCGCGTTCAGTTAACGCTTAAACTTTTGGCGGCCAGTCTGCCGGCGGCCGTAGTGGGATTTTTTTGGTCCGACTGGTTGGGTGGTTTTCGTGAAGTCCAAACGGTGGCGGTGTCGTTGATTGTCTGGGGCCTACTTTTAGGTGCGGCTGATCGTTTTTCATCCATGATGCGTGGTCAAATTAAAGATTTGGGCCGCACGCGTTGGTGGCAAGCTATGTTGATTGGCTGTATCCAAGTTTTATCATTTATCCCCGGTACCTCGCGCTCGGGTTCTACCATGACCGCCGGTTTGTTTGCAGGTCTGGATCGGGTCGCGGCCGCCCGTTTTTCATTTTTGCTGGCCATCCCGATTACCGCGGCGGCGGGTTTGGCAGCTGTGTTTGACGTCACTAACCAGGGCCTAGAGATCACACTCCTGCCAATTTTGGTTGGGTTTATTTCAGCCTTTGTGTTTGGTGTTTTGGCTATTCGGTTGTTATTATTGGTACTACGTAAGACAAGTTTTGTATGGTTTGCCGTGTATCGGGTTGTGCTGGGCATCTTCCTGCTTTTGTATCTCTAGTGTAAGCTCGTGGCCGTATGAATTTAAAGCGCGAACATCCTACCTGGACAGACTACGAGCTTTTGGATTCCGGCGATTTTGAGAAGCTTGAGCGTTTTGGAGAGATTGTTATGGTTAGGCCAGAACCACAGGCGCTGTGGAAGAAGGCTGATGGGTCCAGTTGGTCGAGCGCTCATTTGGTGTACTCGCGTCAGGGTCGCGAGGGCGAATGGCAGAGCCACAAGACGGTGCCAGAGTCTTGGCAGGTGGCCTGGGAAAATTTGAAATTTCATATTCGGCCCACGTCTTTCAAACACACAGGTCTTTTCCCGGAGCAGGCGAGTAATTGGCAATATCTGCGTGAGCAGCTTAAGCCTGGCATGAAAGTACTTAATCTTTTTGGTTATACCGGTGGGGCGTCTGTGGCTGCCGCCTCTGTGGATGCTGAAGTGACGCATTGTGATGCCAGCAAGCCAGTTGTCACCTGGGGACGCGAGAATCTTGAACTGTCTGGACTGGCTGCTAAAACCTGTCGCTGGATCGTAGATGACGCTCAAAAATTTGTGGCGCGCGAGATACGTCGTAACAATAAGTACGAAGCTATTTTGATGGACCCTCCGGCTTTTGGTCGTGGCCCTGAAGGTGAGGTTTGGCAATTTGAGAACGATCTGCCAGCCTTACTCGACGACTGTGCCAAGATATTAAATCCCGAGCACGGGTTATTGCTTGTCAACGCTTACTCGCTTGGTTTTCCGGGTCTGGCTATCGAGAACCTAGTGAAGACAGCTGTTCCGTTTGCCAGAAAGTTTGAGACGATTGAGTTGACACTTAAAGAAAGCTCGAGTCGAGGCTTTGAATTGCCGACTGGTGTGGTCGTGCGTGCAACGTGGTAGGCATTCCTGAGAGGTGTTCGAACACTTTGACCATCCTGAGGCGAATGCCGAAGGATTTCGTCTAACTCAGGATGGTGATCTGTGACTGATGTCGCTGTTACCCAAGTTGTATGGAAATACTCTTCGAAGACAATCATCTAATCGCTATTAATAAACCTCATGGCCAGTTGGTTCAGGCTGATGAAAGTGGGGAGATGTCGTTGCTAGACGAGGTTAAGGCATTTATTAAAAATCGGGATCAAAAGCCGGGTAATGTTTTCGTTGGCCTTTTACATCGGCTCGATCGACCCGTGGGCGGTGTCGTACTGTTTGCAAAAACTAGCAAGGCCGCTAGTCGTTTGTCTAATCAATTTCGCCAGCACACCATCAACAAAGTGTATTGGGCGGTGGTGGAGGGTCAACCAGCTAATCTGGAGGGTGAGGTTGTGCAATGGCTTGTGAAGGATAAAGATGAGAACGTGGTGATCGCTTTTGATCATGAGGTCGAGAACAGTCAGAAAGCCGAGCTGCGATATCAAGTTTTGAAAACTGGCGAGAGGTCGTTGATCGAAATTTATCCAAAAACAGGTCGTCCGCACCAGATCAGAGTCGCCATGAGCTCACTCGGCTGTCCGGTTATTGGTGATTTGAAATACGGAGCTACCACCAAGCTTGATCACAATGTTGCTTTATTTGCTCGGTCTCTAGGGTTCGACCACCCCATCAGCCAAGAACGCATCACAGTCACGGCCGAGCCTAGTCTGGAAATATTTTTCAATTTGAAGTAAGCTAGCCAGTTATGGCTAAGCCGCGGGTATTACTTGGCATGTCAGGTGGCGTCGACAGTTCTGTGTCGGCGGTTTTGTTATTGGAACAGGGGTACGAAGTGATTGGGGGGTTTATGAAGAATTGGAGCGATTCTAAGGGGGGAGGTAACCTGAGCGAGGAGTGTTCGTGGCGGACGGAGCGGCGCGATGCTATGCGGGTGGCAGCTCAGTTGGGGATCGAGTTTCATACTTTTGACTTCGAGACCGAGTATCGTAAGCTCGTCTATGAGTACATGATCGACGAATACAGAGCCGGACGAACCCCGAACCCTGACGTGTTGTGTAACAAGTACATGAAATTTGATTTGTTCATGCGTGAGGCCGATAAACTCGGTTGTGAATTTATCGCCACCGGTCACTACGCCCGTGTCGTGCGAGATACCAAGGCGCACCCGACCCTGAACGAAGGTGAAGGGTCTAGCAAACGGGGTAGCGTCCAGTTACTGGCCGGTGTCGATCACAACAAGGACCAAAGTTATTTTTTGTGTCAGCTGACGCAAGCACAACTCAAGCGAGTCCTATTCCCGATCGGAGAACTCGAAAAGACCGAGGTCCGCGAGCTGGCACGTAAGCATGAGCTTGTAGTTGCCGACAAGAAAGACAGTCAGGGCATTTGTTTTGTTGGTAAAGTTGACATGCAAGCTTTTCTTGAAGCTCGTATCCAGCCACACGCGGGTAACATCGTCACCACAGCCGGCGAGATTATTGGTCAGCACCGAGGTTTTGAATTTTATACCATTGGACAACGCGGCGGTTTAGGCGTTGGTGGCGGTACACCGTATTACGTGGTGGAGCGTCGACCAGAAACAAATGAGGTCGTGGTAGCAGTCGGTGACGAAGATCCGGCTTTGTATAAGAGCGAATTACAGGCTATTAATCTTACCGAAACGATCGAAGGAAATTTTGTAAAATATCAGAGCCAGCCTATCCAGGCCCGTATTCGTTATCGCCAGCCTTTAGCTAGCTGCGAGTTATCGCTAGATGCAAACAGTCAACAGTCAACAGCCAATGTTCGGTTCACCGAGCCTCAACGCGCCGTGGCCCCCGGGCAGTTTATTGCTTTCTATGTCGATGATGAGCTTATCGGTTCGGGAGTGATTGTTTAATACAACAAACGGGAGCACAGGGGCTCCCGCTACGGACGGGTTGCGGTTGTTGGTCGCTGACCGAGGGAGGTCAGATGCACGTTGTAGTGCCCGACTAACCGCTCGCTGAGTAGGTGACGGTCCTGGTCGTCCGGGATAGTCTCTGGCGTTATGTTGGTGGCTATCCATTCGACCAACTCGGCCAAGAACTCTAGGCTGATGTCACTGTCGCTCTTGGCATTTTCTGGCGGGGTTTCTTCTTTTTGTCTAGACAAACGCAGGCTCACTCTACGAGCCAATCTGAAGGCAAGATTGGTACCGAGTTGGTGCAGTTTGCCAATTGCTACCAGATTAGCCATTGGCTGATAGCCCCGTTTATCAAAAATGGGCACGTTTTCGTAGCTCATGGTGAGCTCCAGGGTTTAGATGGTGTTAACTATGAAGCCAGACAATTCTGGAGTAGTCAAGCATGGACAGACCGATATTTTTCCGCTAGAGTGCATACGATTTATGGTTCCACAGTCTTACATTCGCAATTTTTGCATTATCGCGCATATCGATCATGGTAAATCCACGTTGTCGGATCGCTTGCTTGAGGTTACGGGCACGGTGGCTAGCCGTCAGATGAAGGATCAATTACTCGATTCGATGGACCTGGAGCGTGAGCGGGGTATCACCATTAAACTCGCTCCGGCACGCATGCAGTGGCGGAAAGGTGAGGTCGAATACACCCTGAACCTGATAGATACTCCTGGCCACATCGACTTTAACTACGAAGTCTCGCGTTCACTCGCAGCTGTCGATGGGGCGGTTTTATTGGTTGACGCCACTCAGGGCGTGCAAGCCCAGACTATCGCTAACCTGTATTTGGCTCTCGAAGAAGAGCTGCAAATTATTCCAGTTTTGAATAAAATAGATTTGCCAGCTGCTGACGTACCGCGCCGTAAAGCTGAGCTCATGAAATTACTTGGTTGCGACGAGAAAGACATTTTGGCGGTCTCGGGAAAAACTGGCGAAGGTGTGCGTGAGCTGCTTGATGTCATCGTTGATCGCATCCCGTCGCCCACGGGCAGGTCTGACGCTCCGGCCCGAGCGGTGATTTTTGATTCTGCCTACGATGATTACAAAGGCGTAGTCGCTTACATTCGCGTGGTTGACGGCATCTTTAAGAAGCGCGATAAACTCAAGCTTATCGCCACGCAAGCTGAGGGTGAAATTCTTGAGATTGGTGCTCTCAAGCCCAAGTTCGCGCCGCTTGAGGAGCTCGAAACCGGTCAAATCGGCTATGTAGTTACGGGATTGAAAGACATTCGTGCGTGTCGCGTGGGTGATACGTTTACCGTGGGGACGAGTTCAGCTGGTGTCGAAGCTTTACCGGGTTATCGCGAAGTAAAGCCGATGGTGTTCGCGGGCGTGTTTCCAGCTCAAGGTGACGAATACGGTGCTCTCCGTGATGCTATGGATCGCTTGAAGTTAAATGACGCCGCCTTGGTCTATGATCCTGAGCATTCACCGGCTCTTGGCTACGGTTTTCGTTGTGGCTTCTTGGGGATGCTGCATCTTGAGATTTTGAAGGAGCGTTTGTCGCGTGAGTACAATATTGATCTGGTTGTGACCTTGCCATCGGTAGCCTACCGCGTTTTTGAGAACGGCAAGCCCGAATATCGCGTCATCAAGGGCGCGCTTGACCTGCCTGACCCCGCTCATATTCAAAAAATTGAAGAACCTTGGGCTCGGACCGACATCATCGTTCCCGCTGACTACATCGGCAATGTCATGACTCTAGCCCAAGAGCGCCACGGTACTTATTTGAACACTGAGTTTTTGTCTGAGGGTCGAGCCTTGATTAGATACGAGCTACCACTGGCAGCAATTATTGTCGACTTTAACGATAAGCTGAAGAGTGTGTCGAGTGGTTACGCCTCCATGAGCTACGAGGTCTTTGATTATCGCGAGGCCGACATCGTCAAGCTCGATATCCTGGTTGCCGAAGAAACAGTCGAGGCTTTTTCAACACTCGTTTATCGTTCTGAGGCTGAAAGCTCGGGCCGACGCATACTCGAGATTCTGAAAGACACCGTGCCTAGAGCTCAATTTGTGATTAAGCTGCAAGCCGCGGTGAGTGGCAAAATTGTGGCCGCCGAGCGTATCTCGGCCATGAGTAAGGACGTGACGAGCGGTTTGTACGGAGGAGATTACACGCGTAAATTGAAACTTTTACAAAAACAGAAGAAGGGTAAGAAGAAAATGCTGGCCATGGGAGTTGGAAGTGTTGATATCCCGGGTGAGGTTTATCTGAAGGTTTTAAAGCGGTAAAAAGAAGCGCGGCCGCATCCCACAGGGTGGAATACGGCCGCGAGGATGGACGCGACTCCTAGCAACGGAGTCGGTCTGGTTGAAATTCGCACGGCGCGAAGGCGAACATGCGACTCCTAGGGTACGGGGTTGACGGTTGTCGTCGACGGCTCAGCTATAGCCGAGCTAGCCATCGGGAACGAGCCAGGAGACGAGGTTCGTGTCATCTCACAATGGTTGTGATGAGCGGTTAGGCCGACCCCTACTCGCTGGTAATCAGCAGAGCTAAACTAATATACCGTATGCGGGCGTGCTTGTCAATTCATCCCCATGATAGCCATGACAAACGGACGCTTAACCGCTATGCTGGTGTTCATGCAAAATAATTCAAAATTTGCCCGTCAGGTTTGGGCTGTGTTAGCAGTGCTCATGATTGTGTCCATGTTGTTTTCGATGGTGGCTTACGGACTGTATTAGTTTTTGACCAGGCGACAGAAAATTCCGCAATAAATTTCTGGCGCTCCGTTAAGAACTAATGGGTAGCTACGTGTCAAAAGTGTGGAACATCAAGCCGCGGACCGAGGAATCGGTAGGGCGACAAATGTTGGTTAATCGAGGAGTCGCTCCGGACTCGTTCGATAAGTTTTTGTATCCTGATTGGGATCGGGATACTTATTCGCCAGCGGGTTTTACTAACATGAAAGCAGCGGTTAAGCGGATTTTTTGGGCTCTCGAGACCGGTCAGAAGATCGTCATTCATGGTGATTACGATGCTGATGGAGTTTGTGGCTCAACGGTTTTATTTACTACTCTGCGCGAGATTTGTGAGC
>CALRHE010000015.1 GCA_943359345.1 Candidatus Uhrbacteria bacterium
TTTTGTGCAAGAGTTCACGTTCCGTGAAATCTCTCGGGCCTTGTTGCCAGAACTCCTTGAGGTCAGCCGCTTCCACGGGCTGATCTCGAGCTCGTTCTGTTTTTGGCGGGGTGTAGCCACGTTGGTGACCGTCTTTAGGCTTTTCAAACAACAGCTTTTCGTGCAACGGTCGCGCGAAGAAGATGTCGAGCTGTCGACGTAACGTGGCCTTGAGCTTCGGCGAAATGCCGTCATGCTCGAACACGGCAAAGCCGTGTTCACTGATGTTGTCGCGTAGGCGATTTCTGGCGTGAGCCTCGCGTCCATCAGCGAGCGCGAACAGGTTGTGCAGGTAGTAGTTCAAGACACCTCCAAGCGAAAGGGGGCGCAAAAAGACTAGCAGCTTGCGCTAGATTTGGCAATTTGCACTCTCAAGGGGAGTCTGCTAAAATAGCGGTGTATGGAACACTCCCAATATTTGATCCCGACCGTAATTGAAAAGACTAATTACGGCGAACGTGCCTACGATATTTATTCCCGTCTCTTGAAAGATCGGATTATTTTTTTAGGAACTGGGATTGATGATGGAGTAGCTAATGCTGTTATTGCGCAGCTTTTATTTTTAGAGAGCCAGGACAAGAGTAAAGATATTAAGTTGTATATAAACAGTCCCGGTGGTTCAGTGTCGGCTGGTTTAGCTATCTACGACACAATGCAGTATATCGGTCCAGATGTTTCGACTATCTGTGTAGGTATGGCGGCCTCGATGGGAGCCTTCTTGTTAGCTGCTGGTGCCCCTGGCAAGCGTTTTGCATTGCCTAACTCTGAGATCATGATCCACCAAGTTTTGGGTGGGGTTCAGGGTCAGGCTACTGATATTCAAATTCATGCTGAGCGTATTTTGCAGCTCAAAAAATCTCTCAATGAACTGCTAGCCAAGCACACTGGCCAACCGGTTGCCAAGGTTACTAATGATACCGAGCGCGATAATTTTATGATTGCCAAAGAGGCCCAAAAGTACGGTTTAATCGACAAGGTTATCCGAAAAGCCTCGGAAGTCTAGGAGAGTAAGTCGAGTTCGGTCTGTGGGCTTGACGGGGTTAGTTTAAACAGGTAATCTGCCCCTTCGCTTGGGAGGGCTTGGAGCGATAGCAGCTGTTGGTGAGCGAAGGACTGCGGTCACGACAAGCATGGGGATGTGTGAGCTGTTCTTCCTGGATCCGTCTGGGCAGACACAGCAAATGTATCTTCTTGACCGCAGTCCCGTGCTCGTCATTTCCAGAACTTTATTTAAAACTAGATCCTCACATTCTGATTAACACAGATTAGCGAGAAAATAATTACAGATTTTACACAGATGCATCAAACGAAAAACGAGCTCTCAGGCTCGTTTTTCGTATTTGTGTGAAATCTGTGTCACCGTTTCACCAATCTGTGTTAATCAGAATCGGATACACCCTGAACTTCTGCGGGAGGGACTGGGGTAGCATCGCCGATGCCAACCAGACAGATGGTAGGGAGGGAACGATAGCTAGAGAAGAACTCACGGGTTTTGAGGCTGCCATCAGGCAGGACAATGTTGTAATCAAAAGTGGTGGTTGCTCCTGGGTGTGGTGATTGGCATTGACGCACGCCGGGCGCGAGCGAAGTGGTTTCTTTTTCGACTGTAGCCCCATAACCTGTCCAGCTCAAAACCACCGGGGGAGTGTAAGAGCCTTGGCGACCATCAGACGTACCCCAGAAAGTAAAAGTCAGCTGGCTCTTGGTTGAGTTAACCTCAGTGACTAACAGAATATGCTGTCCAGTATCGTTTAAGATTTTTAAATCTGGAGCCGGGTCATAAATGGTGGCATCAGTCCCAGGGTTACCGTTTGAGGGGTCGTTATAATAACTAACTACCAGCGAGTGGTTGCGGCGTTCCACGATTTCTAGACCAGAATTCAGGGCAGCTCTAAAGGTGGTGGTACCGATTTGGCACAACCCGCCGCCGATTTCTGGAATAATTTCATCACCCTTTATAACGAGTTCTGGGAGATAACCATCCGCGATTGTGAAGGGACGTAATTTTTCAAGCAGCGATAAGGTTTCTCCAGGTGGAATCAACAAGCCGTTTAGTTTATCTGCGCCATGACGAATATTTGCACGTCGGTTAGCTGGGCTACCTGAGAAATTTGAGATACCTACACCGAGGATTTCAGTAATACCCAAATCGTTGGCGCTAGCCGTTGGTACTTTGGGCTCAGTGCGTTCGGCCGCAATCACGACGGTGGTGTTATTGGTTCCAAGGGCGGCCAGTAAATCCTGAATAATTTTATCGTCATTGATAATAAAGCCGTCCCGGCTCTCGGCGAACTCGATTACTCTATCACCTTCGATGACAAACTTTGCGTCTTGGGGAGAGATATCTATATCAGCATGAATGGCGTCCAAGAAGGTGGCCATGGCCGAGGTATCAAGGGTGATGATTGGTTGATTGTTGTCATCGACACCTGGCAATAACCAAATTTTGAGATCGTTGGCTGAGACGGTGTAGTTAAGATCAGATCCGTATTCCGGGCTAAAAGTAAGGGTATAGGGTGCTTTTTCAACAGCAGCTCGGGCCGCTGGGATTAAGGTTTCAGCTTGGGTTTGGGTGATCACAGCTGAGCGGGCTACTAAACGCAGACCGAGCGTGTCGAGTGACAAATCTTGAGCATCAGCTTTGATAGTTTGCAGAGCCGCATTCATATCTAACACTGCTCCCTCAACCGCTTCAACTACAGTTATGGTCATTTGATCATTGGTACCCACAAACACAAAATCAGTTGGCGTGCCTTCGGATTCAGCATTGGGGAAAGCCTCGCGCAAGGCGTTGATCAAGCGAGTTTCAGCTAGGCTGTACTCGGGTTCAAGGTGTACAGGCTTTAAAGTAAGGTGGTACAGCGGAGCAAAAAAATTGTAGAGCTGATTGTCCCGTCTACCAATGGCGAGGGCTTGATCGACACTGGCATTAATATCCCAGTCGATCAGTTGATACACCAGGTCTGGATCAGTGGCTACGCTTGTGCGTAAATCAATATGTTGTATGTCTTGGTAAAGCTCAACTTTGAGTCCGCCGTCGATCAGGTTGTCAAAGCGATGTTGTAGCATCTCGGTAGCTGCTAGGCGGTCTAGGCCGCTGATTTTGAGCCCAGCAACTGTGATATTTGGGAGGATGTGGTTTTGGGTGTAAGCATAGGTAGCCCCAGCAGCGCTCACAACTGTGACAACGGTAATCACGATTACCAGGACAGCAATTTTGCTGGCCCGTGTTTGATGTGCTGAAGGTGTTTTCGGGGCCTCGAGTTTGTAGACTTCGGCCTTGTCCTTGGTTTTACTCATACATCGGGGTCACGGCGCACGTGCAAACGGACGCTGTCACTAGTTTTTGGAATAGAAATACTTAAAATACCGTTTTTGAGTGAGGCCTCGGCTTCATCAGCCTTCACTCGGCAAGGAAGAATGATCGAACGAGAAAAAGCCCCCCAAAAACACTCTTCATAATGCACCGTAGCACGTAGTGGTAAAGCGTCAACATGACGTTCACCACGAATGGTGACCAAGTCCTCATTTACGTGGATGTCCAAGTCTTGTTCCTTGACCCCGGCGATAGCAGACCGTATCAGGATGGTCTCGGGGGTTTCAATAATATCCACGGCTAATTGTCCCTCGTCATTTTTCCAGGCGAGGTCCTCATGCGACATCTTCATAATTACTAGTATTGTAGCAGAGGCTGGTGCACTTGTAGATGGTAGAGAGCTGGGTTGTTGATTTTTTTTGCGCGATGTAAAATGGCATGTATGCAAAGTGATACTTGCGAAGTCAAAGCCCCTCAAAAACTTACCTGGCCACGGGTGGTGTTTGGTTTGGCGGCTGTGGTTAGTATGTATTTTGTCCTGCAACTATCTGGCATCCTGACTTTTTCTCCCCAGGTAGCCGGAGTAACTAATCTTGGAGCCGTGTTTATCGTGGGACTCATAGCAGCTTTGTCATCATGTACGGCTATGGTGACGGCCGTAGTAGCGGCTGTGTCATCTACGCAGGTTTCAGCTAGAGCACACGGTCTTTTTAACCTTGGTCGTTTACTCGGTTTTGCGGGTTTTGGAGCTTTGATAGGTCTATTAGGTCAGGTTTTTCGTTTGTCGACCTTTACAAATGGCTTGATGGTGCTTGTTATCGCCCTGTTTATGATTACGCTGGGCATTCACCTCATGCGTTTATTGCCTAGAGGTGCCTGGTACTTTAAGCCGCCAGCAGGATTGACCGGAGCCATCACCTCACTAAGCACCAGTCGCCACCCGCTTGTGCCGCTGATGCTTGGAGCCTTAACTTTTTTCTTACCCTGCGGCTTTACTCAGTCGATGCAGTTGTATGCCCTGTCGACTGGAGACCCGTTTCAGGCCAGTGTGATCATGACGGTTTTCGCTTTGGGTACTTTACCGTCGTTTGTAGGTATAGGTGTGATTACCAACAGCGTCAAAGGTATTGCTAAACGTCGTTTGAATTACGCCGTGGGCGCAATTGTGGTGGCGCTGGGGATTGCTAATTTACAAAATGGGGCCACACTTTTAGGCTTTTCGGGGTTTGCACAGAATAAGCAAGCCGTGGCTGCGGCAACGGTAATTTTGCCAGACGGGAGTCAGAGGGTAGAGATGGAGATCACCTCGCAAGGTTATTCGCCACACACCATTGAGGTAGTGGAAGACATTCCGGTGACATGGGAAATATACGGCACTGAGCAGCTGGGTTGCGCTAGTACGCTGGTAGCGCCGACGTTCGATATCAGCACTAACATAACACCGGGTTTCAATCAGGTACGTTTCACGCCTACCGAACCCGGGACCTATGTCTTTAGTTGTTCTATGGGCATGGTGCGGGGCACGATGATTGTGAACCCCAAGCTAGATAGCTAAGCCTGGCCGCAATTTGCTACTTAAGGTGTCCTATGCTACGCTTTTTGGGCTAAGCATCCGTGTGACGTGACTTCTCCTGAAAGTTCTGAGATTGTCGAAGGACTCACAAAGCGAGAGCACCACAGCCGGAGAAGTAACTTTGCCCTTATGGCAGACAACGCACGTGTTTTCGTGGGCGGCATTCCTTATGCCGTGACCGAAGACGAACTCAAGGCGCATTTCAATGCGGCCGGAGAAGTTGTGTCAGTGTTCCTTCCAATCGAGAAGGAGACTGGCCGCAAGCGCGGTTTCGGATTTGTTGAATTCAACACTCCCGAAGAGCAGGCTAATGCCGTGAAGATGTTCGATCGCACCGATCTTGGTGGTCGTTCAATCAGCGTCAGCGCCGCTCGCCCGCGTGACAACGCCTAAATAACGCTGTTCACCAAGAATCCCTCGCTCATGGAGTGCGGCCTAGCCGTGCCTCTACGCGAGGGGTTTTTGTTTGTTATGATGTAGTCAATATGCACAATCTTTCTCACACCATAATCGCGCGCTGGTTCTTTTTAATTCTTGCTACGGCTGTCTTGTACATATACTGGCAGATCATTTCTCCGTACATTATCGTCCTCATTACCGCTGGTATCGCAGCCGTGATTTTGTCACCGTTTGAGTCCCGTATTCGGGGTTTAGTTAAAAATGCCAAACTTTCGGTAGTGCTGATGCTGATTATAGTTCTGGTAGCAATTGTGGGGCCATTGGTGGCACTTGGTTTGGTCATGGCTGATCAGGCTAACGATTTAGCTAATCAAACCTTAGCTAATTCTGAGTGGCGTCAAGAGTTTGATTTTCGTGAGTTAGCTATCGTGCAGCAGTTGCCAGAGCGAGCACGTGAGTTTGTGCTCGCTCAACAGCCTGGGGAGCTAGCCGATGCTGGCTTGAGCTGGGTGCAAACTCATTTGGGTACGATTTTTTCAAGTGGGATCACAGCTGTGTTTAAGACGTTCATATTCTTTATTTGTTTATTCTTCTTCTTGCTGGAACGGGAGCGCATTTACAAGGAGTTGTTGGAGCTAAGTCCGCTTCGCGACGCTGTTGATCGTAGTATCGTGCATCGCATGGTCGAAACTGTGCGTGGAGTAGTGTTTGGCGCCATGGTGGTAGCTATTACGCAGGCTATTGTGGCTTCTATAGGTCTGACTATCTTTGGTGTGCCGGGCGCTTTGTTATGGGGCTCGTTAGTAATTATCACGGCTCAGATTCCTGTGCTTGGTAACGCTCTTATTATGATTCCAGCCGTGGCCTATCTGTTCTTTACCGGTAATGAGACATCGGCGATTGGCTTGGCCATTTGGGCAGCCGTGGCCGTTGGTTTGATAGATAATTTGCTTAGCCCCTACATTGTTGGCAAGCGTACCCGTATGCACGCCCTCTTAATACTTCTATCGATCCTCGGAGGTCTGGAGTATTTTGGACCAATCGGTTTTATTTTGGGCCCTACCGTGCTCGCAGCACTGCTCGTGATTATCGAATTGTATAAGTCAGGCATTTTGGAAAAGGGCGCTTCGTCATCGGCCATATCTTGAGGCCAGCGACAGCTCGTGTTAGTCTGAGTAGCATATGAAGAAACGCGTAGCCATAGTCATGGGGGCCTTTCATCATGAACAAGTTGAGCGCATGTTGGTGGAAGCCAAACAAACCCTTCAAGCAGCCCAGCTGGAGGTGATTAGTGAGGTCTGGGTGCCGGGCTCGCTTGAGAAGCCGTTAGCCCTCAAGCGCTTATTATTGCGCTCAGATGTTGATGGTGCGGTGGTGCTTGGGATTATTGAGCGCGGAGAAACTAAGCACGGGCTTGTGATGGGGGAGGTGGTAATGCAAGCTATCATCGATCTTCAATTACAGACCATGAAGCCGGTGGGTGTAGGTATTTTGGGTCCTGAAATTTTGTCAGATCAAATTGAACCTAGACTTTTACCATATGCCAAGGCTGCGGCCGAGGCGCTGGCAGTGATGCTGAAGTAGGTAAAAAAGGATAGGATTTTAAGCTGTGGCCAGGATTTTTTGCGCAACTGGAAACATACTTTGCGATCTTATGAGGCGGGTCATGCCTATGCCGCCGCCGTAGCGGGGAACAAAGGGGAGTTTGAGAAAGTCTTCAAGCTCGGCTTCAACTCGGTCTTGGCCGAAGAGGTCGAAAAGTTTTTGAGCGTAGCCACCGTCACTGATTGAGTAGAACGATTTTCGCATAGTTGCAGCATCACAACTGCGTTCGGCGCTGCCGATAGTTTCCATGCCATCCAAGATGACATCGATTTTGCAGGCCCTGCCCTGACCGTCGCGCCGCATATTCCAGAAGGGTGAGGTTGTCTCTGGGAAATTTTTCAAAAAAACTGCTCGACCATAGTCGGCAGCGATTTTCAGCTCCACCTGACTGTTGATGTCGTCGACCCCGTACTGACGAGCGGCATCTTCATAGTTAATCCGGGGGAAGGAGGTTGAGCGTCCATAGCCGAGGTGCTCGAGCAATGCCGCTTCGAGGACCTCAAGGTCGCTTAAGTTGCCCCGAGACTCGAATTCGAACATTGGGAAGATAAGTTTATGTCTGCCCGGCACGGGATTTTGTTCCTGGCGATAACTAGTGCTGACACAAAAAACGCCCGGCACATCCGGGCGAGTCAAGAGTTCATATTCAAGCCACATCTGGCCAGTTTGGGGGAGCGGCCAGACTTTACCGTCATAGTGGTAGGTAGCCACTGTGCTAGGGTCTTCGCAGGCCGCCAGAATACTCAATCTATCTTGAGTATGAACTTCTACAAAACCTCGCATGAGGAAGAAGGCTCGGAGTGCGTTCACGCTCTGACTGTAGGCACGGATATCCGAGCCAACGAAGGTAGTCATACCCTGATAAAAAAATAGGACCCGAATGGGTCATTTATTAGAGGCACAGTATCTGAATCTGACTTGATAGGGCGGATAGCGCATATCGAAAAGTAGTATATCACGGCAGATTGATTACTTATGGATATTCATTCACATAGTTTCAAGACAGTCTAGAACTTGCTTGTAATGCAAATTATGCTAATGTTTGTCCGGAGGTGAATCTTGAAATCCAGACTTGAAGCATACTTTGCTCATCGGCTCATGGTCGCCGGGCTAGTGTTTGAAGGTAGGTCAGTCACGGTGCCGGATCCGGCTGTTCTGTTGGCGCGGCTGAGTACGCTCAACGACGACGATCCAGTCGCGATCTGGCCAGCTGGCTCTGAGGCAGCCGGCTACAAGCAGTTTGTCCACGGAGCCTTGTCAGCTCGATGGCTGATGGCTGACCTGTGGGCCCATCAACTGGGAAGCGCCTTCAAGATCGACGTGTCTTTCAGGCGCCCCGTTGTCATGGATCAGTCCTACTCTCGCCATTGGCATGCTGATAATCGGGGTACTTGGCACGGGCAAGTGCGTCGAGATGATCAAGACTGCGTGATCATCAACTACGTGGTTACTCAGCTAGCCCACCCTGACTTGCGCTGTGCTGATCTGCTGTCCAGGCTTGAGGCTACCCTGGCACTCATCGAGCTCTGTGCTTACCAGGCTATGCTCGTGCCTACGGAAAAGCATGCAGTCTGGTCGGGCCTGACTGATCTGCATGTGCAGTCGCTCATGTTTGACTCAGGGGTGCCGCTCGTGGCCAAAGCGCAGACTGCTGCAGCAGACGATCCCGGCAATCAAGCGATCACGGTCAGTCTGACAAGCGGTGGGCTGGTTGTGGCTACTGCCATATGCCGGCTTACCCAAATCCAGCTGTCCGCGCTGCCAGTCTAGGCCAGCGCGCCGACACACTTGCACCCGCCTGAGCCCAAAGAACACGCTCGTCGTGTCCCTCCGGCTCGGCGGGTGTGTTTTTTCTATATCGTCTCACTTTGGCCTTGTTTTTGCAGAATTTCCGACCTACAACGAGATACTTAGTGGAACACCCAAATTATCGCTAATGTTCGTAACAAAAAAGACTCATCAATACGATGAGTCGTCTTTGGTGAACCACTCGCCATGGATGTGGAACCAGATACTCGAAGAGCTGAAACAGCTCTATACCCTGCAAACCGAGGAAAACAGGGTTTCGGCGTTTGTTGGATAGAACTGCCAGGAGGGAGTTGAACCGTCAGAGTTAGAGAGACTGAAAGTGTGCTATCTGTGGTATTTTGTCCAAGCTGGAGGTATCAGGAAATATGGCTAAAACAAGCCTATTTTGGGCGTTCATGTCTTGACAAAACGTCCAAAAAGTGGTATAGTATTCGACGTAAAACGATGAGAGCCGGAACGAAGCCGGAGCTCTCAAAGACGGGCATAGCTCAAACCGAGATCTTTCAAAAGAAACTGGGGAGAGAGCCACAGCCATCCGTGGTCCCGATAGCGGGATGGCCAGCCAGAGCGCTGATGTTTGAGTTGTTTCTCTCGAGAAATACCCCAGACATCAGCGTTTTTTTCATGGAGCTTGCCCGGTAGGCTAAAAACAGGCCTTTCGAGCAAGAACCCATGAGGAGAGAGAATCTCGTGGTTTCGCAATCGGTTCCATTTCGGAAACCGTCAGCTGGCAAGCTGGCCCACCTACAGGAGGCACAAATGCGTACCTACTTCGGCTTCGGAATCGCTGACAACATGTTCCCGGCGGGAACCTCCACCATCACGCGGCGCGACCTCACCCCCGACGAGGCGAAGTCGGTCATCCAGGAGGGGGTCGAGGTGTGCCTCAACCCGTCGCACGCGCTGACCATCGGGGTCATGCAGTCGCGCTACGGGATCGAGGTCGCCATCCCCGCCAAGGCCCCGATCGCCAACCTCGCCAAGGGTGACCGCCTCCTGGTCATGGGCGTCTCCGGCCTCCCCCGCCTCGAGGGCCGTCACGAGTACACCGCCGAGGAGGTGGCGGGCGCCAAGTTCCGGTTCGGCCTCTACTCGGTGGAGTAGTCGAACCAACCTCGCCGCGTACGGGATACGCGGAACCACGAGGGTACTCATCCCGACGAGCCCGGCCAATGCGATGCACTTCGCAACGGCCGGGACCTCAACTTCCCGCATCACTTGGTGGTGCGAGATGAGAGGTCCTTCACAGCGTCCAGATGGTCAGCACTTGGTCCGTCAAACATGGCGGTTCGAGTGCTGTCCAACCTGGACACGCAGCTCAAGTCTCCGCGAATAGGACGCCGGCGAATATCTCGCCACAGTCCGAAGGTCATCCCGACCATTTCGCAAAGACACGAGCAGAAGGCAATCAGATGACGACGAACAACACCCCCGCTTCCACCCTCACTTGGTCCGACGAGATGGGCTCCCGGTCCCGGCGCGCTTGGCTCCTCCTGCTCAAGGGAGAGCAGATCGTGGCCTTCACCGGTCAGAACATCCAGGGCACGGTGGTCGTCCGGGGGACCGACTACAAGAAGAACGGCAAGTGGAGCCACAACACGTACCGCCTCGAGCTCGCCCCCGGTGTCCGCGCCATCAGCGGCAAGGACGGCTGGGAGACCGGCAAGTTCGTGGAGGGACTCCGCAGCGCAGTCAGCGGTTCCGGCCCTATCGACCGCTGGCCCGACCTGGCGAACGCGCTGGGTGTCTCGGTCCCGGCGGCCATGCAGTTCGTGCGGAGCTGGCGCCCGAAGGCCGCCGAGGCCCTCGATGCGGTCGACGTGCAGCTCGAGGCCCTCGAGGAGGCCGCCGGTGCCGCCGCGGTCACCGACACCGAGACCATCGTGGTCTCGTTCGGTAGCCCGACCAACCGCATGATCGCCGCGGGTTGGTGGAAGGACCCCAAGGCAGTCCCGGGACACGACGGTGCGCAGATCGCACTCGTCGATCTGGAGAAGGGATGGTACGAGGGCAACATCGCGGTGCAGGGGATCGTCGGCACGGTCATCTCGGCGGTTCACGCCTCTGGGATGCACGGAGGCTACTACTCTGTGACGGTCGCCGTGGTCCCTGGGACCGTGGTCGCCAAGCCGGAGCCGAAGGCCGAGGAGCCGGTCGCGATGAGCGTCCCGACCCCGGAGCCGATGGCCACGCCGATGATGACCCAGGCCACGATGGCCGACCTGCAGGCCAAGTTCGGCCGCCGCTAGTCGCCCGGAGGTTCTAGGCCTCCGCCACAGATCGTTCTTTCCGAGCAGCCCATCCTAGAACGGGCACGCTCAACCCCTCCCCATGCACGGATCGCATGGAAACGGAGGTCACTCGATCCACTCGAACCCGGGAAGCGCTGCACTTGCGCGACCCGGGTTTTGACATTTCTGCAGATATTTTCAAAGTGTACTTGCATGTACACTTTCGTTATGCTAGTATTTTCTCACTATGCTCATGGTGTCTGATGATGCGGAACTAAAGTTTTTGGAGGCGGACGAGAAATACAAGCTCCGCGAGTTTTTGGAGCGCCGCCGATATAGGGTGTCGGACAGTCCGCTCACCTACCGTCAGATCAACAACCTGGCTTCGATGGGACTTCTGCGTGACGCGCAGGCCGAGGATGGAAAATGGCACAAGTTTTCGTTCGTCGAGCTCGTCTTTTTGAAAATCGTCCTCGAACTACGCGGGCTTGGTTTTGAAAACGAACAGCTCAAAGGTCTACACCGGGCATTTCTCGAACGCTGTAAGCCAATTACCACGACAAAGGACGGTCAAATGGACACTCCGGCGGGATACGCCTTCATGGCCATCGGCTACGCCATGCTCCAAATGCAGATGGTGCTCACAGTCGCGGCAGACGGGGAGGTTGCGTTCTACAGCACGACCTACTTCATCAACTTCGCCTCGAAAAACACATCGTTCGCCTACATCAATGTCAACAATATCGTGAACGATCTGCTCAAACAGCTTGGGCATAACACGACCATTCCCTACAAGACCTTCATCGACCTCTATGCCGACGTGCTCGTCGGAAAAGACAAACTCACAGACAAAGAACGCAAACTCATCGAGCTCGTACGCTCCGGCGACTACACGAGCGTTCGTGTGCATAAGAAAGACGACAAGACCTGGGTCGTCCACGGAAAAAAGGAAGCGGATGGCAAAGGCGTCGGTGCGCTTGAGCTCCTGAAGGCGATCGAGAAGCGGGACTACCAGGACATCACCATTCAAACGCGCGGCGGGAAGGTGTCCCACTTTTCCGTCGAGGATGTGATGAAAATGTGAGCGTGTCGGCCGGTGCTGGCGAGAGTTCCTCGTATGCACTGGCGGACTTCAAAAACCTAATGTCGTTCGGTGCCGAGAAGGACTTGGACCGGATGTGGCGCACAGTCGCCATGTTCGGTTATGGTCGATCACGAGGCTCTCAAAGCCAAGCTCCGCAAGGAGTTCGATCGGTTGGAAATACGGGACGAGAACGCGAGAGACGAGCTCACCGTTGCTCTCAACGGTTTTGCCCAGTTCATCATCGAAGCGTATGGACAATGAAATACAACACATGCCACAGGGCGGTCCGCAGACGGAGACAGGCAAAGCCGTCTCCAAGTTCAATGCGCTCTCGCATGGCATTTTGCGTGAGACGCTTACGGAATACGAGCAAGGTATAGAGTTCGACATCCTGGACGAACTTCGTGCCGAGTGTGCCCCTCACGGTGTTTTGGAGAATCTCCTCCTTGAACGTGTAGTGACCAACTACATCAAACTGCACCGCGTCGCCAAAGCCGAGCGGGAGTTTGTGCGGTCCGTTCTCAACCCGCGAAAGGTCGTCAGGCGACGCACGGACGTGTTGGGCCAGCTGGAGGAAGGACTGGCCACCTATGAGGAGACGGTCGAGAACGAGGGATACACTCCTAGGGTCGGGGCGGAAGTCGTTGAACGCCTTTACGGGATCTACGCCCGCTACGAAACCAACCTCGAGAACCGTCTTTATCGAGCCGTCCGCGAGCTCCGGGAACAACGCACAGCAAAAACTTCCGCGTGAGTTCGTTTCGCAAAACAGGTATGGACCAACCCCACAAACCCCAAGCCATCGCCTATTGCCGCGTCTCGACCACCGACCAGGTGAAAGACGGGTCTAGTTTGAGCGTGCAGGAACATGGGTGTCGCAAATATATTGCGGAACAGGGTTGGGAACTCGTCCACGCACCGTGGATGGAGGAGGGCGAAAGCGCAAAGACGACGGATCGCACGAGGTTGCAGGAGATGATGCGGTGGTGCGAAAAGAACAAGGGGAAAGTCGATCATCTCGTGGTTTATCGCATCACGCGCCTTTCACGAAACTCCGAGGACTTCACCATCCTCAAGCTCTTTTTTCGCAAGCTAGGCATCGGCGTCGTTTCTGTTACGGAACCCGTCGCCGATTCACCAGCCGGCCGCTTCATGGAAAATGTCATCGCCGCGCAAGGGCAGTTCGATAACGAGACCCGCGCCGATCAATCAAAAAGCGGCATGGAAGATGCGGTCAAAAACGGCCGATGGGTTTGGAAGGCACCACTTGGTTACCACAACAGTGGCGGACGAAAAACAACCAACCTGATCCCGGTTGAACCGTCTGCAAGTCATGTTCGACGCGCCTTCGAGCTTGTCGGCAGCGGCTATACGCCACAGGAAGTTGCGAACAAGCTCAAGCGAGACGGTTTCAAAACGAAAGCCGGGAAGAACATCGACGTTCGGGAACTCGGCAAAATCCTCCGCAAGCCGATCTACAAGGGTTTGATCGTCGCGTTCGGAAAAGAGTGGCCTGGCACATATCCCCCGCTTGTCGAGGCCGATCTGTTCGATCGCGTGCAGGCCATCCTCGACGGCCGCAACCACAAACAGCCAAAATATCAGATGCAACGCGAGGACTTTCCGTTGCGTGGCTTCTTGGTTCATTCGTGCGGGACGCGCTACTTGGGAAGTTGGTCGAAGGGACGAACCAAACGCTATGCCCACTATCACTGCCGCACCTGCAAGAAAACGAATATCTCAAAGGAGACGGTTCATACGGAGTTCGACGGGTTCATTTCGCAATATGCCATTAAGCCGGAGCTTGCCGCGATGCTCAAAATCGCTATCGAGGCGAACATGAGCTCGGCAGCGGAAGACACGGAGCGCAAGCGAAACGAGCTCACCCGCCGCATCCGCACTCTCCAAGGTGAACAGGACGCGATCGCGCAGAAAAACATCTAGGGTGTGCTCGACGACGACACGGCGCGGCGGATGATCGGCGAGAAAAAGAAGGCGATCATCGGGTGCGGACACGAGCTTGTTTTGCTCCCCACGGGTTCTCAACGCGTGGCCGAAGTCGTCGAGTTTGGTTTGCAGAAGTTGCAAGACCCTCGAACCGCT
>CALRHE010000016.1 GCA_943359345.1 Candidatus Uhrbacteria bacterium
CAGCCATTGGGGCCGGACTTCCGGTTGAGGATTCGGTCGGTAGCATGGTGGTTGATATCGGGGGTGGTACAACTGAAATCGCTGTCATTGCGCTTGGGGGTATTGTAATCTGGAAGTCATTAGTTACCGCCGGTGATGAGATGACTAAAAATATCACCCAATATGCTCGCGATATTTTTAATCTGTTAATTGGTGAACGGGTGGCCGAAGAAGTGAAATGTAAAATTGGTAGCACAATTGACCTTGGCCAGTCACTTGATATTGAAATGCGTGGTCGCTATCTACTCACCGGCCTGCCACGGCAGGTGATTGTTCATGACGGGCAGATTCGTGAGGCCTTGTATAGATCGGTCCAGACCATCGTTGAAAACATTAAGGCAACAATTGAGCTGACCCCACCTGAACTGGTGGCAGATATTTACGAACGGGGGATCGTGCTTACAGGCGGGGGTGCGCTTTTACGCGGTATCGAACGTACCATTGCTCGTGAAACTGATATCCCTGTAAGAGTAGCTGAGGATCCATTGACTGCCGTGGTTAGGGGAGCGGGCACGCTGCTTGATAATGAGGCTCTATTAAACGACCTCGCGCTACCAACCACGTTAGCTTAAGTTTTCTTACCTCGCTTAGCATGGTTAAATTACGCCCTAAATCTGTAGCTATTCGTCGAGCTACCCTGGTAAGCGCAACTTTTCTTGGGGTGATTTTGTTTTTTTGGCTACTCTTACGCATCCCCACCCTGGCACGTGTTTACGCACGTGTTGAGGCAGGTCTGGTAAGAGTTGGCACAAACATCGGTACTGGTTTGATAGGTTTTACCCGCTCCGAGAAATCGTTATTGGAGCAACTTGAAGTTTGCGAGGCGACTACCAGGACACTGGCACGCGAGGCGGTTAGTGTTGCAACACTTGAGCAGGAAATAACTGAACTTCGGGCGCTGCTTGGGTATACGACCAAGGCCCAAGCTACCGGCCTATCTACACACGTCATAGCCCGAGCCGTAGATAATGACGTTACCCGAGTTTTGATCGACAAGGGCGAACTTGATGGTGTCCAAACTGGTTCAGCGGTTGTGATTGATGACGGAGTTTTGTTTGGCATGATTGAGAGTGTGCGCCAAACGAGCTCGGTAGTCAGATTAGTCACAAGCCCGCAAAGCCGTATACCGGCTGCGGTCTTGGGGGCAAATCGAACTATCGGCCTGGTGGAGGGTAGGCAGGGTGCGGTCCTGATAATGGATTTCATACCCCAAGATGCTGAGCTTGGCACCGGCAATTTGGTGGTTACAAGCGGTTTAGATGGTTTGGTTCGTGAGGGCTTGATTATTGGCCTCGTGACTGAGGTTGTTGCGGTTGAGAGTGCACCCTTTCAACACGCGTTTATTGAGTTACTCTACGAACCACGCGAATGGACGAGTTTGTTAATACTGCCACCACCAACCGGCCTATGATGGCTAAGGCTGCGTACGGATTGCTGTTCCTGGTTACGCTGGCGCTTCAAACAGGCGTAGTGGTGTCATTACCTGAGCCGTATCGTTTATTCCCGTTAGCACTTGTCGTGGGTATTATCGTGTTGCATGAACGTTCAGTGGTAGTTGGCGCCTGGTGGATTCTGGCCTCTGGTTTTTTACTTGAGATTCGGGGCCTTGGAGACGGGCTTATGTTTGCAGGTTTAGTGGCGGCCGTAGTCGCGACTACCTTGACTCTGCCAGTTTTTGCTAAGCGATCGTTTTGGGCCTTACTAGGAGTTGGCACGGCCATAGCCGTGGCGTATATAGTTGGTCGTTTGGTCTGGCTGATGTTTTGGGCAATTTTTTCTGATCGAGCCTTAAATTTTGGCAGCCTGGCGCAACAGGGGTTGATGACTATTTTAATGACGATTATCGGGGTCTTCGTCTTCGGTGCATATATTCGTCGCTTCTTAGGCTGGTCACGTGGTAAATTTGTGAGCAAGGGTCAGTCTTATGATATTTCGTTCCCGCACTAATCAGAAACGCAATATTTTCGGCCTTACCAAGGAGCGACCTGATTGGTTTTTATCTGACAATGGTGACAGTCGGATCGAAACCATGGTTCTTGGTCCTGAACGTCAACGTACCAAGTGGGCCAGTCTGAACTCTCCGGTAGTCTTGGGGCGTTGGCGTTTAGGTTTTTTACTGGTGACCTTAGCCTTTGGTCTATTGATGTCTAGATCGGCTTATCTCCAGGTTGGGCAGGCTAGCTACTACAGAGACATAGCTGACTCAAATCGAACTCGGATTAACGTAATCCCATCACACCGTGGAATTATTAAAGACCGAACTGGACTCGGATTGGCTGAAAACTTTCCCAGCTTCCGTTTAATTGTGTGGCCGCAAGATATTCCTACTTGGCCCGATGTACACACGTCTGTGCAGGCAGTAGCAGTACAACTTGAGATTCCGGCGGCACCACTTTTAAATATTCTGGCAGCAGCTGAGGCTGACGAACAAGTTTTGTTGGCCGAAGATATTCGTTATGAAAAGGCTATGGCCTTCTTGGCCCAAGCCGATGCTTATCCAGGTTTCACACTCGAGTTCGCCGAAAAAAGACATTACTACACCAGTGCGATTCCAACACTCTCGCACGTACTTGGATATACCGGCCCAGTCAATCCTGAAGAATATCCAAGCTTGGCGTCTAAGGGCTACCGTCGTTTTGATAGTCTGGGAAAGCAAGGACTGGAAGCCTGGCATGAAGATGATTTGCGCGGTCAATTTGGTGAAGAGATTGTTGAGGTTGATGCTCTAGGGCGGGCTATACGTGTGGTGTCACGTCGTGAGCCAGTTGATGGTCATGACCTGACCTTGTCTCTAGACGCACGTTTACAGGCCTATATTGAAATCGTGTTGGAAGAACGTTTAAGTGATCAACCCACGGAGCGGGCAGCCGTGGTGGTTATGCAGCCGGATAACGGTGAAATTTTAGCCCTGGTTTCATCACCAAGTTTTGATGCCAATCTGTTTACTAACGGGATTAGCCCTGACACCTACGCTGCTTTACTTGAAGATCCAAACACACCACTTTTCCCCAGAGCTACAGCTGGTGAATACCCAGCTGGTTCAACCATAAAACCCGTGTTTGCGGCGGCTGCGCTAGCCAATGGGATTATCACCACACAGACCACCTTTTTGTCTTCAGGTGGCGTTATGCTGGGTAATCGTTTTTTTCCGGACTGGAGACCGGGTGGCCATGGAGTCACAGACGTTTATCACGCTATCGCTGACTCCGTTAATACCTTTTTCTATATGATTGGCGGTGGCAATGAGTCGTTTCCTGGCCTGGGACTTGAAAAGCTCATGACAGCAGCCTTAACATTTGGCTTCGGTCAAAAGACCGGGGTCGATCTCCAAGGTGAGGCTGACGGTTTTTTACCCTCAAAAAACTGGAAACAGGCAGCTAAGGGTGAGCCCTGGTACATAGGTGACACTTATAACATCGCCATCGGGCAAGGCGATCTGCTGGTGACGCCCCTCCAGGTGGCGCGCGCTACAGCTGTGTTTGCGAATGGGGGTGAGTTAGTAACCCCGCACCTGGTTATGGGTAATGATCAAGCAAACGCAGATATCCTGACTGACGACATTGTTGAAATTGTTCGTGACGGCATGCGTCAAACGGTCACGCAGGGAAGTGCTAGATCACTTCAGACGATTCCGGTGGCGGTAGCCGGCAAAACAGGTACGGCTCAATGGTCCAGCAGCCATGACCCACATTCCTGGTTTACGGGTTTTGCTCCGTTTGATAACCCAGAAATCGTGATTACTGTTTTGGTCGAGCAGGGGGGTGAAGAAACAGCTGCAGTCCCAATCACACACGATATTTTAATGTGGTACTTTGCTAATCGTTAGTAAGTCGATCCATTAATACTCCGATCGGCATCCTTATGGACCGAATGCTTCGACTTTCATCGCATACGACTAGTCTTCTTGAAATGCTCTGGGAGGTTGTTTGTTGCCAGCGGAAAAATCAAAGAATCCCGGTGGATTATGTACTTTATCAGACAATCAAGATGCGCTGGTTAGTGAATCGACTACCTGCACTTGATAAAAATATTCAGCGTCTGGTTGATCTGAAATGTATCAAAGTTTTTCTTGATCATCGTGATGGGCAGCTAATCCGTATTACTCAGGAAGGTGTAGCTGTGCTTATCCACCACTGTATGACACGAAAGGCCAAATCAAATTTTTCCATTAATAGGGAAGTTTGTATTGTATCCTTCGACATACCTGAGAGCCGCAGGAACGATCGTTTGGTACTGCGACGACTACTAAAAGTAGCTAAATTCAAACGGGTGCATAAAAGTACCTGGGTAGGTCAACCTCAAATTGTGTCTCATTTGATTTACTTTATTACACGACAACGACTGCAGCAACACGTACATGTATATTTCGGTAAAGAAAAATTCATCCATTAAAGCGTTGATCGGCACCTTAATGGACTCTAACAACACCGGCTTGACGGGCTAAGTGGTCTCAGGCATCATCATTCTATCTACTGGACGCCGTTGCACGGCGTCTTGCGCTTTCAAGACTGAACTTTTTTTATGACCGACGGTCCAACTTATCTATCTTCAACAGCGCTGCTTGAGCTCAAAAAAGAGCTCGAGCGGCGGATTAAGGTTCTGCGCCCAGAGATTTCTCAAAAAATTGGTGACGCCAAAGAAATGGGTGACTTATCAGAGAATTTTGCTTATCACGAGGCTCGTGAGCAGCAGGCGTTAAACGAGACTCGGATTATAAATATCCACGACATGCTCGTGAACGCTGTGGTGGTTGATGAAAAAAAGGGTGGGCAAATTGGTGTTGGCTCTAGCTTTAAAGCCAGGCTAGGTAAGCTAGAACGAGCCTTTGAGATTGTTGGAGAAAATGAAGCTAACCCGATTGAGGGCAAGATTAGCAACATGTCACCCATTGGAAACGCCTTTCTGGGCCATTCAGTCGGGGACTTCGTAGAAGTCAGCGCGCCATCAGGTAAAATGGAGTACGAGATTTTATCGATTGAGTAATTGGGGGCACGCGTTATGAACATTGGAGAACGAGAGGTACGTATCGGACGCTTACGGTCGCTCGAGAAGCACGGAATTGATCCGTATCCTAGTGATGTCAAGCGCACTCACGACGTCAGCGCCGTCCTCAAGGCCTTTGACGATTTTTTGGCCAGCCAGGAACAGGTAACCATTGCTGGTCGAGCTCGGGCTTTACGAAATATTGGTGCCCTAACATTTTTGCGTCTCGAAGATGAGTCTGGCTTGATGCAGGCGGTCTTGCGTAAGGATGATTTGGGGGATGCCTATAAAACTTTTTCTGATCACGCCGATGTCGGGGACTTTTTTGAAGTTACGGGTACGGCCTTTGTTACAAAAACTGGTGAAAAGTCGGTACTAGTATCAAGTATTCGTTTTCTAGCCAAGGCTTTATTACCACTCCCAGAAAAATGGCACGGGCTTCAGGATGTTGAAACTCGTTACCGTCATCGCGAGCTCGATCTAATCTCTAATTCAGCCGTCCGACAAAAATTCATCGTTCGCTCAAAGCTGATTTCAAGTCTTCGTCGTTATCTTGACGAACAAAACTTTCTTGAAGTCGAAACTCCGATTCTACAGGCCATCCCGGGCGGTGCCAATGCACGACCCTTTGTTACCCATCACAATGCTCTGGATGCGGATCTATACCTCCGTATTGCACCAGAGTTGTATTTAAAACGTTTGATCGCTGGTGGTTTCGAAAAGGTGTACGAGATCGGCCGATTATTTCGGAATGAAGGCATCGACTATGCCCATAACCCAGAATTTACGACCATTGAACTTTACTGGGCATACGTTCCTTCTAAGGATTTTTTCGTTAATTTCTTGGAGGATGTCATGCGCCACGTCATTCAGGAGTCGGTCGGTACGTTAAGTGTCGCGTACCTCGAGGAGACTCAGCCAATTGATTTTGCAGCCAAATGGCCTCGTAAAACCTTTAGAGAAGCCATTCTAGAAGTGACCGGAATTGACATAGATGAACATCGTACTGTTGAGTCACTCATCGCGGCCGTACGAGCCACGGATTTAAAAATTGACTTTGGTAATTGTTTTGGTATCGGAGAGCACTACGACCAGCTCTATAAGAAGACGGCGCGAGCTCAAATTTATCAGCCGACCTGGATCTTCGATTATCCAGTTGAATTAAAGCCGTTAGCTAAGGCGTCACCCGATGACCCTACGAAAAGTGCATCCGCTCAGCTTATTATTGCTGGTGCGGAAATTATTAACGCCTATTACCACGAACTCAACAACCCCATTGATCAACGTCAACGTTTTGTTGATCAAGAGGCGTTACGCCAGCAAGGGAGCGATGAGGCTCAGCCCCTCGACGAAGAGTTTTTGTCAGCGCTCGAGCACGGCATGCCACCAACGAGTGGTATGGCCATTGGTATTGATCGGCTAGTGGCTTTCCTTACTAACTCACCGAGTCTCAAAGAGGTCATTCTCTTCCCGACACTTAAACCAAAAAACTCTGGAGACGAGACAGATAGTTTATGACGAAGGTACTAGTATTTGGAACATTCGATGGTCTACACCCTGGTCATCTAGCCTTTTTATCAGAGGCTCGCGACCAGGCCGATGAGGTTGTGGTAGCGGTGGCCCAAGACTTAATCATCGAGCAACTTAAAAAGCGCGCTCCTGAGCGCAAGCTCGGTGAACGTCTAGCGGCCCTTCAGAAGCTCGGTGATGTTCACGAAGTGGTGGCCGGGGATAGTGAGTTAGGCTCGTATCTGTGCTTTCAGCGCCTTCGGCCGGATATCGTGGCCTTTGGTTATGATCAAACCGAGCTTGCGGCTGATTTCAAAAGATTCCAACAGGCTACAGGTGACGAGACCTCCACGGTTGTGCTAAAACCTTATCATCCAGACACGTTTAAGAGTTCATTGCTAAAGACAAACAAATCTGCCCTCGTATGATCGACATCAAAAGCTTTCGTGAACAGCCTCAGTTTTTTAGAGACGCCGCTCGGGCTAAGAATATTGAGATCGAGACTGATCGGATTTTCGAGCTCGACCGCCGAGTACGCTCTTTGAAAACAGAGCTAGATGGCATTAAGGCTCAAAAGAATGAGGCCTCAAAGGATATCACTAAGGCTACTGCTGAACAGCGTCAGCTGGTTATAGAATCGATGCGTTTGATTGATCGCAAGGCCGAGACACTTGAGTCTGAGTACAATCCGCTGCTTGAAGAGCTCAGCGAACTTTTATATAAAATTCCAAACCCAGCCTTGAGTGACGTCAAGATTGGACAATCAGAGGCTGAAAATGAGGTGGTACGTGAGGTGGGGGATCGCCCGGTGTTTGATTTCAAAACGCGTGATCATCAGGAGCTAGGTGAAATACTTGGCATTATTGATACCGAACGAGCCACCAAGGTGAGCGGTGCTCGCTTTGTGTATTTCACGGGTGATGGCGCCTTGCTAGAATTTGCGCTCGTCCAGTACGCCATGTCTGTGGCTGCTCGTCACGGTTTTATACCAGCCACTGTGCCGCACTTGGTGAGTGCTCGCGTTATGCGTGCCATGGGTTATCTTGAGCATGGTGGTCACGATGAAATTTACTATCTACCCAAGGACAACCTGTACCTCATCGGCACAGCCGAGCAATCACTGGGCGCCATGCACATGGATGAAACATTAGCTGCTAAGCAGCTACCTATCCGTTACATTGGTTACTCACCTTGTTACCGCCGAGAAGCGGGCAGCTATGGCAAGGACACGCGCGGGATTATTCGCGTTCACCAGTTTGATAAGGTTGAAATGTTTAGCTTTACGACACCTGAAGAGTCGGATAACGAGCATCAATTGTTGCTGTCGATTGAAGAAGAGTTGATGCAGGGTTTGGGTATACCGTACCGGGTGATCAAGCAGTGCACTGGCGATCTTGGTCTGCCAGCGGCCCGTAAATTTGATATCGAAGCCTGGATTCCTTCGCAAGAAAAGTATCGAGAAACGCATTCAACTAGTACCTGTACTGATTTTCAGTCTCGTCGCTTGAACACCCGTTACAAAGATGCTGAAGGCGAAACAAAATTTGTGCATACCCTAAACGGTACGGCCTTTGCGATTGGTCGCACGTTGGTAGCTATTCTAGAAAACTACCAACGCCAAGACGGCAGCGTCAACATTCCCTCAGTGCTTGAGCCTTACATGGCTGGAAAGACACATTTGCAGCCCCGTAAGTAGCTGTGACCGTTGCGCCTAACCACAAAACCTGGGTTGAAATTTCGTCGGCAGCTTTAACCAGCAATCTAGCTAACCTCCGCTCCGTGCTTACCCCCGGAGTGGAGTTTTGTGCGGTCGTGAAGTCGAACGCTTATGGACACGGGCTACGCGAAGTTGTCCGTCTAGCTTTACGTGAAAATGTGAAGATTTTTGCGGTTGATAACATTGATGAGGCCCTAACTGTACGTGGACTCGATCCCACCTGTTCAATTTTTATTCTCGGTCTTACTTTGCCGATGCGTTTTTCTGAAGTTGTATCCGCGCGCATAATTCAAACAGTTTATGACGTTGAGACAGTTATACAGCTAGCACAAGCCGCTCAGGCACTTGGAACTACTGCGTATGTGAATCTCAAGCTCGAAACTGGTCTTTATCGTCAGGGCATGGATGCACGCGAACTTGACGGCGTCATTGAGGCTCTGAAAACAGTTGGCGAACGTGTAATTGTAACTGGAGTCGGTTCGCATTTTGCTAGCTCCGAAGATGTTGATCGACCAGAACCAACTTTTGCTCAAATGCACAGTTTTGAGAACTTGGTTGCCGGGCTGGCTGAAAATGGTATCCAACCGCAGTATGTGCACATGGCCTGTTCAGCTGCCGCGCTGACTAAATCGGACTCACAATACAACCTGGTACGTTGCGGTATCGCTCTGTATGGCCAATGGCCGTCAGCCGGAGTACGCCGAGCGGTCACACTAGGCCGTCAGCGGATAGATTTAACCCCCGTGCTGGCCTGGCATACAACCATTGCGCAAATAAAAAATGTGGCCCCTGGCAGCCAGGTGGGTTATGGTGGTCAGTTTGTGGTTAACCGCCCCATGCGTATCGCCGTCCTACCAGTAGGTTATTATGATGGGTATGATCGTAAGCTGTCTAACCGAGGCGAGGTGATTATTCGGGGCACGCGTTGCAATGTGCTGGGAAATATTTGTATGAATATGTTTATGGTTGATGTCTCCACGGTACCGGCTGCTAGGGCAGGGGATAGTGTCACTCTGCTTGGTCGGGCTGGCATGCACGCCGTGACGGCTGACGATATGGCGGAACGAGTTGGTACAATCAATTACGAAATTGTCACCAGAATTAATCCGTTACTACCACGTCTGGTAGTGTAACTATGCAACGGAGGAATTTCATGCGCTTTTTTGAGGCCAAGTCCTACGAGTTGCATGAAACCAGCAACCCCTTGTTTCCGCGTAAAGAAAACCCTCGTCGTCGTTGGCCTTGGGTAGTGGCTGTGGTTGTCATGACACTGGCCATCACGGCGGGAGCAGGCCTTGTATATGGCCCGTACCTGAGTATTGAGACCATCGAAGTCACCGGCACTGTGACGCTTAATCCGGAAGACATTAGTAATAAAATCCAGGAGCAGTTAGATCTGAAGAGACTTCTGATTTTACCCAATAGTCATCGGTGGTTTTTTGACGCCAAGGGTACTGAGGCTATACTGCCGCAGTTTTTCCCACTTAAATCAGCCAGCATTCAGAAACATGGCTCAACCTTGCGCGTTGACGTAATCGAGGACATCTTCATGGTAGCCTTACGCTCTGGAGACAATGTTTACTTGATTGCTCCGACCGGTAAAGTTATTCGAGCCGCAGAGCCAGCCGAGCAAGCAGCTGTGCTCGAAAAAGTTGGAGCTACCGCATTATCCGAATCCGCTCCAGCTGTCATTCATCAAGACATGCCCATCCTTAGAGAAAAAAATGCTCTAGCGCGTAGTTCTGATGACCAGGTTTTCACAGATACAATCATAAAAAACATTATTCAGTTCAGTGACGGGCTGCGAGCTATGGGTATCAGCCCAGTTGAATACGTAAGTGATGACACCAGCTTACCGTGGTTCGCGGTCACAAGTGACCAAGCATATCTTATTCTCTTCGATGCCACTCAAAACGTTGAGACGGAGCTCACGGTCTTAAAAACCGTGCTCGAGGAACGCTTTACAGCTGATGAGCTACCAAGCTACATTGATGTACGTTTCGGCAACCGTGTTTATGTGCGTTAATCATATTGAGTATGTTAAACGATCTTCTCAACAAATCAGCGCCGCTGTTTGAGCTTGCAGATCAAACAGGGAAGACTCACAAGCTCAGTGACTATGCAGGCAAGTGGGTGGTGTTGTATTTCTACCCCAAGGACATGACACCCGGGTGCACTGTTGAGGCCTGCAGCTTTCGTGACAATGAAGCTCGCTTAACTGCAGCTGGAGCGGTTGTACTCGGAGTTTCTGCTGATTCAGTCAAGCGCCATGCGAAGTTTGCACAAACTCAAAGTCTTAATTTTCCTTTGCTCGCTGACGAATCAAAGGCTGTGTGCAAGGCTTATGAGTCCTACGGCAAGAAGAAGTTTATGGGTAGGGAATACGACGGCATTAAACGTAACACCTTTCTAATCAACCCCAAGGGTAAGGTTGTGAAAATTTATGAAAGCGTAAAACCAGCTACACATGTAACAGAACTTCTTGAAGATCTAAAACAGTTATCAAATTAATCTGATGCGACTTCCCCGCCAGATTCAGTAGGGGATGACCAGATGCGACCGGACGTGTTTTTTGTAGTCACTAACCATGAGATGGCAGCTGCGTTGATAGACGAATGGGGTATTGAGGCCCTGGCTGAATGATTATATAGGAAGGTATTTCTATGTGTCATACAATATACCTTATACGACACATGATATAAAAATAGCCTATAATCCACGCATCGCCCGCCACTCCTGGCCTTATCCCACCTTTAAACGGCTAATAACTATTATCTAATAGCTGCTAATATCTAATTTTGTAATGACTAATCCTGCATCGAGCTACCAAGTGAACTCCTAACCGATAAAACCGCAAAAACAACAACGCATTTAAACGCCCTAGGATGATTTGATGGTATCCAACTACCCCTTAAATAATCTTCGTTTGTGAGACTTTGAATAAACAGTCGCAGCTCTACGGCAGGTATGGCATTGGATCTACTGGAAGACCATTTTTACGTAATTCGAAATGTACATGTGGGCCCGTTGAAAAGCCTGCGCCCTGAGTACCAGGACGTCCACCTGATAAGCCAATGATGCTGCCACGGGTTACGTATTGATCAACCGTAACATCAATTCGACTCATGTGTGCGTATAGGGTCGCAAAACCATTTGAGTGAATGATCATGACGTAGTTGCCGTATTGGCGTCCAGTTTGCGCCCAAGCCACATAACCAGGTGCTGAAGCCTCTATGGGGGTTCCTTGCGGGACAGCAATATCAAGTCCACCGTGTTCAAATAAATATCTAAACGGATACGTAGGGTCGTGAAATGTTGTGGTTATACGACCCATGACCGGCCATGAGATTACCGTGGTATCCCCGCTGTCATCTGATTCAGCTAAACGCTTTTCAATGTCTTGTTGAATTTGATTAATTCGCTGCGTGATGCCCTGCTGCTCTTGTCTGAGCTCGCTCATGAGCACCCTGTATTCAAGCTCTGACTCTTGAGTTTCAGCGTTCAGTACTTCTTTAGCCTTGATTTTAGCATCTAGTTGAGCGATTTTTGTATCCAGTTCAACCTGAAAATTACTCAAGCTGTCTAAGCGCTTCTCGCGTTCAAGCTTTTTATCCTCAAGCGTGTCACGTGTTTGTTGGGTAGCCACCAGAGTTTGGCGCAGGTCAGTGTTAATGCTTTGTAACTCTGAAGCTGCGGAAAATACGTCGTTAAAATTCCTCGCCCCAATAATCATCTCAAAAGTCCCCCCCTGCTTATCCTGCTGGTTGATTTCAAACAATAAGTTATTCAATAAATCTTTCTCGCGCGTCAGCCTGGCATCAGTAGTCTGAATATTAGCGTCAAGAATTGCCAGATGAAGATTTTCTTCTTCAATAGAATTTTGGGTGGCTGCAATATCAAGTTCAGTGATTGCCGTTTCGTTCTCTAAGATGGCAAGTTCGTTCTGTAACGATGACGCCAATCTAGAATACTCGGCGATACGTTGCTTATACTCTGACAGGCGGCTATTAATACTTTCGATTTGCGCTTTACGATTTTGGATCTCAGATTGAAGATCATTTATCTCCTCAGGTGTCACACTGGCTGCCCAGACAACCGAACCAGCCGCAAACGTTAGCAGCGTAAGCACACTGGCTGAAATTATCCTAAGCGGCCTCCAGGTCATGCTTTTGAAAAGCCTATGATTTAAGTAGTCCAATCGCCGTGTCTATCCGTGTCAGTGAGGCGTGTTTGCCAAGCACCCATAAACACTCAAACGGGCTGGCAGATTTTTCAGCTCCTGACAAAGCCACACGTAACGGCCAAAGCACGTTGCCATTGTGTAAGCCTTGAGCTCCAATATACCCTTTTACGGCTACCTCGAGTAGTGAGATCTGTGCAAAGGTCTCATCGCCAAGTTCTGCCACAACAGAGCGTATCCCCTCAAGTTGCTGAAGCGCGTCTTCGGCACTGGCCTTTTTCCAAACCAGAATGTCTTTAGGATACTCGATAGCGAATAGATATGGTTGGAGTTTCTCTTCAAACTCATCCAGTCGGTTACTGCGCTCACGTTCTACTATCAAGGCTCGGCGTACAAGATCATTATCCATGCTGGCCTTGAGGAAGGGCTGTACAACGCTGACTAGGTCAGCCTCAGTAAGCTGCATAAGGTACTCATGGTTCATCCAGTCTAGCTTCTCAGTATTCATAACTGCCCCGCCCCTGTTCACCTTAGAGAGCTCAAAGTGCTTAACTAGCTCGTCGCGGGTATAGATTTCTCTATCTGAGGTTGGGTTAAAACCAAGTGTACTGATGAAGTTAATCAAGGCCTCGGGTAGATACCCCTTTTTTAGGTAGCCCTCAACCGAGACGTCACCCTTACGCTTGGATAGCTTGGTGCGGTCTGGGTTGAGAATAAGTGGCACATGAGCAAAGACCGGCATTTTGAGTCCGAGCATGTTGTGCAGCACGATTTGTTTTGGCGTAGACGAAATCCACTCTTCACCTCGCAGCACGTGCGAAATTTTCATCAGGTGATCGTCGATAACAACAGCCAGGTGGTAAGCGGCAAAGCCATCTGATTTAATGATGACCTGATCGTCAACGTCGGCCAGATTAAATTTAATTACGCCACGGATGGCGTCA
>CALRHE010000017.1 GCA_943359345.1 Candidatus Uhrbacteria bacterium
TACTGTTGTTATGAAATATGACAGTAAGCAAATTCAGCAGGCTTTAAAGCTCTACGGCCTTACCGAAAATGAGGCTGCAGTGTACGTGGCGTTGCTCAAAGAGCTTGAGGCAACCGCTTTTGAGGTAGCAAAATCGACCGAAATTCCTAGAGCGACTGTGTATTTGACGCTTGAATCCCTTAAGAAGCAGGGGTTTATTTCGCAAATTCGTAAGAACAACGTCGCGTATTTCGCCCCGGAAAGCCCTAATCGGTTGCTCCAGCTTCTCAAGAGGAAAGAGGAGATCGTGAACGAAGTCATGCCTCAGATCCAGGCGCTTACAGGTCGCCAAATTGATACCCCGGTTGCCAAGCTCTATGTTGGGCTTGAGGGCATTAAAATCGGATTTGAGGACATCTTGGAGACCATCAAGGAGCAAAAGATCAAACAAATTTTGGCTACATCCCAGCCGGAGATGGAGGAGTATTTGCCAAAATACTTTCCCGACTGGTTAAAACGTCGAGAAGACCTTGGAGTATTTACCAAGTTGATTCTGCCAGCCACTGCGCAGAATTACCTGCAAACCAACACTCTGCGTGAAGTGCGCTATCTACCCGAAAAGTTTCCGTTCGATTGTGCGATCACGATCTACGGACACAAAATCGCTTTCTTTTCAGTCAAAGAAGACGAACCATATTGCGTAGTCGTCGAGTCCAGGTCTATCGCCGAGATGTTCACACAATTTTTCTCGTTCTCATGGGAGATGCTCGGTGGGGCACCCTAGGCTAAACAAAAACGAGCCACGCGGCTCGAATTTGTGTTTAGGCTTTAATCATCTTGGTTTTCAAGAAATCAACAGTTTTACGATTACGTAGCTGGGCTTCGATGCGGTCGCGGTACTCTGGGCTGAAAATGTGTTCCTTGGCAGCGGGATCTTTGGCGACCTGAGCACCGATGCGATCCACTTCAGCGTCGAGTTCTTCGGGGGTTGGGGCGATGTTTTCTTTCTTAGCGACTTCTTCGAGGATAAGAGCTACCTTAATACGGATTAAGGCCTGTTTGGCAAAATCGAGTTTAAGTTCTGGGACAGATTTCTTGACTGACTTTAGATATTCATCGAATTCCATACCGTTCTGGGTCACCCACTGGCGGAGTTCGTAGATCATTTTCTCTAGCTCCTGGTTGATAAGGAGGTCGCTGATAACCGGAAAGTTCGACTTCTCAGCCAAGAGCTCGAGAACAGCCTTTTCTTGGCGGCGAGTTTCTTGGTCAACTTTTTCTTCGCTCAAATTCTCGCGCAGCTTTGCCTCGAGATCAGCGATGTTCTTGAAGCCTAGACCGGCTGCGAAAACGTCATCGAACATCGGAGCTTCGAGCGTAAAGATTTCGTTCACTTTTACGACAAAGTCGACATCCTCACCAGCGAGGTGCTTCTGATAATGATCTTTGGGGAATTTGAGCTTAAACTGGCGCTCGTCGCCTTCCTTGGCGCCGATGATTTGTTCGATGAAACCCTCGATGTAGTATTCCTCGCCCGTGTAGACACCGTGGTTCTGCGCCTCTCCCCCTTCAAGCACCACGCCGTTACGCTTCATGGTCATGTTGATGACGGTTTTGTTGCCCTTGGCGAGTTCGTGACCAGCTTGGGCACGAACTTCTTGAGTACGCATGCGCAAAAGGTCCTTTTTGGCTTGTGCAAAAACGTCTGAAGAGACTTCAGTTGACTCAGGCTTAATCGAGAGTGACTCGTAGTCGCCGAGTTTGATTACGGTTGGCATGAGCGCAATTTCGGCGGTGTAAACGAGTTCGTTGCCAGGGGCCATTTTTTCAACATTAAAATACGGTTGACCAACAATGTTCAGATCTTCCTCAAGGAGCGCAGCTGATAAAGTAGCCCGAATAATTTCTTCAGCTGCGTGCTCAAGCAGCTTCATGTCACCAACGCGCTCTTTGACCACCTCGTATGGAGCTTTACCAGGACGAAATCCGGGGATGTTGATGTCCACAGACATGTGCTCAGCCGCGTGGCGCATGCCGCGCTCCACCTGTTCGACGGGTACGGTAACGGTAATTTTTATTTGGCTGTCGTTTAGGCGTTCAACTTTATGCATAGTGGCAGGAGTGTAGATTATTTGGCTAACTACGTCAATACTTTTGTCTAAAGTTGGCCAAATTGTTGTTCATAGTTTTTGACCTTAACCTCAAAATAAGGTAGACTGTAAATCCATGCATCAACCTCAAATCCCACTTTTCGTTCGGGCTGGTCTGATTGCTATTCGCGCCTTAGTGCGACTTAAGGCCACGGTTTTGGCCTTATTTGGTTTAGTTTCCGATGCGTTTAGCCCGTTTGGACGGGTACTGCTGCGTTATTTGATTTTACCAGTCTACGGCTTATCTTACGGTCTGCGTCGCCGTTTGGGTAATTTTTACCGACCGGCCAAAAACCGAGTTATGTTCTTACTCACTAACCGCTACGCCGTGCACGCGGTGGTGATTATGGTGGCTGGAGTGGCTGGAGTGGTTAACTTTGGTTTTGGAGAAGTACGTGCTGAGTCTGAAGCTTTTGGTCAACGCAGTATTTTGTATAGCATTGTGACCAAGCAGGAGATTGAAGTTATTGAAGAATATAGCTCTCTTGAAAACGTGACTAACTATGCCTCGGTGCCCATGTTTGCGGATGATGCGCTCCACGCCCCAATTGGCGGAACAAGCGATATCGAGCCATTGTCATCAATGACGGGTCTTGGTCAGAACGGCTTAGCCCTGGGGAGCTCGGTTACAAGTTCTGGATCGGCGGCTGTATCCACTGTTCCGCGTACGACCGTGGAGGCTTACGTTGTGACTATAGGTGATACTTTGTCGACCATCTCGCAACAATTCGGCATCTCACTTAACACTTTGCTGTGGGCTAACAACCTGACGGTTCGTTCAGTTATAAAACCTGGCATGTCGCTGTCGATTTTGCCAGTTTCCGGAGTCCAACACACCATAAAAAGCGGGGATACGTTAGGCGCCATTAGTAAAAAATACTCTGTTGGCACAGAGTCTATTCTGGCTTACAACAATCTCGCCAGTGCTGACGCGCTTAGGATTGGTCAGAGTCTCCTCATTCCTGGCGGACAGCTGAGTGCGCCAATCCCGACCACGCGCTCTGTAGGTGTGAAGGATCTGTTTACCCCTGCGCCAACAGGTTCTGGCGGTTCGTCCACCCCGGCCCCGGGAGCAAAAATGGTGTGGCCGACAGATTTGCACTACATCGTGCGTGGTTTGAGTTTGTATCACTCAGGCGTTGACATTGATTGTAACGGTCGAGCTGACGGGACTTCGACCAACGATAACTACGCGGCCATGGACGGCATTGTGCAGTTTGCGGGCTCGAAAGGCGCGTACGGTTATGCTGTTGAAATTGACCACGGCAACGGCCTGGTTACCCGTTATGGCCACTTCCACTCATTGTATGTAACTAGGGGCGATATTGTGAGCGCCGGCGACCCACTTGGTCGCTGTGGCTCACGCGGCCGTTCAACGGGGACGCACCTGCATTTTGAAGTGATTGCTAACGGCAGGTTCATGAATCCTGCTAACTATCTTGGTTACTAAGCAAAAGAGCCCTGCAGGGCTCTTTTGCTTTAGGAGCGTAATGTTTTAGGTCGGTACTGGAGCGCTTCGGCGAGGTGTGTCGTTGCGAGTTCGGTTGAGCCTGCCAGGTCGGCGATGGTCCTGGCTACTTTGAGCACGCGTGTGTAAGCTCGAGCCGACAAGTGGAGGCGGTCGACCGCGCTTTTTATGAGTGACAGGCAATCTTTATTCATTTGGCAATGCTCTTGGAGTGACGACGAACGCAGTTCAGCGTTGGTGGTGATCGGAGTTTCGGCGTAGCGTTGACGTTGGCACATTCGCGCCTCTAGAATACGGGCTCGAATAGTCTCTGATGACTCACCGGGTTCGAGTGCAGACAGTTTTTCGATGTCGACGCGCGGGACTTCGGTGACGATGTCGATGCGATCGAGGAGTGGTCCTGAGATTCTTTGTTGATACTTAGTAATTTGTAGAGGGGTGCAGCTGCACTCACGTTTTGGGTCGTGAAGATAGCCGCAGGGGCAAGGGTTCATCGAGGCTACTAGCATAAAGCGAGCCGGGTATTCGTAGGTTCCGGCTGCACGCGAGACGGTTACAACCCCGTCCTCTAATGGCTGCCGGAGGTTTTCAAGTACCTGGCGCGAAAACTCGGGAAACTCATCCAGAAATAAGACGCCGCGGTGCGCCAAGCTAATCTCGCCGGGCTTTGCCCAGGCTCCCCCACCCACGAGTGCAATGCCGCTCGCGGTGTGGTGCGGCGTGCGGAACGGTCGCTCGCGCACAAGCTGGCCGTTCTCGTTCAGATGGCCCGCTACTGAGTGTATGGCTGTGATCTCGAGCATGTCTTCAAAGCTCAAGCCCGGCAAGAGCGATGGCAAAGCTCGTGCGAGCATGGTTTTGCCACTACCAGGCGGTCCGTACATGAGCAGATTGTGCCCACCTGCAGCCGCAACCTCGAGCGCACGCTTAGCTTGTTCTTGCCCACGGATGTGGAGCATATCTTCGCCAAGATAATCACTCCCCACAAAGGCTGTTTCCGGCTGCGGCACTAGCTTGCTTGGGCTATTGAAGTGGCTGACGACCTCCAGGAGCGACCGGGCCGGGCACACTTGCAAGCCTTTGACGAGTGCGGCCTCAGCGGCGTTATCGTGCGACACGATTAGCGACTCGTACCCCTGAACTTTGGCCATCAAGGCTGCTAGGAGCACACCACGAATCGGTCTAATCGACCCGTCGAGCGCCAGTTCTCCCAAGAACAAGGTTCTTTGCATGCTCTTGAGGTTGTCGATAACTTCACTGGCGCCAAGGATGCTCATGGCGATCGCAAGGTCGTACATTGGGCCCTGTTTACGTACGTCAGCCGGAGCGAGGTTGATGGTAATTGCCGTTCTCGGGAACGGAAGCTCGCTGTTTTTCATAGCCGAACGCACGCGCTCACGTGATTCGCTGACGGCAGCGTCGGGCAAGCCGACAATCGTGAAGCGCGGCAGGCCCTTGCTGATATCGGCCTCGACTCTTACAGGAATAGCCTTGATGCCAACCAGTGTTGAGGCATAAACAAAAGAAAAACCCATAACACAAAAGTATTTGGGGAGTTGTTTAAATTAATGGTGCCTTGGTCGCAATGCGAGCGTATTAATTTGATTCAAGACGCGGAGTCGACCGAGTAAGGCCGAGGCGTAGGTAAATGCTACGGTGAGGCCGATGGAGGGCAGGCGACAAAGTATTGGATCAAATTAATAGCGAGCAGTACTGGGGATGTTTTTATCGTACCAAAGTACACCCACGATGCCTAGCAAGATAAGCACATCGGATAGGTTGATAGCTGAGGTTTGGAACAGAATGATGTAGTCGGTGGTGAAACCGTTGATGAGTCGGTCAAGCCCATTGCCAAGCGCGCCAATAACCGCCGCCACAGCAGCCAGAGATTGCGGTTTGTTGTCCAGGTGGTGTTTGTAGGCTATATACGCAAAGGCTACGCAAATAACGGCGGTGATTGGTAAGACGATCGTGAGTGGGATCGGGATATCAAAGGCGATGCCGGGGTTGCGATGAAGCGCGAAAGCCAAAACAGACTGCCCTTCGACTCCGCTCAGGGCAGTCTGTTCATCGGGTAACGTGGCAATGGCAAAGGCTTTTAAGGCGGCGTCGGCCACTCCGAGCGCTAAAATAGCAAGTAGAATGACAAATCGACGCGATGGCATGCTAAAGCTCTTGAGTCAGAGTCTTTTTACAGGCGATGCAAGAGGTTGAGGTGGGTCTGGCGCGCAAGCGGTCCTCAGAAATTACTTGCTTACAATACTTACACACCCCGTAAGTGCCATTTTCTATAGCCTTCATGGCAGACTCGACGTCTTTTAAGGCCGACTCAAGTTCTTGCTCGAGCGACAGGTTATCACTATATTGGGCAATTTCAGAAGCATTTTCATCTTCAGATTCACCAAAATTTTCGTATTGAACCGCAAAAGTTTGTCCAGCCTCGTTGGGGCGGGGTTTGCGATGAGAAAGCCCAGCCAGCTCGGCTTCGAGCTTGGATTTCTCTTCGGTCAGAGCGGTTTTCATGTCTTCAAACAAACGCGTCTTCATACAAAAGGACGTTAGAGGCATTTTTTCTACTATCCACGAACTAGATACAATTGTCAATAAAATTAAAAGGGGCGTTGAAACGTCGGGCAAATCTATAAAAATCCCGTGTGGCAGCGCCCCTTTGGTGTAGCCGGTTGGTTACTCTGGTGACGTTGGGTTCTGGGGTGATCTTAACATCACCACACAACTCAACGGCCCAGCAAGAAACGCATACCATGCTGTCTGTGACGACCTGCTCTACCCCATTTTGGGTTTCATGCTTGCAAAGTACGTTCTGGAGCGCAGCGATGTGGCCCAGGTGCCTTGTAAAGTGAGTACAGCAGCGAGGTGTTTCCCGAAGATGTTTGTGGGGCTTCGGGAAACTTCCCCTAAGTCATCTCTCGGATAGGTTACCGAGAAACGATGAATGAGAAAGAACGATTACCTAGAAATAATAGCCCCCCTGAACACTAAATGTAAACACCTATAAAGTCCCGTAAATACTGGGTTATAATCCCAGTGTGGATAACATATACATGATCTGTGTTCATCTTGGTGTGGATAAGTCGGCAATTTATGCACAATTATCCACAGGTTATCACCAACAGATTCTTAACCAATGTTTTCTGAAGGAAACCTCCTTGGCTTGACTAAGATAAGTGATGAGAGCGTTGTCTGGAGCGTTTTGGAGTCCTGGCAGGGTTTTGAAGAGATGATTTGGATATAGAAACCCGTCCGGATTCTGCATACATGTCCCATTATACTTAGCTGCAGTTAGCCCAATTGTTGGTTCTCGATTGCTGGCGATGAGTTGATTGCCTGATTGTGTAAGGCGAAAAACGTCACCAGCTGCAGTTTTGGCTGTAGCTACAGCCAAACCATCATTATTACCTACATCAACTACGATGTCACCCAAATTACGGATCTCTGTGCTGGCTGGAAGATTATTGTTTGTCAACACAGATGTAGACAAATTTTGGAGTGCGGCCCCCTCGGTTACGATTTCACCGAGTTCTTCAAGGCTGAGGCCGGTTGACGGTATTGATAGCACGAAGGCTACGCCTCGCGTATCTTGCCCTAAAACAATGTCCAATCCTTGCTTTGAGGCTTGCGCACTCAGATTTTTTAGTCCTGGGAAGCTCTCAGATACTCCAGTTGGTAGTAGAGCTGTGCTCAGCTCGGCTGGTAGAGAAAAGGCTCCTATAAGTTCAGTTTCGCTTGGTAAAATGAGCTTTGATTTGGGGATGAAGGCTTTGGTGCTGACAGGAAAATCAAGACTGGTGGCCGACGATAGCCGAAAAGGTAAAGCCTGAGTTTCAAGGTTAACGTCTTTTAAGGTTAGGCTACCGTTAAAAAGCGGTAATGTCAGCCAAAGATTATAGTTTCGTTCTACTGAAGACGGGTCTAGGCTGGCAGCGGCGATAATGAGCGTGTGTGTGCCGACGCGAACGGTTTTCCAACCCCAATCCGGTAGACTGGCTAAGCTTTCAGCCGGTATGTCACCATCGACTACAAGGCCAATAACCTGCTCGTCATTGGCATATACAACAAATTCACGCTTTGACCAATGCAGAACCTCTGAAAAACTCCAGGGTGCGCCTGGCAGGGCTTGTATATGCGCAAAACCGTCTTCAACTAGGCGGATCGTCCTAGGGGTTTTAATTAAACGTATTTCTAGATTAGCTTCAGCCGGCCAGCGTTGCGGCGAGCTTCGGTAATGAATGGCTCGGTCTATTAGGTAGCCCAAAATCACAGTCCCGACGAGCAAAACCAGGAACCTAACAGCCCGCCAGAATTTTTGGCGGGCTGGGTTCTCGTTCAAAGGAATGGATAAACGATCAGCGATCATGCGTTAGTGGTGGCGCGGGCCGGTGGGCTTAGAGTTCGGTTTGTATGAGCTTGGTCCACCTGGTTTCTGAGCCTTGCTCTTCATGTCTTCAGTATACACATTGCCCTCAGCCTGTTTCATGGACAGGTTGGTGCGGCCTTTGTCATCAATTTCGATAACTTTGACCTGCACTTTGTCGCCAACCTTTACGATGTCGGTAACCTGTTCAACGCGCCATGGGGCCATTTCTGAGACGTGCACTAGGCCATCTTTGCCTGGGAGAATGTTTACAAAGGCTCCGAAGTCCATGAGGCGGACAACTTCACCGGTGAACGCTTCGCCCACTTGGACTTCACGGGTGAGGTTACTGATCCAGTCGAAGGCGGCCTTTCCGGCTTCAGCACCGACGGCTGTAATCAGAACCAGGCCATCGTCCTCAATGTCGATACCAGACACACCGGTTTTGGCGATGATCTCGTTGATCATCTTGCCACCAGGGCCGATAACTTCACGAATCTTATCTGGGTTAATGCGGAGCTTGAGAATACGTGGGGCGTTTGGTGATAGTTCGGCACGTGGCTCCGCAATGGCCTTGCTCATGACCTCGAGCACCTGGAGGCGGGCTTCACGAGACTTGGTGATTGCTTCAACAACAACGTCGTGTGGCAAACCATCGGTTTTGGTGTCCAACTGAATGGCTGTGATGCCGTTCTTGCTACCCGTGATCTTAAAGTCCATACCACCCGTACCGTCTTCAAGGTCTTGGATGTCGGTAATGACTTGGTAACGTTTACCATCGCTCGCAAGGCCCATGGCAATACCCGCCACAGCGGCCTTGATAGGTACACCGGCGTCCATCAGAGCCAGGCTGGCGGCACAGGTTGAAGCCATCGAGCTTGAGCCGTTCGACATAAAAGTCTCAGACACAACACGCATGGCGTACGGGAAGGTTTCTTGATCAGGAATCATGTAGGCCAGAGCTTTTTCTGCTAGTGCACCGTGACCAATTTCACGTCTACCAGCGCCGCGTAGTGGCTTAGCTTCGCCCACCGAGAACGGAGGGAAATTGTAGTGGTGCATGAAGCGGCGCTCGCCTACTAACTCCATGCCGTCGAGGGTTTGCTTGTCGCCCGGGGCACCGAGCGTACACACTGACAGCACCTGAGTTTCACCACGGGTGAAATAACCACTGCCGTGCACGCACGGAAGTAAGGCGACCTCGCCGTTTAGAGCTCGGGTTTCGTTAATCCCACGTCCGTCGACACGTCTATTGTTGTCTAGGATTGAGGACGTGATGGCGTCGTCTAGGAAGCCACTTAGCATCGACAGGCCAAGCTTAATGGAGTCATCTTCAACACCTTGTGACTTCATGAATTCAGCCGCACGAGCTTTGAGTTCTGACTTAGCTTCAACGCGTTCGGATTTGGTAGCACGTGGAGCACCAAAGAAGAGTTCGTCGATTTGCTTAAGCGCAAACGGCTTCAATACAGCCTCAATCTGAAGACGTTTTTCAGCTTTTAGTTTATCATCTTCAGTTTTTGGGGTGATCAAGTCTAGCTTAGCCTTGCCGTGGTCAGCGCGAACTTGCTCGATCAAGGCGATGACTGGGGCCAGGTTGTTGCGGCCGTAAGCGATGGCATCGAGAATTTGTTCTTCAGGAGCTTCATCACAACCAGCTTCAAGCATGATGACCTTGTCTGAAGTACCGGCGACGTCAACATCGAACTTGGCCAGCTCGCGCTCGGCGTAAGTGCCGTTCAAAATGAACTTGTCTTCCACACGGTTAACACGGGCCACGGCGATTGGGCCGTTCCATGGGATGTCGGACATGTGCAAAGCACAAGCAGCGGCAATCAGGCCCGGGATGTCAGCGTCATTTTGGCTATCGAAAGCCAGCACTGACAAGATAACCTGCACATCGTTCTTAATGCGTTGGTCAAAGAGTGGACGAATGGCGCGATCAATGAATCGCGCCGTCAAGACAGCTTCGTCAGTTGGTCTGCCTTCACGCTTGATGAAGCGCGAGCCCTTAATACGGCCGGCAGCGTAAAGCTTTTCCTCGAAATCAACCATCAAAGGAAAGAAATCTAGTCCGGCGCGGACTTCTTTAGAGAGCACGGCGGTCGCCAGGACCACAGTGTTCCCGTAACGCACGGTACAGGTGCCATTAGCTGCTTGGGCAAATTTGCCAACCTCAATAGTGAGCGGTTTTCCGCCAAACTCCAGAGAGTAACTAGTCTTGTTCATAGATTGTAATCGGCCAGAGGTGTGAGCCCGCGATCAAGAATCGCGATCTCGCACCTAAAGTGCCCGGCCGATCGGTAAGGATGAGTGATTAATCACCTCGGTCGCGACCGAGGTGATGAAGGAACAATGGCGATCGCCGAGCGTGGCTCAGCGACCGGGCATCGGTACTACAAGTTGGTTTTGCGGCCGCGGCGACGGGGTTGGTCGCTCTTGGGCGCTGGTTTGGGAAGTTCGACGTGTTCTTTCTGTTGCTGTTCAGCGATGACATCATCGAAAGTATCTACGGCGGATGACTTGGTGTTCGGCGTTGGGCGGTATTTAGGATCGTTGATGAGGAAGCTTGGGAGATCATCAGAGAAGTTGGTGTAAACGTCTGCGCACTCGACGAGCTTTGATGAGGTTGATTCGCGGAAGGAGGCTACATGGAAAATCCGACCGCGATTTTTGACGTATTCACCAAGTGGTACGTAGTCGCCGTCACCGGACACGATGACCACCACGTCGAGCATATCTAGCATGCGGATGATATCGACAGTGATACCTACGTCCCAATCCCCTTTTTTGTGACCTGAATCATATTCTAGGAGCTCTTTGGTGTTCACTTCAATACCCATTTTGTGCAGAGCTTCAAAGAATGGCAGCTCTTCACCGGTTTTGGTAGACACCGTATAAGCGATGGCTCTGACGAGACGTTGATCCCCTAAAGTCTTGAGGACGATGTTTCCGAAATTGACCTTACTGCCGTAAATGTTGCGGGCACTGTAGTACATGTTTTGCACGTCGATGAAAACTCCGACGCGGCGATGGCTCAAATCGAGCATATGGCTTTAACAAAAATTAGTTATTAGTCATTAGCAGCTATTAGTAATCAGATATTAGAGTTTGTGAGCGGATCTAATAACTATTTTCTAACAACTGCTAATATCTAATTTTGTAATATCTGGGTTAATTTGTAATCAACAGACCCCAAGCCGTTAGGCTCGGGGTCTATCGTTTTTTACTTCTTAAGTTCAAGCTCCTCAATGATTTTGGCGTAAGCCTTGGCATCTTCACGCTCCAAATATTGCAACAAGCTGCGGCGCTCAGACACCATCTTGATCAGGCCACGGCGAGAACTAACGTCCTTGCGATGAGTCTTTAGGTGTTTGGTGAGCTCCTCGATCTCCTTTGTGAGAAGAGCGATTTGAACTTGTGGGGAGCCGGTGTCCTTATCATGGACACGGAACTTTTTAATGATCTTATCTTTCTTCGATTTATCCAGCATAACGGCATGATTTCATCCGATGATCTTAGTAATGGGCGCTGATTCCCAAAACCATGGTCAACGGCTAATAAATTATAGGTCGATAGTAACTAAAAAGTGGCTAACCGTCAAGCCGGAGTGGTCATGATACAATTTACGACACATAGATACACTGGACAGCGAAAATATGGAAATAAAATCAAGTGGCCGTTTTAGCGGAGCCGAGGTTCAGGGTATGTTTGGTGACGACAGCGTAACTCACCTTGAACAAACACTTCGGTCAGCCGAAGTCGAGCTTAATCGTCTTGAAGCGGCCTTGGATGCAGAGACAGATCCAGACACGATTGATGAGCTGCTTACTAAGATTAGTTCACACCGAAAGGTGCTTAGCATGGCTCACCGAAAATTGGTTGGTAAGCAACGTGAGTTTACTGATATTGCTCGCGGACAATCACGTTAGTAACCATGCCCGTTTATGTCGAAAGTTTTTGATAAATATCTCAAGGAGTTTCTCGAGTATTTAGAAATTGAGCGCGGGCGGTCAGATAAGACCGTGCGTAACTATCATTTTTATTTACGGCGATTTTCTGATTGGGCCAAAGAGCCTAATCCGGCCGAGATTGATAATGAAATGGTGCGTAAGTATCGCCTGTACTTGAACCGCGATCTAGTTGGACGTGAGTCGGCTCAGTTGAAGAAAAATACCCAGAATTATCACCTCATTGCTTTGCGAGCGTTTCTGAAATATCTCGCCAAACGTGATGTTAAGTCCATGGCAGCCGAAAAGATCGAGCTCGCTAAACAGTCAACACGTCACGTGTCCTTTCTGGAGGCGGAAGAGCTTAAACGCTTCCTTGAAGCTCCAGAAAAAGACCCGACCATCGTAGGGACTCGTGATAAAGCCATTCTCGAGCTTCTATTCTCGACTGGACTGCGTGTGTCCGAGCTTGCTAGTCTCCGGATCGACGCCATTAACTTGAAACTTGAGGAGTTTACTGTCCTAGGTAAGGGTAGCAAGCACCGCGTAGTGTTTTTGTCTGACGGCGCGCGACGAGCTATCAAGGCCTATCTCGAACGACGGCGTGATGTCTCCCCTTTTTTGTTTGTGCGGCATGATAGAGCGCGCAAATTCACACCCGGCGCTCACCCGCTAACGCCAAGATCAATCCAACGCATTGTTGATCGTTATGCTCGTGAAGCGGGCATCACAAAACGTGTCACGCCGCACACTTTGCGCCACACCTATGCCACCGATCTTTTGAGAAATGGTGCTGATATTCGCTCGGTCCAATCGTTACTTGGTCACGAGTCGATCACGACCACTCAGGTCTACACCCACATCACTGACAAAGAACTTAAGCGTGTATATAAAGAGTTTCACGATAAGCCAGACGCCTAAATCCCGAGGCAACGAAGGATCTAGCGAACGGAGAGTAAAGAGTTGATTTATTCCCAAAAATCTGCTAACGTTGCGCTCAGCGAGCGTGTCTGATGACCATGCGAGCGTATTAAAATGGCGATATGCAAGGAACGGGAAAGTTGAGGACGAGGCGTATGTAACCATACGGTGCCCTTCGACAAGCTCAGGGCAGCCTGAGGTAATCGAAGGCTGAGTCCGAGACAGGGACCCGTGACGCCGCAGATCGGCATTTTAATAGCGAGCAGTCATGCCTCGGTAGCTCAGTTGGATAGAGCAGGAGACTTCTAAGCTCAAGGTCGCAGGTTCGATTCCTGCCCGAGGCACCAAAATACGACAACCATTGCGGTTGCCG
>CALRHE010000018.1 GCA_943359345.1 Candidatus Uhrbacteria bacterium
CATCAACACGCCCTGGCCAGGCTTCGATAGTGCCAGGCGCCGCATGCACACAGCGCTTGGAGAGCGTGTTGACCTCGTGCTGACGGTGATCGCGCCGCTGCTAGACGTAACGCCAGAATGGCTCATCAGATATGCAGACGGTGGCGATGACATCGTGCGCTATCTGCGCTATTTCGAGCTCAAGGGCAACGATGCCACAACCGGCGCTCTGCGATCCGCGCCACACACGGACATCAACCTCATCACACTTCTCAAGTCGCTAGGAGAAGGGCTCGTGGTACGGAGTAAGTCTGGCCGCGAGATCGAACTCGACATTGGGCCTGATCAGCTGGTTGTCCAGATGGGCGACTTCATGGAAATGTTGTCAGGTGGGCTGTTGCCAGCTACCACTCACTGGGTAAAAAACATGCCCGGGGTACGCACCAGCGTGGCTTACTTCGACCACCCAGCGCCATTGCAACGAATCGACACGCTCCCACATCTGCGTAGCGATAACTATACCTGTGACGCAGGTACAGAACGCCACTGCACATGGAAGCGCCTAATCGAAATCGGCATCTTCGAGGGTCCATCCCCATATGCCGACGAATGCGCTTCGCGCGGCTTCGTCTTCCCGTCAACGTGGCCAGACTCGTTCTAGCGCACGTCATGCCCTCGCCGTGGCCCAACCTGTTCTAGGTTGGCCGCGAGCGAGGGCTCGCTTTTTTTAGAGATAAATTTTCCTGGTAGCTCCTAGCTCATCAATCAAACTATCGTTGTGAGAAATGACTATGAAGCCGGTGCCGGCTGTCCTCATTTCTGCCAAAATATCTTTAGTTAAAGCGCGAGCTGAGGCGTCCATACCCGAATCAATTTCGTCTAAGACTGCATACTTCGGAGCCACCATAAGCAAAGCCAAGAGCTCGGAGCGTTTCTTTTCTCCCCCTGAAAAATTTTCGTTTAAATGTCTGTCGGCAAACTCCTGCGGCAAACCCAGGCGAGTCAGACTAGCACGCAATTTATCGTAAAACTCGGCCGTCGAATACGGCTGCTGACGAGTCGCGTCGCTGGTAGCTCGCAGAATCTGAGCCACGGTGACGCCGGCGATGATCGGCGGTTCTTGATGCGCCAAAAATAACCCACGCTTAGCCCGCTCGTGGACCTTCAGCGTCATCAAATCAACATCATCAAGCCTCAACCTCCCACTCACAACATTACATGATGGGTGGCCGAGCAAAGTCATGGCCAAAGTCGATTTGCCGACACCATTCGGGCCTACAAGGGCTACGAGCTCGCCAGCATCGACGCTTAAACTAACGTCTTTCAGAACGTCCTTATCGCCACGACGAACGGTGAGTTGTTCAATGTTTAACATACTTGCACAACGGCGGAATTTAGGCGATCGGCTAAAATCCGCCATTTGAAATTTATCTCGAAAGGACCTTATGCAGTGCTCGAAGCGGCAAGAGCGCACAGTTAATACGCATAGGCCCGGGCTCAATGCCAAGCAATCCCACCACATCCTCAGGACACATGGCAAGCACCTCAGCAACTGATCGACCCGCTACACTCTCGAGTAGCATCGAAGTCGCGGCTTGGCTGATAACGCAGCCCTGACCTGTGAAAGACACCTGTTCGACCAGTCCATTAGAACTCGTGACTAGGTAAATATCAATAACATCACCGCACGATGGGTTAGCTTCATGCCGAGTATGAGTGGCCTCAGCTAGAACACCGTGATGACGTGGTCGACGGGCATGGTCGAGCAATTGTTGACGGTACATGTCACTCATACGAAACGGGCCAAAACAGTTTTTACGCCCTCGATGAGCTTATCAACATCAGCCAGATCGTTGTAGACCCCAAAACTAACGCGCACGGTACCCCCAATATCCAAACACCGTGTCAGCGGAGCAGCGCAATGGTAGCCGGCCCGGATCGCGACGCCTTGGTCGGCGAGCAACTGGGCAACATCGTGAGAATGAACCCCCTCAATCGAGAACGACACCACGCCAACCCGTCCAAGCTCTGGTGCTGGTGAGTGGATTATGACTCGTGGTAGCTCGGCCAGCGCTCGTACAAGCTTTGCGGTGAGCTCGAGCTCATGCTGGCGGACATGTTCGAGCCCGAGCAACTGCAAAAACTCACAGGCGGCCGCGAAACCAACCGCTCCAGCCACGTTAGGGCTCCCCGCCTCAAACAAACGTAAATCCTCGGCGTAACGAATGGTGTCGTCAAGGACTTCATCAACCATCCCTCCCCCATACAAGAGCGGGCTTAGCTGTGGTCGGAGATGATCGGAGATATACACGGCACCAATGCCTTCTGGGCCGTACATCTTATGGGCGCCAAAAGCCAGAGCGTCGCACCCAAGCTGGTGCACGTCAACTGGCAAACGAGCCACGGACTGGGCAGCGTCGACAACCACCAAAGCACCGACGTCATGGGCGAGCTCGGCCAGCTCATATACAGGTAGAATCGTCCCGAGTACGTTAGAAGCTTGTGTCACAGCGACGACTTTAGTCCTCGATCCAATGATCTTTTTAGCCAGCTCAAGGTCAACACTACCGTTTTTAGCCATCGGCAAATACGTAATCGAGAAACCACGCTCGCGAGCCAGTTCCCGCCAAGGTAAAAGATTGGCGTGATGTTCAAAAATCGTCAGCACAACCTGGTCGCCAGGACAAAGGCGAGATCCCAGAGCCCGAGCCACTAGATTCAAGCCTTCGGTCGTACCTTTGGTGAACAACAACTCCTCAGGTCGAGCCCCAATAAAGGCCGCTACCGTAGCTCGCGAGCTAGATAACAGCTTGGTAGCCTTAGCCGCAAAGGTATGGAGACCTCGGTACGGGTTACCTCTACCGCCTCGCGCGTAGCTCGATACAGCCGCCAGCACTGAGTCTGGAACTTGGGTAGTGGCGGCGCTATCCAAATACACGACTGCTGGGTCGTGCAAGGCTGAAAAGTGTTTTTTAAAATCTACAAAAGCATCCATACTAACCAAGAACTACATCAAGCGTACGGTCGATTATCTCCTGGGGTAGGTCAACACAAGCTCCGGCCAGAAAACCCCGAGTCAAGAGCTGTTCTGCCACCGACACCGACAAACCGCGACTCGCCAGATAGAAAATTTCCGTCTCTCCGGGTCGACTAGTCGTGGCCCCATGACCACACTTCACGTCATCGGTCTTAACCTCAAGCTCGGGAATCGACACCGCCGTCGCCTGGTCGCCAAAAACCAGGTGATCAAGTCGTTCATAAGAAGTGCTCTGCTGTGAGTTCTCGTTGACAACAACCCGACCACGAACCTCAGAGCGAGCCTGCTGTTTGAGCACAATTTTGATGTGTAGATCGTTTTTTGTTTGCGGTGCCTGAGAAAAAATCTCATCAGAAACTGAAATACGTGAATTTTTATCCATGTTCGCCAGGCAACCTAAACGAACTGCGGCTCCTGACCCGAGCATATCTATGGCTCTACGAATAGTTACCTCACCCTGGCCACGAATCCCGATCACGTTGTCCCAACTTGCGCCTTCAGCAATAATGACATGATGATAAAGCGTTAAACGTGAACCCTCAGGGACATCAAAAATACGAATCATGCGCGCCCTAGCCCGAGCCTGTACATGAATCTTCACACTAATCGACCGGCGCTCACCGGGCCTAATACTTGTGACCTCATCCCAGCTTGGAGGCTCACCCTCAAGCACATAAAATTCGCGTGGATCCACCAATGTCAACCGCTCGTCTTCTGAGAGAGGCCTTAACATACGCTGTCCATTTCAAGCTCAATCAGCTTCACAAGTTCAACGGCGTATTCAAGTGGCAGCTCGCGTACAACTGGTTCCAAAAAGCCAGCCACAAGCATGCGCGTGGCTTCGGCCTCCGTCAGGCCACGACTTTGCAAATAGAATAGTTCTCTGTCACCCAATCTACCCACACTGGCCTCATGCGCAACAGTGACATCGGCTCGTTCAACCCGCATCACCGGTGTCGTCGTCGATGTCGACTGTCCATCTAGCATCAAAGCATCGCATTGAACCTTAACAGTCGCCCGTTCAGCTCCGCCCGTAATCTTTACTAGCCCCCGATAGGTCGATTTACCACCCCCAGCAGACAAGCTCTTAGACACTACGTTAGCTGAGCAATCTGGCGCCACTATGGCCAGCTTATGACCGGTATCTTGAAATTGACCGGGACCTGCAAAAGCGATGCCTAAATAATCACTCCTAGCTCCTTTGCCCCTTAAAATACTCATCGGGTACAGCATGGTGGTGCCACTCCCCATATTGCCGTTTAACCATTCGATGGTACCGCCCTCATCGACCACGGCACGCTTGGTGTTAAGGTTAAATGTATTCTTGCTCCAATTTTCGATACTTGAATAACGCACCCGAGCCCCTTTTTTCACAAAAATTTCTACGCAGCCAGCATGTAAAGCCGCCGCTTGAAACTTAGGCGCTGAACAGCCCTCAATGTAATGCACATCGCTGCCCTCATCAGCAATAATCAACGTATGTTCAAACTGACCGCCGCGTTCAGTATTCATTCGAAAATAAGCTTGTAGTGGAATCTCCACCTTAACACCCTTGGGAACGTAGATGAACGTCCCGCCACTCCAAACGGCAGCATGCAACATTGCAAATTTATGATCATGCGCTGGTACGCAGTTAGTCATGAAGTACTCGCGGACTAACTCGGGATAACGGTGAACTGCTACATCCATATTCTCAAAAACCACTCCTTTGGTGGCCAGGTCGGCCTTGAGATTATGGTAAACCATGTCGGAGTCATACTGCGCCCCCACGCCACCTAAAGCTTCCCGTTCAGCTTGCGGAATTCCAAGTTTCTCAAACGTGTCGCGAATTTCAACGGGAACATCGTCCCAGGTTTTAGACTCTTGCGTGTCTGGTCTAACAAAATAGGTTATCCGTGCTACGTCGAGTCCGGAAAGTGATGGTCCCCAGGCCGGAAAAGGTGCTGTCTCAAACAATTCAAAAGCTTTTAAACGCTTGTCTAACATCCAGGCAGGCTCCCCTTTCTGGGCAGAAATATCAACAACGGTTTCACGAGTTAACCCAAAAGGAGCCGTAAATTTTGGCTCGTGTACTGAGGCTTGCTCATAAACCTCCCGAGCGACTGCCATAGGTGTCTAGCCTACCTAAAAAGAGACTGCGCGTGAAGACTCTGCTAGGTTGACTTAACCTGGAAGGTCAAACGATGTACCGGCGATAAGCCATACTTCTCGATTGCTTGCCGATGCTCTAAGGTGCCGTAACCTTTATGTTTAGCAAAGTTATATTGCGGATAGAGGACATGAACCTTTTCCATCAAACTGTCACGATACTCCTTAGCAATGATCGAGGCCGCGGCAATTGAAAAAATCTTGGCATCCCCATCTATAATTGCTTGCTGCATACCACCAATACCTGGAATAGTCTTATTACCGTCAACCAAAATAAACATGTCCAGATCAGGCACCTGCTCTTTGACTCGCCCAACCGCCCTATTCATGGCTGCAAAGGTGGCTTGCAAGATATTGATGCTATCGATCTCCTCGGCTTCAGCAGATCCGATGGCAAATGCACGAGCATGAGAACGAATAAGCTCGTTAGCCTTACGACGTACTTCACGCGGCAACAGTTTGCTATCACGCACTAATTTTTTAAGTTCGCGACGAGCTGCCTGCATGTCTTGACCCCATTCAAACACCACTGCCGCTGCAATTACCGGCCCTGCCAAACACCCCCTCCCCGCCTCATCTACCCCAATCACAACAGGATATCCTCCTGCTACCATTTGTAGCTCGAGAGTGACTGAGGGGTACTTCATATACTGATTGTAGCAGATACCGGACGAGATATAATAACTAATCCTGTAACAAACATACCCGGAAAAAAACTAGGTGTTCTTGGTCAGGTCGACAGGGCTCGGCTTCGACTCTCGAGTCGCCGTCACTCCTCTCGATCTAGCCACCGCCTCGGCCGCAGGCCAAACTTTTGGCCTGCTTCGGCAGTAACATAAAAAAACGAGTCAAGACTCGTTTTTTTATGGTCGGGCCGACAGGGCTCGAACCTGCGACCTGCTGGTCCCAAACCAGCCGCGCTACCAACTGCGCCACAGCCCGATATTCATTGGCCGCATTAGGATACGCTAAAAGATTGGTTTTGAAAAGACCTAGTCTACAAGGCTTAGAATGGTTGGGTTTCCGTCTCCCAACCAACGACATCATTAACAGTATTAATGATCTCTCCTTCTACGTAATCTGGCCAAAAGGCATCAGAAATATCGATCACCTCATTGGCCCAACCATTCCCATAAATCTCAATCGCCAGATCTTCAGAGGTAATCCAGCGCAAAGTATGACCAGGAGCCACCGCATACACCTTAGGGATGGTCTGTACCTTCACTAGATAAGTGCCGGGCTTAATTGTAACGCTATCGCCTATTAGAAAGGTAGACATGGTCTCGGCATCAACGATCGTTACATCATCAAACGAGTAGCCCCAAGAAAAAAAGGTGACCTCGTTTGGAAATGGATGACGTTGGCCAGCTGCCCCAATTACATATACCGAAGCACTGTCATCAGTTTTTATTAAAGTGTTGTCAGCTAGAGTCAGGTCATCAGTAACTTCGTCTGTAGTTTCCTCTTCCGCTGTCGGTTCTGTAACCACATCCTCTTCTGCAATAACTGGACTGTTGATGGCTAAGGCCTGAACCGCATCCAATTTCCACTGTTCTAATTCAGGCGACTCGATTTTCACGTATCTGAAGGTTTCAGTACTATACAAGATGGCCGTCCATTCAGCAGCAGCACCAGCGGCGAACAATTGACTGTCGGTACCGATAATTAAGTTATCAGCTGAATAAAAGGTCACTACTGCCGTAGCGCCGTAATTTAACGATTGATAAAACAAGGTTAAACCGTCACGTCCCTCCTCACCTTCGCCCATATCAAGCTTGATATATGTCTCTTCGTCACGAAAATCGGTGTATAGCCCATCTGGTTCTCCAAGCGCGTTCTGTGGACTCCACACATCGGCAAAAGAATTGCTGACCACTGAATTAGCGTATAAATCAGCGGCCCTAGCCTGAGGAGCCAAGACCAGAGTAATGGCAGAAAGCGTTAACATCGTTACAAATTTATTCATATAGTGCATAACAAATTCGAGTATAGCAATATTCACCCAACTTGACTATGCCCAATTTTAGCATTACAATATTTGGGCTATTATTTGATTCTAGGGTGTGTAGCTCAGTTGGTTAGAGCGTTTCTCTGATAAGGAAAAGGTCGATGGTTCGAATCCATCCACACCCACCAGGCTGAAGAAATTAGAGGTTAGGAATTAGATATTAGTAAGAGTTTAGATTTTAGATCCTAAAAACCAAATGCGAGCGTATTAAAATGGCGAAATGCAAGGCGCGGGGAAATTTTATCGAGGCGTATGTAACCATACGGTGCCCTTCGACAAGCTCAGGGCAGCCTGAGGTAATCGAAGGCTGAGTCCGAGACAGGGCCCCGCAACGCAGCAGTTCGGCATTTTAATAGCGAGCAGCACGCCGGGGTAGCTCAGTGGTAGAGCAAAGGTCTGAAGAACCTTGTGTCGACAGTTCGATCCTGTCTCCCGGCACCAAAAAACAGCACTCTAAGTGCTGTTTTTTGTTTTGATAACTATCAATCGATGTGCAAATGACAAACTCTGTGATTACAACGTCCCGTGTACTTATCTATGTGACAAGTCTCGACCGATAAAGGAAAATTCCTTTGAAAGGAGGTGATCCATCCACAGCTTCCGCTACGGATGCCTTGTTACGACTTCGTCCCTATTGCTGAACTCACCTTCTGCCGCCAATCAGCGACATTCGGGTGCTTCCAACTCTCTTGACGTGACGGGCGGTGAGTACAAGACCCGAGAACGTATTCAAGGTGGCGTGATGATCCACCTTTACTAGCAATTCCGGCTTCATGAAGTCGAGTTGCAGACTTCAATCCGAACTGAGACCGGTTTTGTGGGATTAGCTCCGTCTTGCGACTTGGCAACCCTTTGTACCGGCCATTGTATCATGCGTGTTGCCCTGGACGTAAGGGCCATGCTGATTTGACGTCATCCCTTCCTTCCTCTCCCTTACGGAAGCAGTCTCATGCGAAAGTATAACGCATGACAGGGGTTGCGCTCGTTAGTCCACTTAAGGGTACACCTCACGGCACGAGCTGACGACAACCATGCAGCACCTACATAGCACCCTCTAAGGAGTCTCCGTTTCTGGAGATTAGCAGCTATATTTCAAGCCCAGGTGAGGTTTCTCGCGTTGCATCGAATTAAACCGCATGATCCACCGCTTGTGCGGGTCCCCGTCTATTCCTTTGAGTTTTAATCTTGCGATCGTACTTCCCCGGCGGGCCACTTAACGCGTTAGATTGTTTCAACGACTCTGGGAGGGTCGATACTCCCAAAATCTAGTGGCCATCGTTTACGGCGTGGACTACAGGGGTATCTAATCCCTTTCGCTACCCACGCTTTCGTCTCTCAGTGTCAGTAATGTTCCAGCAAGCTGCTTTCGCCTTTGGTGTTCTACCCGATATTAACGCATTTTACCGCTACACCGGGCATTCCGCTTGCCTCTCCCATACTCAAGCCTCGCAGTATCACCTGCAGCCTCCAGGTTGAGCCTGAAGATTTAACAAATGACTTACGAAACCACCTACAGACTCTTTACGCCCAATAAATCCGGATAATGCTCGGGGTCTCTGTATTACCGCTGCTGCTGGCACAGAGTTAGCAACCCCTTATTCTTCAGGTACCGTCAAAATTCGTCCCTGATAAAAGTCGTTTACGACCCGAAGGCCTTCTTTCGACACGCGGCGTCGCTCCGTCACACTTTCGTGCATTGCGGAATATTCTCGACTGCAGCCACCCGTAGGTGTCTGGGCAGTGTCTCAGTCCCAGTGAGCCAGGTCGTGCTCTCACACCTGGTACCCGTCATAGCCTTGGTGGTCCATTACACCGCCAACTAGCTGATGGGACATAGGCTCCTCTCGCACCGCCGTAACTTTCATCCTCTACTTTTCAATTTGAGGACAATATCGTGTATTAGCTATCCTTTCGAATAGTTATTCACGAGTGCGAGGTAGATTGCCAATGTGTTACGCTCCCGTTTGCCGCTAATACTATCTTGATGTAATCGCATTAGTATCCGCTCGACTTGCATGCCTTAGACACGCCGCCAGCATTCATCCTGAGCTAGGATCAAACTCTCAGTAAGAACACCCTGAGCCAACCCGAAGGTTGGTCGAAGGGTATCTGCTTAACTTTCAAGTGATGCGAACACCACTTGAAAGGTGCCTAACCCCGAAGGATTAGGACTTTGGAATAGGACGTTGTAATCACACAATTCATCATTGTTAGACACATCGTTTTGATATGGTTATCTAAATTGTGAAAGTCCGGGTCGCTTCGTCCCTCCTCATTTGGCCTATTTTCGACTGACGGAGCCTTGACATCTCGTCTACGTAGCATTAACTACGTTTCCTCAATGTCTCTCCGTTCATCGAAACTAGCCTCAAATGAGAAAGTCCTCTGTAACGAGTTTCTTAAGCGACGAGCGGCAGTTTAACCGATAAGAAAAAGCCTGTCAAGCTTGAGCCAGACCGTTTCTGGGGATGAAAACGGCCCTATTTTATTCCCTGTTTAAGCCGGCGTTCAAGGCCATAACCAGAACAGTGTTCCAGAAGACCCATATACGAAGGTAAATTCGCTGGAGTTAAACCTTTTAACATTCGTATATGGGTTTTCGGGAAGACGGCGATCCTGGCACAAGGCCGCAGATGCACGAGCCGCTCCATAAAAATTATAGCAAAAAGAAGCGGGCGGCCGAGACAGATGTCTCAACCGCCCACGGATCCAAGGGACCAAGTCCCAAGAATCCAAGTGTCTACAGAACCACCAGGAGGCGGAAGCCGATGTCCCCGCCCGGATCGCTCTGCCAGTAGCAGCGCACGTCCGCCAGGCCACCGTGCCCGATGTGACCGGCCATCAGCCGCATGCCGTACTCGTAGGCGTTTTCGCACCACTCCCAGGAGTTGGTGGAGCCCAGGTCCGGCCATTGTTCATTCTGCTCAGTTCGGAGCCAGTTGAAGCGGTTACCAATCAGGTTCCACTCTTCAGCCGAGGGCCGGCGCGCAGCCTGCTTGGATACGCCGAACAGTTTGGCTGCCTTGGGCAGAATGACATCAGTCAACTTGTCCCAGCTAATGCCGAAGCGCGTCTGAAGCCATAGCTCGCGAGCCAGCGGATCTGCATCTCCCACGCCGTAACCGCCCGGAGCGTTCCGGTGCGGCTTCGAGATAGTCTCGACAGCCACCCAGCGGCCCGGCAACTGCCGACGCTTGATGTCCTTTTCGGTCATGTACTGCCCCCACCTGGGCCTCACAAAGAAGTCCGGGTAGTCGATTTCCGTGATCTTCGGCAGGAATATCACCTTGAGGTTGAACTGGCATAGGGCCACCACCGTCTTCGGTCGTAGCAGCGGCATGGGCGGCACCTTGATAGGTTTGCCCATGATCTTGCTCCAGAGCATCTGCTCGTACACCTGAGGATCCACTCCCTCGCCGCTTAAAAACGGCCGGTATTTGAGGATGAACCGCCGCAGTGTCTCGATATCGAGGTTGCCGGTGGCCAACAGCTCGCCGAGCTTGTTGATGTCCTCCGGATTGTCGGCCAAGCCGGTCAGGCCTGGAGGCGTGAACTTGTACAGGTTCGCCAAAAAGTTCTTGGCGGCCGGATTCTCTGGTGTCATGACAGCTCCACATGCTTGACCAACACATCACAGCCCCAGCCAATGCCAGAACCATGATGTCCACTCAAGCAGCAGAAATACACGGTTACCGCCGTGCCGGTTGGTATCAAGGCTGCCTAAAGGGCTACCTCAATAACATAAAATATTAGCAGAAAACAGCCTTTTGTCAAATTAATTAGCGTATTTAACTAAAGCCGTCTTGTGACTAATCAGCTATGAATAAATCAATTGACATCGAGATATCACTGGTATAACCTATAAATACAGGGTGAGATTGAATATCAATCTCTATTCCAGTGTCACAATTAGACTCCCCAATTTCTCCGTAAACGGAGTGGTTGGGGAGTTTATTGTTTTATCCCGGGTCACCTGGCACGGGCGCGTAGAGGTAGTGGTTAATCTCGTCCTGTTTGACACTGGAAGACATGGGTTCGAGTCCCGTCGCGTCCACCACTGACCCGAGTCCACAAAAAACCGGCTTAACGGCCGGTTTTTTGCTTTAATTACTCAGGTCTTTGCAGCTGCTCTTTACGCCACCTTTCTATCTCCTTGTGATTCCCAGATAGAAGCACTGGTGGCACCGCTAAGGTTTGCTTGTTCTTTAAAGAATAGACCTCGGGTTTGGTGTACTGCGGATACTCCAAATCACCTTCTGATCCATGAGATTCTTCATTCAAGGTTTCAGCATTTCCCAAAACGCCAGGCAAATTTCTGGCAATCGCGTCGATCATAACCAAGGCCGGTAGCTCTCCCCCCGTCAGGACATAGTCCCCGATCGACAAGGCCTCATCAGCAATAGCTTCCTGAACTCGATGGTCCACTCCTTCATAGCGACCGCACAAGAAAATCACCTGATCGTACTCGGCTAAGCGTTTAGCATCGCTCTGGGTAAAACGTCGACCTGACGCCGAGGTTAAAATCACCCGCACGCTCGGTGTGCCTTTCGATCGTCCTAATAGCCTCTTTAAAACTCCAGGCTTCTTGAGTCGAACGGTATCTACGGCCAGCTCGAACGGCTGCACGGTCATGACCATGCCAGCTCCCCCGCCGTACGGCGTATCGTCGACCTTCTTGTGTTTATCCTTCGAATATTTACGCAGATCATGCCCTTCAATTTTCAAAAGCTTTTTCTTCTGCGCCTTACCCAAAATACTCGCCTCGGCGTAAGGAGCAATGACCTCGGGAAAAATACTAATTACATCGTAGCGTTTCATAGCTGACAAAGCATACTACAGACATTGAGTCAGTCTGTACATACGAATACGAATAGACTAATATTTATCTGGGAGGTTCAATGCTCACATTAAAACAGATTCTTCGTGTCGGGCATCGAGAGGATACTTACGGGCCGCGCAAAACTTCTCCGGGCGAGCCGTGTCGAGAAGAAACCGATTCAAACTCGTATGCACCATGCCCGGGAGGTAATCGTGAGCGCCGAGGCCCCGCTGGGTACTCAGATCGCGCTGATGTATAGAACGAAGATGAGTAAGCTCACCCACCATTTCTACTAGGCCAGACCTGGAGGTAGAATGACACCAGTCGAAAGGTTAATCGCAAAGATACTCCGTCAAGCAAGAGACGCGGAATCTTTAGCACAACTCAGACGTAGAGAATCAGGTCCGCCGAACATGGGTGGTCAGGGCCTAATCACAACCCCGGGATCCCCTTACGGTCTCCCGATCTGCGAACGTCACGATCCAATCGAAGACGATTCTGCTTGGTAGGCCGATCTCAACCACCCCTCGGGGGCAGCAACACGCGTTGCTGCCCCTTCCCCTTTCTTCACTAAAAAATCGATCCACTAGGAATCGATTTTTTGTTTCTCTCGAGCCTAAAACGACAAACTGTCGACCGACGCCTCATCCATCTCAACCACCGGAGCTACAGCCATCGGGGCAGCGACCGCGTCACTATCACCATTCATTGGTCGGCGCTTGCCATTGTCTGGCGCGTCG
>CALRHE010000019.1 GCA_943359345.1 Candidatus Uhrbacteria bacterium
TTGTGAGCGCATGAACATGGCGTTTAACGTCGAGGTTTTTTTACCAGATCGCGAACACGATGGTTATGGCGTGGCCATGCATACCATCGAGCGTTTGGCCCTTGAAGGTGTGAAGCTTTTGATCACGGTCGACTGCGGCATTGCCAACGGGCTTGAGCTGGCACGAGCCCATGAACTCGGTCTTGAGGTGGTGATTTGCGACCATCACCAAATGGGGGAGCATTATCCTGATAAGGCGATTGTGTTGCATCCACTAGCTCCCGGCGAAACTTACGAGAATAAAGTTTTGTGCGGAACGGGTGTAGCTTTCAAGCTCGCTTCCGGACTCATCGAAGAAGCTCGTTCGCGTCAGGCGTCGTTCCCGGTTGGCCATGAGAAATGGTTGCTCGATCTGGTGGCGATTGCGACTGTGACGGACGTCGTGCCTTTACTTGGCGAGAATCGCACACTCGAATATTACGGCTTGAAAGTGTTGCAAAGAACACGCCGACCTGGCATCAAGGCGATTTTGAAGACTGCCGGCACTGAGTTAGCAGCTGTCGATACGCAGGCGATCGGTTTTCGCCTTGGTCCGCGTCTCAATGCCGCTGGTCGCTTAGCCTCGGCGCGGTTTGCCTTCGAGGCCCTGGCGGCGCAGACCGAGGACGAGGCCAGTCTGGCCGCGCTTAAGCTCGAGCAACTTAATCGTGAGCGCCAGCAAATTTTTGCCGGGGCTTATGAGGAGGCCAAGGTCCTGGCCGATCAGCTAAAAGACGAGTCGACCGTGCTCGTAGTTCACGGCGATACTTGGCTGCCAGGCATTGTTGGTCTGATCGCCGGTCGCCTGGTAAGCGATTATGGTTTGCCGGCCTTTGCTTTTGCTAAGGTTGGAAAGAATTATGTTGGCTCTGGTCGTAGTCTTGGAGGTTTGCATTTGGTGCAGGCTATGGAAACTTGTGGCGATATATTTGTGAAGCGTGGAGGTCATCCTCAAGCTTGCGGCCTGACGTTAGCTTCGCTTGAGCATGTCAACGATTTTCGGAATAAAATAAATTCCTTTGCCACCAAACACTTTGGCGTAGCTGGCGTCAAAGATATCTTGAATATAGACCTAGAGCTGCCTTTCAATCAGGTTACTTGGGACATGTACAATGACATCCAGAGATGTGCGCCTTTTGGAGAGGGTAATCGACCACCGGTGTTTGCGGTCCGAGATGTACGCGTTATCGGAGCTGATACCATGGGCACGTCGGGTTCACATCTGCGCTTGACTGTCGTACCACCGGAGGGCGGTATGCATAAGATGGTGGGCTTCGGTTTCGGGTCGTTGGCGAAAAAGATCCCGCTCGGGAGCGCTATCAACGTGGCTTACGAAGTCGAGGTGAACGAATGGAAAGGTAATAAAGATTTGCAGTTCCGGATTGTCGATGTCCAGATAGCTGACTGAGTACTAGAATACTTCCTGAATACAAACAATTATGCTCAAACGTGTCCGTATGTACGCCGACGGTGGCTCGCGCGGGAACCCAGGCCCGTCAGCCGGAGCGGCGGTTTTGTTCGCGATTAAAGATAATGATGATACCGGCGAGCGTGTCGGCGAATCTGCCCGGTTTCTGGGCACAGCCACCAATAATCAAGCTGAGTACACTGGCATTATTGAAGGTTTAAAAAAAGCCCACGAGCTTGGCTATAACGAAGTTGAAGCCCGCTTGGATTCAGAGTTGGCGGTTCGTCAATTGAACGGCCAGTATAAAGTCAAAAATCCAGAGCTCGCAAAACTATTTTTAGAAATTTACAATCTCAAGCAGCATTTTCGCAAGGTTACTTTTACGCATGTAAGACGTGAGTTCAATGTTGAGGCTGATGCGCTCGTGAATAAAACATTGGATGACATGTTATAATCCCCTAGACTATGGGCCTCTTTCGTAGGACTAAAGAGGAGCGTTTCGATGGGATGCTCGGGGTAGATATTGGAACCTCTGGAATCAAGATCGTAGAAATTACTCCTGATAAGGGGCGACTTCAGTTATCGCGTTACGGATATTCAGAACCTATTTCGGCTACTAAGGCCGGCAGCGTTTTAATTGACGACGCCCCACAAGCCGCGCGCACACTTCGGAAGATCATGACAGCTGCGGATATGCGGGCTACTAAGGCCGTAGCGTCTTTACCGAGCGCCAAGGTTTTTCATGCCATGATAACGCTGCCAGTACCCAAAACCACCAAGGAAGACCTGAGGCCTTTGATTGAAGCCCAAGCTCGTAAACTGTTGCCGTTGCCGCTTGAGGACATGATTCTCGACTCGAAAATTTTGGATAAAGATGTTTCGGTGAAATACATTCGGGTGTTATTGACGGGTGCGCCTAAGGTTTTAGTGGCTAAGTACGTTGAAATTTTTCGTTTGGCTAAACTTGAGCTGGTGTCACTTGAGACAGAAATTTTTGCAGTTATTCGAGCCTTGGTCGGCCGCGACAAATCGCGGATCATGCTAGTTGATATGGGTGCAGAACGCACCAACATCGCCGTGGTTGATAAGGGGGTTCCGTACATTACTCGAGGGATTAAATCGGGTGGTAACTTAGTCACCCAGGCCTTGGCGACCAGTTTGGGAGTAGCCTTTGAGGAAGCTGAAGCCATGAAACGTGATTTGGCGTCTTCGACCTCGGTAGGTTTTCCAGCACCGCTAGAAGAGGCTATTAAGCCCATTTTGCACGAGATCAAATATACGCTGCAACTATATGCGGATCAGGATTTCCATGACAACAGCACAATCGAGAAAATTATTATTACTGGCGGGTCATCGCAGGTGCCGGGCTTAGCGGCTTACGTAACTGCAGCTTTAAATGTTAATGTGTACCACGGTGATCCGTGGGCTCGAATTACCACCGTGACGGAGGCTAGACCCATACTTGATGAAGTTGGGCCACGTTTGGCAGTGGCTATTGGTCTGGCTATGCGTGGCCAAGATGAAAGTTTATGACCAGCCTTAAACCCGCCATCCTGTTGCTGTGGCCGGACGCTCATTTACGTGACATCTATGTGTCGCGGTTCGAGCGTGACGGCTGGGAAGTGGCTGCTGCCACTAACCTGGTTGATGCGGAACGTAAATCAGTTCAGTTGCGGCCAGCCATATTTTTTGTTCATCATGCCATGCTAGACAATGTCAAAGCTACCTTCAAACATTTGCGCGGTTTACCGACACTCCTCAAAACTAAAATCGTAGTGGCCGATAAGCACCTGTCTAGGCAAGCGGTTGAAGACGTACTTGAGGCTGGTGCTCAAGCCGTGGTTATGACAGCCCAGCTTACACCTCAAGACCTAGTCAAACACATGAATAAATTTATTGATCCAGTTGTATGACACGTATTGAAATACTCAGTGTTGGTTTGATCATTGGTGCGGTTGGTTTGGCCTCAGCTTGGGCCGTCAGCTCGGCCCGCGAACGGACGCGTGACATCACCCGACTAGCGCATGTACGCGAACTCCAAATTGGGCTTGAGCTCTACTTTAATGACCACGCTAGTTATCCGGCTGTTAGCGAAGCTCTGCCACTTGGGCGTACCACTACCGCCTGTTTATCAACGGGTGGTTTTACAGCTCCATGCACGCCCGGCGACACTCAAACGACTTACGTAGAGTTTGTACCTGCGCCACCAGCCCAGGGACTTAAGAGCAAATCAAGCTGCGGAGGAGTCAACGATGCTTACTGCTACCAGAGCGATGCTAATTCCTTTGCCATTCAGTTTGAACTTGAGAGCGGTAATAATTTGTTGGGTCTTCAAAAGGGTGCTAACTGCGTTACACCCACGGGTTTCAAGGCCGGTGCGTGTGCTATCCTAACTCCAGTGACCGAATAAATGTTTATGTCTGAGGCTGTATATTTGCTGGCTGCATTAGGAGCCGGACTCTTGGCTGGCGGTTTGGCTAACGCCTGTGTTATGCGTACGCGCGAGAGTTTGATTTTTACGACCTCGCGGGCCTGCTCTATTTGTGCCGAGCCGGCTCACCCTAAAGAATTACTCCCGGTTTTTGGTTATTTTGCGGTTAAGGGCCGATGTCACCGCTGTAAAGCAGTTATTCCTTGGCAATATCCGGCGACCGAGGCAGTTTTTGCCGTTTTGTTTGTGGTGTTTGCGGCTCGTGCTCTGGGATTGTGGGGACTCGAGCTACCGATGTACGTGTTAGCAAATGAAAGCCTGTGGCTGTTTGTACGCGATGCCATGATTGTGAGCGCGCTCGTGTTGATTTTTGTGTTTGATTACCGGGCTTACATTATTCCAGATCGCTTGACGATTCCGGCCATGGTGGTGGCTTTAGTGGGTAACTTGGCGCTCGGAGTACCCATGCTGCCAATTTTGCTAGGCGGGTTACTTTTGGGCGGCTTCTTTGCGATTCAGTTTTTGGTCTCCAAGGGTAGATGGGTAGGCGGGGGAGATATCCGCATGGGTTTACTGATGGGCTTTTTGTTGGGGCCATGGTTGGGCGTGGTAGCTTTATTGCTGGCTTATATTGCCGGTGCTGCTGTTGGCGTGTGGCTGCTGATTTCAAAAAAACGTGACATGGGCAGTCACGTTCCGTTCGGTACCTTCATGGCTCTAGCAACTATTGTTACGATGCTCTGGGGGCAACAGATTCTCGATTGGTACTTGGGGTTCTTTGGATAGGTCTCCTTTCACCATCCTGACGTAAGGAAGGATTAGTAGCCTACGGCTTTTTGTAGGCCCGTAAGAAAGGTTACTTTTTCTAGGTTTTGTGATAAAATTTTGCTGTTATGGTTGTATCTAAGGCCGATGCTAAAGGTCGGATTTTGAAGCTGAGACAGCTCATTGACAGGTACCGTTACGAGTACCATGTTTTAGATACTCAAGAAGTTTCTGATGCTGTAAATGACTCGCTTAAGCACGAGCTTTACACGCTCGAACAAACCTATCCGGAGTTCGTCACAGCTGACTCGCCGACCCAGCGTGTTGGCGGCAAGCCACTAGATAAATTTAAAAAAGTTCCTCACGTCTATCCGATGTTGTCGATGGAAGACGTGTTTAGTTTTGACGAGTTAAACGAGTGGCACGAGCGGGTTTTGAAAATTCGTGAAGGTAACTCGTTAGATTTTTATGCGATGCTGAAGATCGACGGTTTGGCCGTGTCTCTTGTTTATCAAGCTGGTGTGCTGTTTACAGCGGCGACGCGCGGCGACGGTAAGGTTGGTGAAGACGTGACAAATAATATTAAAACAATCGAGTCGGTGCCGTTGTCATTGCGAGCTCCTGACGAGAGCGAGCTCCGAGCTCTGAAGAAAAATTTTGATCTTTCAGATGAAGTTGTCGAGAAAATACGCTCGCGAACTGGTCGGATTGAGATCCGCGGTGAGGTTTATATGCCCAAGCAGGCTTTTGAGATAATGAACAAGGAACGAGCTAAACGCGGTGAAGACACTTTTGCTAACCCCCGTAACGTCTCAGCCGGCAGCATTCGTCAGCTTGACCCCGCCATCGCGGCCAGTCGACCTCTAGACTATATGGCTTGGCGGCTCGAGACTGACATTGGCGAGCCAACCCAAACCGCTGGCGTCGAGATCTTAAAGTTATTTGGTTTCAAGACTAGCCTTGGTCAGCCTTGTGAGACTTTAGACGAGGTGAAGAAATTCTTTGAGTCGATCGGAAAACGTCGTGAAAAACTGGATTTTTGGATCGACGGTGTGGTTGTGCGCGTCAATAACAACCTGGCTTATCGCCAACTCGGCGTGGTCGGTAAAACTCCGCGTGGGCTCGTAGCCTGGAAATTTCCGGCCGAAGAGGCAACCACCAAGGTTGAATCTATCGAATGGTTCGTTGGTCGTACTGGAGCCTTAACTCCCGTCGCCACCGTATCGCCAACGCTAGTCGCTGGCACCACGGTCGTCCATGCTTCGCTTCACAACGCTGATGAGATCGAGCGTCTTGGTCTTAAGGTTGGCGATACCGTCATCCTGACAAAAGCGGGGGACATTATTCCAAAGATCGTAAAGGTTCTCGTCGAGCTTAGGACCGGCAAGGAGATGAACGTGAAGATCCCAAAACAGTGCCCGATCTGTTCGTCGGACGTCGTACGTCGGGATGGGGAAGTCGCCCTTATGTGTTCGAACTCGAGCTGTTACGCTAAAGAGCGTGAGAAAGTTTTGTACGCCGCACGAGCTTTTGGGATCGACGGCCTTGGCGACAAAATTGTAGACAAATTACTCACAGCCGGACTCGTAAAAACGCCACCGGATATCTTCCGATTGCAGGCTGCAGATTTTCTTGGTATCGAAGGTTTTGCAGACGTCTCGGCCAACAAACTTTATAATCAGATTCAAACTCGTAAAGATATCGACCTAGCTCCGTTCATTGTGTCGCTTGGCATCCGTCACGTGGGGAGCGAGACGGCTTTCTCACTGGCTTTGGCTTTCGGATCGATCGACAAGCTCGCCAGTGCGAGTCGTGGCGAGCTTTTGAGTGTGTCTGATATCGGCGACACAGTTGCGGACTCCATTTACGAGTTTATGCAGAGCGACCTTGGCAAAAAGATGTTGCAAGATTTCGACGAAGTCGGCGTAAAAGTGAAAAAGGCCAAAGCCATTAAGCGAATTCTCGACGGTAAGAAGTTTGTCGTCACCGGTACGCTTGCCAAACTCGGCCGCGAGGAAGCCAAGGAGACCATTCGCCTCATGGGCGGCCAAGTCTCTGATTCTGTTAGTAAACAGACGGATTTTGTGGTGGTTGGGGAGAATCCAGGGTCAAAAGCTGATAAGGCTGGGGAATTAGGGGTCAGGATCTTGTCGGAAGGAGAGTTTTTGCGTATGCTCGGCCAGTAATTGCTATATGGATATCAATCTCGATCACATTGCCAAGCTTGCTAAGCTCCGACTCACGGAGGCGGAAAAGGAGTTATTGGGCCGTCAATTGCCTTCAATTGTTGAGTACGTTGCCAAGCTTCAGGAAGTTGATACTTCAGGTATCGACCCCAAGGCCTATCTTACGGATGCTACCAACGTCTTCCGATCCGACGAGCCAACCACGGTTCAGGCTGAGCGTGATGCCGCTGTAGCTGCTTTTCCAAAGAGTGCCGGTGATGCTCTGGAAGTACCTGGGATTTTCAAATAATCATATGGCCGAACTTTTGACAGTCAAAGCCATTCGCGACGCGGTCGCGGCTGGAACCGTAACGGCCGAGGAGGTCACCAAGAATTGTTTAGCTCGCATTGATGCTGAGGATCCAAGGATTGGAGCCTTTCTTGAAGTTTTTCATACACGAGCTTTGGAGAAAGCTCGTGACATCGACGTCATGAAGGCGCGGGGTGACGAGTTACCACGTTTGGCCGGTGTCCCTGTGGCTATCAAGGACAACATGTTGCTGGCCGGCGAGAAGGTGAGTTCGGGATCAAAAATTTTGCAAGATTACACTTCCGCTTATACGGCCACCGTGGTTGCTCGCCTCGAAGCCGCCGGAGCAATTATTATCGGTCGCACGAACATGGACGAATTCGCTATGGGTTCGTCGTCGGAAACCTCGGCTTTCCAGAAGACACATAATCCATGGGACACGACTCGAATTCCTGGAGGTTCATCGGGTGGTTCGGCGGCCGCGGTCGCTGCTGGTTTTGTAGCCGCCTCGCTAGGGTCGGATACCGGTGGGTCTATTCGTCAGCCAGCCTCAATGTGTGGCGTGGTGGGCATGAAGCCGACGTACGGACGTGTTTCGCGTTACGGCATCATTGCTTTGGCCTCGAGTCTCGATCAGGTCGGACCATTCACTCACACCGTTCAGGACGCCATGTTGATCATGGAGATTATCGAAGGTCGTGATGAGCATGATGCGACCTCAGTTGAGCTAGAAGATAAGCCTGTGGCTGAGCTCCTTGAACCCTCAATGCAAGGTTTGCGTGTGGGCGTGCCTAAGGAATACTTCATCGACGGCATGGATCCAGAAGTCCGTGCACGTGTTCTGGAAGCCATTGAGGTCTTTAAACAAAACGGCGCTAAGATCATCGACATCTCACTGCCGTTGTCGCCTTACGCTTTGCCGACTTATTACATTATTCAACCTGCAGAGGCGAGCTCTAACCTGGCTAGGTACGACGGTTTGCGTTATGGTACGCGAGCTCCGGGTGCGCTTGAAGACTCGTATCTGACTGCTAGGAGCGAAGGCTTTGGTCTTGAGGTTAAGCGCCGTATCATGCTTGGAGCCTTTATCTTGTCAGCCGGTTACTACGACGCTTTTTATAAGAAGGCGGTGGCTGTTCGCAATGCACTTCGCAAAGAGTTTGACGAGGCCTTTAAGCAGGTTGATGTCATTTTGAGTCCGACCGTGCCTGGCACTGCCTGGAAACTCGGTGAAAAGTTCGATGACCCGATCGCCATGTATCTGGCTGACGTATTTACGACTCCGGCTAACATCGCTGGCCTGCCGGGTATTTCAGTACCTTGCGGCTTTGCCAACGACCTGCCGGTTGGTCTCCAGCTTCAAGCTAAGCCGTTTAATGAGATGACAATGTACACGGCCGCCGCTGCTTATCAAGCAGTGACGGATTGGCACACCAAAGTTCCTCAAGCTTAAACATGGATCTTACCGACAAGCTTACCGTCATGTTCTTCAGTGCGTTGCCCTCAATTGTCATTGGCCTGATTTTTGTACTCGGAGCTTTCGCGGTCGTCTTTCTGGCCCGCCGCCTAGTGCGCAAAATGCAATTTGGCGATAATTCGCGTCGCCGGATACAACAAGCTTGGACTGAGGTTGAGCAACACGTGGCCGATGGTGACGAGACACATTTGCGGATGGCAATTATTAAAGCCGACGCCGTGCTCGACATGGCACTTCAAGCCAAAATGTTTCCTGGTCGCTCACTTAATGATCGTTTGAATTTTGCTATTCACAAATATCGCAATCTCAAACAGGTGCGCTGGGCTCACGGACTGCGTAATCGTTTGGCTCATGAACCGATGCGCGAGCTTACACGTCGCGAGGGCACGGGTGCGATTGCTGATTTTCGACGAGCGCTGAAGGAACTCGGCGCGCTCTAGGCTACATATGATCCCGTACATCGAATGGAAAACTATCGACCTTGGCCCTATAGATATTCAAGTCTGGGGTGTGTTTGTGGCGCTCGGCTTTTTGCTCGGGGCTTACATGGCTGCCCGGCTGGCTAAACAGCGTGGCCAAGACCCAAAAATAGTTTACGATATTCTACCTTGGTTGATTTTTGCTGGCCTGATTGGTGGCCGACTGGGGCACGTATTTTTTTACGCCTGGCCGTACTATGCCGCCCACCCGCTAGAAATATTTGCTATCTGGCAGGGGGGAGGCTCGATTTTTGGTGGGTTGATTGCTTGCAGCTTGGTCGGGATCTGGTATTTACGCCGGCGTCGAGTTGACGTCATGATGTATGTCGACATTTTAGTCTTTGGTTTACCCTTCGGAAAATGGTTAGGCCGCATCGGCTGTTTTCTTATTCACGACCATCCCGGTACTGCCACCGATTTTATTTTGGGTGTTAAGTATCCTGATGGTGTTATTCGTCATGATCACGGGTTGTACTTGTCGCTCAATGCTTTAGCTATGGCTATAGTCTTTTTGATCTTGGCACGTCGACCTCGCCCGGCCGGAACCTATATTGCAATTTTCTGTTTGTGGTATGGGGTGGTGCGTTTTATTCTCGATTTTTACCGAGCCGTTGATGTACGCTATTTCGGTCTCACCCCAGCTCAATATTTATGTTTTGGATTAGTGTTGATCGGGATCATAATCACGGTGTGGATAAGGAAAGAGCCTAAAAATGCATAAACAGGTAAACTGTCACAGTTATGAATGATCAAATCGAGCCTAAACCAACTCAGAGTTTTTTCGATGGAAATCCCAAAATGTTGTTCGTGTTCGGATTAGTGTCAGGTATCGCACTCACCTTGATTCTCAATAACTCATCTGGGGTATTTTCATCTGCCCAAGGTGCAGATAAACTTGCTGCTAAACAAGATACTGTTGCCGTCGGGAAGGTGCCTACAACCGGCACTGCTCCGTCTGGTAAGTTGGCTGCGGCAACCAAAGACGACCACATCCGCGGTGATCTGAACAAGGCCGAAGTTGTACTGATTGAATATTCAGATTTTGAGTGTCCGTTCTGTAGCCGACATCACCCCACCATGTTGCAAATCATGGAGGAGTATGGCGACAAAGTTGCTTGGGTGTTCCGCTATTTCCCGTTGTCTTTCCATCCGGAAGCCGTGCCAGCCGCCCTGGCTAGCGAGTGCGCAGCTGAGCAGGACAAATTCTGGGAGTACGGCGATGCCTTGTTTGTGAACCAGGATTTACTGGCTGCTGATTATTACAGTCAACTGGCTGGCGAACTTGGTTTGAACCAGAGTAAGTTTGATGATTGTTTCGAAGCCAAGAAGTATCAAGACCAAGTTGATGCTGACACCGCTTCTGGAGCCACTGCTGGAGTGAGCGGCACGCCCGCCACCTTCATTAACGGTCAGTTAGTGTCTGGGGCTGTACCGTATGCCTCTCTAAAAACCATCATTGACGCTGAATTAGCTAAATAGTTATTAACGATAATAAAACTCCCACCGATCGGTGGGAGTTTTATGTTTAGTCAGCTTTGAAGATTTTTCGCCACCAACGTTTTAGCTCGGCAGCTAGGTTTGATGATGCAGGGTGTGCTTGACTATGATTATTCTCAGTCGAGTTAGCGCCAGATAGTACCGCTGAGGCTTTGATCCAGCCGTCCAGACGTTTCATCTCCTTTTCAATGATAGGCCCGTCGTATTCACCGGAATGTTTGTGGCCCTGGCCGTAGGAGGGTTGTTTTTGGTCAAGATGGAGACTGAAAGATATCTGCGTCTGAGTAGTTTCGACGTATACATGGAAACGGGGATAAAATTCCGAGGTCAATCTAAGCAGGTAACTTTCTTCACCGCTTTGCGGATCTCTGAAATATAAATATCCCGCTTTACGTAGAGTAGCCAGTGGATTGGTGAGTTCAGTTGGTTTATAGGTACGTTTCATAGGTGTTTTCTTGAGGCCGCTCCTATGACTTTACCACACCACAAATAGCTTGTATGCTAGTAGCGGGAGGTAACTTGGAAAATTACAGCAGGCTTAAAGCACGTTGGTCAAGCCAGATTTTTTTCGGTGACGCGCTGGATCGGGCGCTTGCTAGCATCCGACCAGGTGAACCGACAAATATTTGGGGTCCTACGACCACAGGCCCAACGCCTCGGCTTAAGCCGTTAAGTCGGCGATGAAGCCACCTTCTCCCGGACGTCCGCAAAGATGTCCGGTTGTTTATTTGCTAAAATAATTTAAATTATGTATTCTTTTGCAGTCAAATATGCAAATTTTGACGCCAGAATAGGTGTTTCAGGTTAAAAGCCGCAATTAAGAGCTCATGGCCGACGTAAGGAGGCCAAAGGCGAGCGGCGGATAGACGAGAATGAGGGCGACCACGGGGAGTCCGAATGAGAGTCTATCCGGCAAGTGAGCCGGGCTATGGCGCAGTGGTAGCGCGCTTGCATGGGGTGCAAGAGGCCGTGGGTTCAAATCCCGCTAGCCCGACCATTCGACTCGGGTCGTATTAAACACACCCTCGCTCATGGTCTTTGACCGCTAGGGTGATGATACGACCCGAGTCGAATATCCTGAGTGAGAAGGAGTTAGAAATCGACGAATCGAAGGACAGTACATCAGAACAACTAGAAGTCTTGAGTATTATGAGTGTGGCCATAGTTTATATCCTAAGATGTAGTGATGGCAGTTACTATGTCGGCTGTACGCAAGATCTAGTCAGGCGACTTAAAGATCATCAAAATGGCATAGCAGCGGATTACACCATGAGGCGACGACTCGTAGAGCTTGTTTATGAGCAGTCATATGACATTCTTGTGACTGCGCGTAGGCGAGAACGTCAGATTAAAGGCTGGAATAGACAAAAAAAGGAGATGCTCATTCAACGAAAGTGGAAGTAATCCGGAAGAGTCGCATAGTGGCCTAGTGCGCACGCTTGGAAAGCGTGTATACCGCAAGGTATCGAGAGTTCGAATCTCTCCTCTTCCGCCAAATCTAGTTTTTATCAAGTACGATAGTTTATTAACAAAAT
>CALRHE010000020.1 GCA_943359345.1 Candidatus Uhrbacteria bacterium
CAAATAAACACAATCGCGCCCAAGCTTTACAAAAACTCGCTGGTGAGACTTTTTCTCGACAGACGCTGTCTTTTTATCGTTACGTTCACATCGAGAACCCAGCCGTGCTGCGCGATCAGTTGTTTACCGTCTGGACTGAACTAGGCGTGCTTGGCCGCGTATATCTAGCCACCGAAGGCATCAACGCCCAGATCAGCGTGCCTGAGACAAAGCTCGAGGCTTTCCGCAAACTCATCGACGGCTCCCGGCTTTTTGCCAAGGTCGAGTTTAAGTTGGCGATTGAAGAACCGGCTACCTCGTTTTGGAAGCTTATTATTAAAGTCCGAAAACAAATTGTAGCTGATAATCTAGCGCCAGGTTCGTACGACCTTTCAAACGTCGGTAGACATTTAAACGCTCAGGAATTTAATCAAGCCATCGAACAAGGTGCATTGGTTGTCGACATGCGCAATAAATATGAGAGCGACATCGGCCACTTCGAAAACGCTCTAACGCCAAGCTCGCAGACCTTTGGGGAAGAGCTTCAGGAGGTTATTAGGCTACTCGACAATAAGCAAGCTGAAAAAGTTTTGCTCTACTGCACCGGCGGTATTCGTTGCGAGAAGGCTAGCGCCTTTTTGAAGCACAACGGTTTTAAGGATGTCAACCAGCTCTACGGCGGTATTATCAATTACAAACATGAAGTCGAGCATGCAGGTCTCGAATCCAAATTCAAGGGTAAGAATTTCGTCTTCGACGGCCGCATGGCCGAAGCGGTGACAAGCGATATCCTCGGCCAGTGCTTCAACTGCAAAGCCCCTGCCGACAGCTACGACAATTGTTCAAGCGACTTGTGCCACGCTCTGTTCATTCAATGCTCTGACTGCAAAAAATCAATGCTCGGCGCCTGTTCTAATGATTGCCGAGCCATCGCTGCCCTGCCAATCGAAGAACGTAAGGTTGTTCGCAAAGGTCGCAAGGCCAAGTTCAAAGTGCTGTCGTCTAGCTAACCCCCAATCTTCGCGCTCGGCTTCGAGTCGCCGGTGCCCGAGCCATTAGTTCCATGTTTACCAAGGCCGAGCATTTTGCTCAGGGCGTTCATCATTTGTGGAGCGGCATTCATGACCAGTTTGGCGTTGCTGGCTTGATCAAGAATTTTAAAGATGTTGTAAACCACTTCCCTAGCGATCTCCTGACGCATGGCCGTGTAGAGGCGGAAAGATTCTTTCTTATACTCGACGAGTGGATCGCGCTGGGCGTAACCCTGGAGACCAATGGTGCGGCGCAAGTAAGTCATATCATCTAGGTGGCGCATCCACATGGAGTCAACGGAACGCAACAAAACTGCGCGCTCCAGGCGAGCCAGAGCTATGTCATCGTTAATTTTCTCAGCTCGCTCAGCGTAGCGACGTTTAGCAGCGGCCAGGACAATTTCTATCACCGCGGTGCGCTGCATAGCTAGCTTCTCTTTGTCTCGCGACAGCTGGCCGAGCTGGGTGCGGATGGCTTCTTCATCGTCTGGCGCTAATTTCAAGATGGTATTAAATGATTCAACAATTTCCTTTGGGTTCCAATCACCGGTCGGTTGGATATCTGAAGGGGTTGATGGGGTTGAGGTTGTTAAGGGAGCTACAAATTGAGCTGGCACGTCGTGAGTGTCTTTAGCCGTGTGGAAGTACACAATCCGCTCGATTTCACTTTCGAGCATACGCTCAATTTCAGCCTGAGCGTCACCGTTTTCGTTACTCAGCAAACCTCGACGTTCAGCGTAAATCGATAAACGATGCTTATTAAGCACGTCATCGTACTCAAGCACGTGTTTGCGAGTGTCAAAATTATGGCCCTCAACTCGCTGCTGAGCTTTCTCAAGGGCGTTGGTAACCATCCGACTTTCTATCGGCATGGTTTCTTCGATGCCCAAGGTCGACATCATTTGCTTAACGCGAGTAGTGGCAAAAATACGCATCAAGTCATCATCGAACGACACAAAAAACTGCGTGCTGCCCGGATCACCCTGTCTGGCGGCTCTACCGCGGAGCTGATTATCAATACGCCGACTCTCGTGTCTTTCGGTGCCGATGACGTGTAAGCCACCAAGAGCGCGCACCTCTGCAGCCATGTTTTCATCCGGAGGATTACCACCGAGAATGATGTCTACACCACGGCCAGCCATGTTGGTGGCGAGTGTGACAGCGCCTTTGCGGCCAGCCTGGGCAATAATTTCACCTTCTTGTTCGTGATTCTTAGCATTCAACACTTTATGCGGCACACCAGCGGCCCGCAGTAGCTCGCCTACAAGCTCGTTCTTGTCGATCGAAACCGTACCAATCAAGACTGGTTGACCCTTGTCATGCCGCGCCTTAACTTCCTGAACCACGGCCATCCACTTACCTTTATCAGTCCCGTAAATACGGTCTGGAAGATCAACCCGCTGGTTGTCACGATGCGTCGGGATTTGGGTAACTTCCAGTTTGTAGATCTTTTCGAACTCTTCAGCTTCAGTGGCGGCCGTACCCGTCATGCCGGCGAGTTTGGTGTAGAGACGAAAATAATTCTGAAAAGTAATCGTGGCCATGGTCTTGCTCTCGCGCTGAATCTTAACGCCTTCCCTAGCCTCAATGGCCTGATGCAAGCCCTCTGAGTAGCGTCTGCCCTCCATCATGCGCCCAGTAAACTCGTCAACAATCACCACCTCACCGTCGCGCACCACATAATCACGATCTTTCTTAAACAAGGCTTGAGCGCGCAGGGCCTGTTCGGCGTGATGCACCTGCTGCAGGCCTTGTTCGTACAAGTTATCTACGCCCAAAGCTTTTTCGAGCTTCTGTAGACCGACTTCAGTAAAAGTAGCTACACGCATCTTCTCGTCTAGATTGTAGTCCTCGTTCTCAACTAAAGTTTTAGCGATATCTGCAAATTTGTAATACTCATCGGTGGACTCTTGAGCGGCGGTTGAGATGATAAGCGGCGTCCGAGCTTCATCAATCAAAATCGAGTCAACCTCGTCAACCACGGCGTAGTTCAAACCCCGCTGCACCATGTTCTCGGGTGCTGGCGCCATGTTGTCACGCAAGTAATCAAAACCAAATTCATTATTGGTACCAAAAGTAATGTCCGCATCGTAAGCTTGTTTGCGTGTGGCTGGTCGTAAGTTATCCATCTGTACGCGAAAAGATTGGGTAGTGGCCTTGACTTCGTCAGCGTTGACAGTTGACGGTTGACTGTCTGCGGCTGGGGCTATGTAAGTCTCGTCATACGTATAACCACTCTCGTGTTGGATGCAGCCGATACTCAAACCCAAGAAATGAAACACCCGTCCCATCCAAACGGCGTCACGTTTAGCCAGATAGTCGTTAACCGTGATGACATGCACGCCCTTACCTGAAAGTGCGTTCAGAAACACCGGCGCAGTGCCGGTCAGGGTCTTACCTTCGCCCGTACGCATCTCGGCAATACCAGTGCGGTGGAGCACTAGACCACCCATGAGCTGCACATCGTAATGACGCTGACCAAGTACTCGTTTAGAGGCTTCGCGAACAACCGCAAAAGCTTCGTGAGTAATGTCGTCCAGACTAGCACCCTCTTCCAGGCGCTGTTTAAACTCGACCGTTTTAGCCTTTAATTGATCATCTGTTAAAGCCATAATCACCGTTTCCAAGCCATTGATACCTGCCACTTCTTGGCGAAGCTTAGCGACAACCTTAGCATTTGGGTCCCCGAGTAATTTGGTAATCCAAGACATAGTTGGCCCTAGCCTACAAGGTTTCTGGCCACTTTGTCGATATCTCCAGCTCCCATAACAATAACAATGTCATCACGTTCTATGATCGATCGTAACTGCGCTTCGGCCGCTACCAGGTTCTTGGCGTACGACACCTGTGGCGATCCGATCTGGTCGACGATGTGTTTACTAGAAACATCGTCCTCATCGGCTACCCTACCCGCAACGTGATAAATCTCAGAAATGATCGCCACATCGGCTTGGTCGAACGAAGTTACGAAGTCATCAAACAAGTCTTTGGTGCGACTATGTTGATGCGGCTCAAATAAAAGTACCAACCGACGACCTGGATAAAACTCTTTAGCAGCTGTGAGAGTGGCCTTAATGGCCGTGGGATGATGTCCGTAATCAGAAATAATTGTGGCCCCATTCAACTCGCCAACCTTTTCAAAGCGGCGCCAGATACCCGTAAAGGCTTTGAGAGCTCGTCGCGTGACGTCATCGTTAATGCCGTACTCCCGGGCGAGAGCACGAGCTCCGAGTGCGTTTAGCATATTGAATTCTCCTGGCACTTGCAGTTCTATCCCCCCGAGTCGCTGCCAGCCGTTGTCGATGTCACGCTGAGCGTGGTGCCTGTGCCAAAAACATGGAAACTGTCGATGCCCAAGTAGCTCGGTGCCGAAAAGCTTCTCCTTGGCCTGGCCCTCACCAGAATAAATATGCCGAGCCTGCTCGAAAACATTCAAGAACACTGTCTGGGAGGTTTGCCTGCCAAGTTGGTGAAACGACTGTTCGATGTCATTAAGATCTGTATAAACGTCAAGGTGGTCGGCCTCGACATTGGTGATAAGCGTGGTCTCCGGATGCAACTTCAACATCTTCTTCTTGTATTCATCCCCTTCGATAATCAAAATATCACTCTTACCAAAGCGTAGATTGCCATCTTTCCAACCAGGTACGAGCGAGCCCACGAAAACCGTCGGGTCGAGCCCGGCTGCTTCAAAAATTAATCCGGTCATGGCTGTGGTGGTAGATTTTCCGTGCGTACCCGTAACGCAAATCGTGCGGTACTCTTTTGAAAGTTCGCCCAGAAAATCAAAGTGACCAAGTTGCTTGAGACCGCGCTGTTTAGCTTCAGCTCGTTCAAGGTTATCTTCAGATGCGGCCTCAGTATAAACGACAAGGTCAGCGTCAGCCGGGAGATTGTCGGCTACGTGACCAATCGTGATCTTCAGGCCTCGAGCCTCCAAGTCGCGTGTGATGCTAGACGCGGAAGCATCAGAGCCTGTCACGCTTTTGCCGTGAGCCAGCAAAAATTTCGCGATCGCACTAATGCCAATACCACCAATGCCCACGCAGTGAATGTGTTTATAACTGTCGATGAACATATTACCGCTCCTTGCGGTCTACTAGTTGTCGTTTTAATTCATCCTTAGCGTCATCTATAGCCGCGTACAGGTCATCCTTAGTCGAAGTCGCCCGCAATGTAGCTCCCGGGATAACCATGTTGAACTCTGCAAAAAACACCTCACCCTTATGGTGATGCTGCGAAGTCTTGCCAACTTCAACGGTTACATCACAAGGCGAGTAGCGCTCACACATGTTTACAAGCGTAGACAAACGTTTGTCTGTGTAGTCCTTAATCGCCGGTGTCATAACTATATTTGTAGCCTTAATTTCTATAATACGCATATAGGTGCTTAAGCAGCGTAAGTACGATTTAATGTCACCTCATCATTTCGCTGTCTTGGCTTTACTTTATATTGAGCGTTCAGTGCAAACATTGGATCTGCTTCAGCTAAGGCAGTTAAAATACGTCCTGAGACCTCGGCCGTTCGGTATGCAAAGCTAAGTCTGGCGTCAACTCCGGTAACTGCCGCTAGGGCATTAATAAATCTAGCATAGTTAAAGGTGTTGATTAAAGTACCTAAATCTTTGGATTGGAGTTCCTGACCTCGATCCGCCATCCATAAAATACTTTCAGTGTCGCGCCACACGTTGGCGTAATGAAACAATGGGTCTGGCATGATAAAGCGCCACTCATCACCATCTTTGAACACCCTTACATTGGATCGACCAGCTACATCTAAAATTTCCCCCGTGTCTTTCGTATACCGTACGGCTTTTCGCACAAAATCACTTACCACAGTTTTGAGTTTTGGGTCTTGTTCCATCGTGCGAAGCAAATGCGCGATCTGAGGGTAACGCGATAAATAGTCACGGGCTATTTGCTCAGCGTCATCACCTTCGCCATCAAGCAGTTGTTGATTTAACGCCTCGTATTCACCTGCTTGATATTTATGCTTGCTTTCAGTGTAGGTGGTATTCATTGACATCGAATCCTGCCCATCAAAGGCCAAGTCAGGCAAACGGTCCTGAATCCTCACCGCTGTCCAGAGCTTGTAAACAACGTGGTATTTCAATGATTCTGCGGCTTGATCACGCTTGGCTGCCAAGAGCAAGCTCTTAGTCACCGGCACCTGACGACGGAGTAACTGTTCATGCGGCACTGCTTCACCAAAATACTCGACTAGCAGTGCGTGGCGTAGACGCTCTTTACGCGCAAATTTCTTTAAATATTTCCATTGGGATTCTGACGTATGATCCGGTGGCAGTCCTTCCTGTTTGTTAACACGAATTAAATCCCACAACATGTTAGCGTGAACCTTAACGACCTTGTCGGGGAATTCTGACGACTGAAAAACAACATGGTCAGCTCCGGAGCCCAAAAAACCAATTTCGTGGTTGTCAAAATGCTCCTGTGTATCGGTATTTATGAAGCGTGTTGGCCTGTATTCGTTCTTCGGCTTACGCTCTGCGCCCAAAATAGAGGCGATGCGCAGGCTATTTAACTCGCTATCGATATCCTGCTTTAAAGAAGCGTTCGAGTGCGGCTGCAGAGCCACCGGTCTCGTCTCAACACCCGGCCTGTTTTGAGGTCTAGGCACTGCCCCAAATTCCCTACCAAGTTCGGGAGGCATATACGCGCTTTAAAAACCTAAATACTGAACCTCTTCTTGCAGTTGCACTCCAAATTCATCCCGAGCTTTAGCCTTAACAAAGCTAATCAAAGCCAAAATATCTTTGGCCGTAGCCTGACCAACGTTTAACAAAAAGTTTCCGTGTTGGGGCGCGATTTGTGCCTCCCCGAGTCTAGTACCCTTCAGACCGAGTTGATCAATCATCCAGCCTGCGCCAATCCGCTTGGCCGCCAGCATGGCCTCGGGCACCTCGATACGACCTTTGATTTTCAGTATTTGGTCTTCTGTTTTAAACTCATAATTCTTAAACATACACCCAGCCGATGATGACCCGAGCGGCTGTGAAGCCTTACGACCAGCTAAATGTTTATCGATCTGAGCCATAGCTTCAATGCGGTCGCCTAGCGTCAGTTTAAAAGTTGCTTCGAGCACAACCTCGTGCTCGTGGCCAGCTTCTTTCAAGAGGCTATGACGATAACCGTAGTGCAAGTCGCTAACCGGTACATCGATGACCTCACCGTCACGCAAAATCTTTACCGACTCTAGATTATCTTTAGTTTCACCACCAAAACACCCGGCGTTACCACGTACAGCACCGCCGATGGTACCTGGCAATGAAATCGCCCACTCAAGTCCTCGGAGTCCTTTATCCGCGCTCGTACGAGCTACGGTCGCCGCGATGACACCCGCTTCGGCAGTGACTCGATCACCTTCAATACGAAGATTGCGGTTAGCGGCCTTGATAACCAGGCCTTGATAACCCTCATCGGCTACGAGCGTATTCGATCCTCCACCCAATATGAAATATGGCAACGAGTACTCGTTGGCAATTCTAACCGCGTCAACCAAATCCTGAGTAGAGCGCGCTTCCACGAAATATTTAGCCGGTCCTCCAATCCTAAAATTAACGTGCTTAGCAAGCGGCTCGTGCTCTTTAAATTGCGCCTCAAAACGAGCTTTAAGCTTATCGGCCGTAGTAGCCATAACTCGTATAAGAGTACACGAAAAAGCACTGGTAGCCAACAGTCTTGCTATTTATACATTTTCGGGTATAATCTGTTGTCCGTGGCCGCCTTGCCCGGCAGGAGGAAACACATGGGAGCTGTGATTATAGCGTTAACGCGCGATAGCAAGCTGTTACATCTAGCGTACGTGGTAGCCGAGACTGGCGAGACGATCGCCCTCGCAAACGTAACCAGTTGCCGACTGGTGGGGTTCTACTGCTTCAAGGCTTGCTCTCAGGCTGCCGTGGTCAGACTCACTCAACAGGTAATCGAATCTGGAGTCACGTATCCACGCGATCACGCTCACGAAGCAGGTACCTGCTTAGTCGAGTTCGTTGGCTCAGCTGATCACGACGCCTTCAAGATCATCGCCAACGAACAATACCCGATCCCGTCAACAGGGATTAGCGGCCTCAGGCTCTTGTTCGCAGAACGTGGGTTGCACACAAATCCAACAACGGTCTCGGATCAACAACGAGACGACGACGACTACATCAACTAGCGGCCTGCCAGCCGCTCACAAGCGCCCGACCCTGTCGGGCGCTTTGCCTTTAATATAACCACCTGGTAATTGACAAAAGTGTTCAACTACTATAAACATATTCGTGTCCAATCAACCCCCGGAGGCTACATGCACTGCGTGCTGCTCCTAACGGCCCCGCACCAAGACACGAATACCTACTCGGTCTTTGTGTACAAGGTTGGCGACATCATTAGCTGTAATGACGAGCCAGTAGAAATTCAACTTTTCAGCGTCCACGACTCTCAATACCAGGCTGAAAACTCGGGATGTAAGCTCGTCGAGGAGCTGAAGGCAGCCATCGCCGGCGACGGTCTGTTGAAGGTAACCGCCTTTCCACGGCTCAACATCGTACTCGCCATCAAAACCGATGAATACAACGGGGAGTCGTACTTTGATCGTAAGCTCTTGCGCCAGCGCTTCATCTGCCATCTGTCTCCTGGGGAGGAGCTCATCGTGCTGCTCATCACCCCATCACGGAAAACAGCCAAGCGTCTCTACAGAGACCCGGTATCTGCCATTGCGCAGGCCTACACATGGCGGCAGCTAATCACAGCTCTACCGGTCAGTACCATGCATGCCACGAGTCCTATCGCCGAGGCCTGACCCCTCCTCGCAGTGGAGCCGAGCTCCACTGCCGCACACAAAACCTGACCTCACGGTCGGGTTTTGTGTTAAACTCTTAAAATCCTATGACTTAAACGGTTATACATGCTGAAGACCTCTCGATTAACCGTTGTTTATTTGATTTATGCATACCTTGCACCAATCCGATCCTGACATAGCTCAAGCCTTAGAAAGCGAGTTAAACCGCGAGCGCTATGGCCTGGAACTAATACCGTCTGAAAACTTCGTATCACCAGCCGTACTCGAGGCGCTCGGTTCAGTGGCTACCAATAAGTACGCTGAAGGTTATCCAGCCAAGCGGTACTACGGCGGCTGTGAAGAGGTCGACAAACTCGAGGTACTAGCTATCGAGCGCGCCAAGCAATTATTTGGTGCCGAACACGTTAACGTTCAGCCCCATTCTGGGGCTCCCGCCAACATCGCCGTCTACGCCGCCCTACTGGCGCCCGGCGACACCGTACTCGGTATGGACCTCTCACACGGCGGTCACTTAACGCACGGTCATCCTGTCACTGACTCTGCCAAGCGTTACAACTTTATTCGTTATAAGACGACCGCTGACGGTCGCATTGATTACGATGCACTTGAAGCCACTGCCAAAGAACACAAACCCAAGCTGATTCTGGTCGGTTACTCGGCCTACTCGCGCGAGATTGATTACGCTCGGGTAAAACACATCGCTGAAAGTGTCGGTGCCTACTCAATGGCCGACATCGCTCACATAGCTGGGCTAATCGCCGCCGGTGAGATGAACAATCCCGTACCACTTTTCGACGTCGTGACCACGACTACGCATAAAACCTTACGCGGTCCGCGCGGCGGCATGATTATGTGTAAGACAGAATTAGCTAAGCAGATAGACAAAGCTGTATTCCCAATGTTGCAGGGCGGCCCACACATGCACACTATCGCCGCCAAGGCTGTGGCTTTTGGTGAAGCTCTGCGACCAGAGTTTAAAGCTTATGCTAAGCAGATCAAAGCTAACGCTCAAGTACTAGCTAACGAGCTCACCAGGCGCGGCTACAAACTCATGTTTGGCGGGACTGAGAATCACCTCATGCTCATCGACGTCACCGGCAAAAACGCCACCGGTGGCGAAGCCCAACACGCGCTCGACGCTGCCGGCATCACTTGTAACAAAAACATGATCCCCGACGATCCTCGCCCACCCATGGACCCTTCTGGCATTCGTTTGGGCACGCCAGCCATCACTACTCGTGGCCTCAAGGAGAACGATATGAAGAAAGTTGCCGAGTGGATAGACCAAGCTATCATCAACAAAAACGACGAGGCTAAGCTCGCCGCCATCAAAGCTGAAGTCGCTGACTTCATGCAAGCCTTCCCGTTGTATCAAGATCTAACCTATGTCGCTTGATAGAATTATTGTTCCAGAACGCTAAGCGAGCCTGGGATGTCTTTCGATAATCGTGACGCGCTGATCGAGATCAGAAATCTGTGGCAAAACCCTACTATCAATAAATTCCGTGATCTGAGAAATGATTCTGTTCTCGGAAGCTTGAACGGTCGATTGCAGTTCATCGCGCATTTCTTTTTTAACATCAGTAAATATCCCCTTCAGGATGACGATGTCTTGTTTGTTGAACATAAACAAAGCATTTACAAGTTAAACTGGGAGTTGGGGAGT
>CALRHE010000021.1 GCA_943359345.1 Candidatus Uhrbacteria bacterium
GCCTTGGCTGCCGACTAAACCAAGCCAGCGTCGACACCTACTTGATAACCTCAAGCTACAGGCTGGCCAAACCGTTGTCGACCTGGGCTGCGGCGATGGTTCGATGTTATTCGCTGTAGCTCGCCGACATCCAACGGTCGTATGTATCGGCTACGACATCTCCCTACTCCCCCTTTTCATCGCTTGGGTGCGTAAATGGTTGTTCTTTCGAGCTTACAGTAACGTTCACATTCGCTTTGGAAATTTGTTCAAACAAAATCTTTACGGTGCCGACGTCATCTTTATCTTCTTACTTTCTAAGTGTTACCCTAAACTTCTGGACTCGCTGCGAGGCAAACTCGATGACCAAGCTCAAGTTATCGTCGAAGCCTGGCCCCTCCCCGGCGTCGAACCCCGTGAAACCCTAAAGGCCCAGGATTTACTCCCCGTGTATATTTATTCAGGCCAGGACTTACGGGCGTAAGCAGAGCAAGGTAGACTGTGAGCACTATGCTCGACCTTCTGTCTATCGGCGCCATCAAACTCAATACCTTTATCGTGCTCCCCGAGGCCTCGGTCATGTGCGAACTCAAATCCGTGGAATGCAAATTGTGCATTGATTATGGCAAAAAGATCCCCGTCGCGGCCTTTGTTACCCAAATTGCTGGCTCAGCCCCGAACGTAGCGGTCGGCCTGGCCAAGATGAACCTCAAAACAAGTATCGTTAGCTTCATGGGTGACGACCCTGTTTATCATCAAGCCATCGCCTTCTTGAAACAGCACAAAGTCGGCTATAGCCAAGTAAAAAAACATCCAGATTTTCATTCCAGTGCGGCCGTAGTTCTAAACTACAAAGGCGAATCAACCCAGCTAGTCGACCATGTTCCGCACGCCTATAGACTGCCGACGTCAACACCGCTGACAAAGTTTATCCATATTTCCGAGCTCGGTGGCGACTACGAAACGCTTTACCGCGAGGCTATCACGCTTATAAAAACTCGTGGAGTACGTTTAAGCTTTAATCCGGGGTCAATTCAAATCAAGCAACAGAAACCAACCTTCTTTGACCTCCTCGCTGCCACCGAAGTCCTGTTCTTGAACATGGACGAGGCCCACAGAGTAGCTAAAACAGAAAATGGTGAGGAAATCCGCAGTATCATGCTTAAGCTTAAAGCCCTTGGCCCACATTACGTTGTGGTCACCAATGGTCAGAACGGTGCTTACGCTTTTGATGGTGAACAACTCAATCACGTGCCTATGTTCCCCGGTAAGCGGGTTGAAGCCACGGGTGCTGGCGACGCTTTTTCAACCGGCTTTTTAGGCGCACTCCTTAAAGGCAAAAGCCATGCTGAAGCGCTGCGCTGGGCTTCAGTCAACGCCGCCTCAGTTGTTGGCTCAGTCGGCCCGACCAAAGGTTTACTCACACACACCAATATTCAAGCACGGCTCAAAGCGAGGAAGTCGTTTAAGGTTAAGGCCGTCTAAATATGCATTTTCCATTTTTCATCCTACCCTTCGATCATCGTAACGGCCTAGCTAAGGACGTGCTTGGGACCACTTACCCTTTCTCGGAAGCCGACCTCAAGAAGGCCGAGGAACTTAAACACATGGTCTTTGAAGCGATTCTTAAAGTTCAAGACAAATACACCGGCCAGGGCACACTTGGCTGCTTGTTTGATGAAGAAACTGCACTTGACGTTATCCATGAAGCCCAGCGAGTTGGCCTACCAGTAACGGTCTCAATGGAAAAAAGCGGCACCAAGACCCTAGAGCTCATTCACGGGGATAAATTTGGCGAGCGCCTGAACGAATTGCGACCAACCTTTGGCAAGATTCTCGTTCATTATCATCCAGGCCAAGCAGCTGAAAACGTGGAGCAGCTAAACATCCTCAAACAGGTCTCGGATGTCTGTGCGACCAATGGCGTACCACTCTTGCTTGAAGTTCTCCTGGATAAAAACAACGCTCACACTCCTCATGACATGCTCCAAGTGTTTTCCGAAATGCAGGCAGCCGGCATTAAGGTTGGGCTGTGGAAAATCGAAGGTTTTGACACAGCCGAGGACTGGAAAACCATTGCGCCAGCAGCCAAGGCCCCTATGATCGTACTCGGACGAGGACAAAATCAAACAGCGGTTGAAACTTGGGTCCAGGCCGCCGCCCAAAGTGGCGTAGTCGACGGCTTTGCTATTGGCCGGACCATTTTCCAAGACGCTCTGTCAGCTTATGCGCAGGGTACGTTGTCACGCCCAAGCGCGATTACTCAAATTGCTGATAACTACCAACACTTTATTCAACTTTGGGAAAAACATTCAGTTAAAGTCTAAATATGTTTGACGTTATCACCATTGGAGCCGCTACCCGAGACATCTTCTTGGTTTCGAAAAACTTTCAAAGTATTAACTCCCCCAGCTTCGTGGGTGGACAGGCTGAGTGCGTGGCCCTGGGCAGTAAGCTTGAAATTGAAAACATCATTTTCTCGACTGGTGGTGGAGCCACCAATGCGGCCGTAACTTTTGCACGCCTGGGTTTCAAGACGGCGGTAGTGGCGCGAATTGGTAACGATGATCCAGGTGCTGCGATTGTGGAAGATTTGAGTATCAATCGGGTAGACACCGAGCTCTTGCGGATCTCGACCAAAGACCAAACAGCTTATAGCACTCTTTTAACAGCTAAAAATGGTGAGCGCTCAGCGCTTATCTACAGAGGTGCCTCGAGCTCCTTTAGCGTAAGTGACATCCCATGGAAAAAATTGAAAAGTAAGTGGCTGTACATTACCTCACTCGGTGGCAATCTTGAACTGCTGCAAAAAATCTTAGCTCAGGCCAAAAAATACGATACGAAAGTTGCGCTCAATCCTGGCCACGGCGAACTCAAACGAGCGGTTGAGATGCGCGAGCTCTTATCATCCTTATCTGTCATCATCGTAAACCTAGAGGAAGCCCAGCTGCTCGCAGAAACTGAAGACAAAGACGCCATCAAACTAGCCAAACGACTTGCCTACCCCAACCTAACCGTCATCATTACCGATGGTGCGCGCGGCGCCTATGCTCAAGCTGAAGGCAAAACCTGGTTTGTACGCACAAGTAGTGGCGTCAAATCAGTTTCACGTACAGGCGCAGGTGACGCTTTTGGATCAGGGACAGTAGCTGCCCTAGCCAAAGGGTTTAAACTGGAAGACGCAGTGCGTGTAGGCACGCTGAATGCCGAAAGTGTCATCAAAAAATTTGGGGCTAAAACTGGTATACTCACCAAGTGGCCAAATAAACAACGCCTGGCCTCAATCAATGTGAAACACATGAAGTAGCCGGCGGGAGGATTATGCAGAGCAAACATGCTTTCATCCTGGCGCTCCTCACAAGCGCCATAGCCATTTTGTCCATGCTTGGGGGCTTATTGATTTTGTCTTTTCTTGATTTAGCTGAACCTTATTTAAGTGCTCGGGAAGATCGCAAACAGGCCAGAAAAGAGGTCTCGATCACAGCTCCAAATTTCACTACCAAACTTGAAGGCACCCAAACACAAATTTTTGAACTTGACGATAATGGTCAAAGTGTAAAACTTGTATACGTCTCTGAACTCAACGATTCAGTGGCTGACTTCTCCCTTTTTGCCGTGCCTCAAACAAACTACACCGGTAAAATTTACGTCGCCTCGGTGAAGGATGCTGAAAAATCTCTGCTGATCGTGTATCCGCTCACAGTGGACACAGGCCACCTGGGAGCAGCTGTGTTAAATGTGGTGAGCCACCAGGTCAGCCTCTCCCCCGACCAAAGCAGAGTTGCTGTGGTCAATACCACACAGCCTCCAAATATCACTGCTTACGATATAGCAAGCGGAGTAATACTGGCTACTTGGGAACTCGATACCAATGAATACTTAGATGAAAACTTGCACTGGATCAACAATGATTGTTTCGAGCACGCCACCCGCACCCTGTGCCTAAAATATGACTAAAATTTTCGTAACCCGTAACATTCCTGACAGTGGAATCAAGCTCTTAAAAGCTAGGCGCGGGCTACAATTGAGTATTTATACGCAAGATCAGGCCATACCCCGCCCTGAGCTGCTAAAGCAAGTGAGAGGCTGCGACGTCCTCCTGCCACTCCTGACTGACAAGATCGACGCTCAAGTCATGGATGCGGCTGGTCCAAAGCTCAAAATGATCGCCAACTACGCCGTAGGTTTTGATAATATCGACCTTGAAGCCGCCAAAGAGCGTGGCATCATGGTCACAAACGCCGCCGGGCCCGAGATCAGCGAGTCGGTGGCCGAGCACACGATTGCTCTGATCTTTGCCCTGGCCCACCGTATCGTCGAAACCGATGCTTGGACACGCAAAGGTAAGTATCGCGGTTGGGGTCCAAAAATGTTTCTTGGGTGCGACCTTAAAGGCAAAACTTTGGGTATTATTGGCGGCGGTGCTATTGGAACCACCATCGCACGACGTCTCAAAGACGGTTTCGACGTAAAGATCGTATATACTGACATTAAACGTAACCCAGTTTTGGAAGCACAGGGTGCGAAGTTCCTTAAACAAAACCAATTGCTTCGTCAGGCTGATTTTGTCAGCTTGCATGTCCCGCTTTTGCCATCGACTCATCATTTGATCTCGACCAAAGAGCTGAAGCTCATGAAGAAAAGTGCTTTTTTGATCAACACCGCCCGCGGCGCTGTGGTCGACGAGCTTGCTCTCGTGAAAGCCCTCATAAAAGGTGACCTGGCCGGCGCCGGACTCGACGTTTACGAGTGCGAGCCCTTGATCGACTGCAACCCCAACGACACTTACGAACTTCGGAAACTCCCCAATGTGGTACTCACCCCTCACACAGCCAGCGCCACCATCGAAGCCCGCCAAGCCATGAGCATAACCGCAGCTAAAAATATTCTGGCGTTCTTGGACGGAAAAACCCCTCCAAATGCCGTTAAAATCTAATATGACAAAAATAACTGAGCAGAAATCTGTTATCTGGGTCTTGATCATTATCATCGCAGTCACAGCTTTGGTTTTGAGTCTGAATAGTGATTCTTCGTCCACGGCCACAAAAGTTACAGAAACTACCCAAACTGCAAGCTCAACTCAAAACTTTGGGTTCATGACCCCAGCAGAATGGCCGGGCACTAGTCGTGCTCTCGCGGCTATACAAAGCCTAACTCCGGAACAAACATTCGACTTTGGCATCGTAGCTGATCCGCAAAATACTGACTTATACTATTTTGAAGCGACATCACCAGATGCAAAATTTCCAAGCCGACGACTCCATAGTTTTTATGCCTACAACAATCAAGACTATACTTTTGAGCGTATTTATCGCTTAACTCTAGGACCGGTGTTGGAATTTGATGGTTTAAGCTCTGACGCTATAGTTGATTTGCATGTGATCGGAGTGGATGCTGACAAACTAATAGTTCTGGCTCAAAATGCGGACACTTCCCCTGGGCCATGCACCGAAGTACTAACGCTTGGCCGAGAAGCCGATGACCAGGATTACGAAATGTTGAGCCTTGACCTGCTCGACCCCTACCAGACCGGACTTCAGCCATACTCAGTACCAGAGGAGATCTACTCCAAAGCTCTAGAGAAACAAAGTAACTGCGTCATAAACTAAGAGTAAGTCCTAAAAAACAAAGCGCGCCCCGTCCGGTAATCCCGGCGGGGCGCTTGCGTTCTCTAGCCAGAGCAGCCGCTCAAGTCAAAGAAAAGTGTCGATGACAGGCCAAGTACTCGGCTGGCCGTGCTCAGCCACGAACTCGGCACCCCGGCCCACACCCTCATCGGTGTTGATGTCTTCACGGCGTACGCACATCGGGCACGAGCGCCATCCGAGTTTCTGGACGTCGAAGGTCTCGAGCTGCTCGTCGAGGAGGGGCTTGAAGTGCTCAACGTTCAGATCCACTTCGGTCCTGCCGAGCAGGTTCAGAAAGCAGTGCACACTCACGATCGTTGCTCCCGACAGTGCGAAGGGATTCATCGCACCCGTACAGGAGTCGCCAGTGGTCACTACGTCCTCGACCATGACGCCCCGCCGCTTCGGCAAGTTCTTGGGGGCATAGTCAAGGCCAAAGGACTTGTTTCCGAGCTTGATGGTCGGAATGAGTTCGAGCTTGCAGCCGAGCTCATTGAGGAAAGGCTGAACGGCACGCGCCAACACCACACCGCCGTTGGCGGGACCAGTCAGAAAGTCGATCTCGACCCCAGACTCGATCATGACCGCGATGTTGGCTGCCAAAGCCCGGCAGAGACGGTCGTACTGGCGTTCGCTACCAACCGCGGTCAGAATCTCGCGCTTCAGGTACTTGCCGGCGTGACGCTGGGAAGAGAACACGAAGTGTCCCTCCAAACGCGCACCGGCCTCGCGGAAGAGGCTGACTACCTCCTCGGCGGTCAGCGACCAGTCATTCACCTGCCTATCTGAAGACATGAACCACATCCTTTAACTCTCAAGAGAGTAGCCCCAGCCTAACAGACCGATATATCCCTGGCAAACAATAAAACACCCCTGTAAACGAGGTGCTTTATGGTGGACTGACGGGGACTCGAACCCCGGACCCTCTGCTTGCAAAGCAGATGCTCTACCAACTGAGCTATCAGCCCATGAACGCGACTAGGGTACTTGATCCAAACTTTTATAGCAAGCCTGTATCGACAAGCATAAAACATCACAGACTTGTAACACTGCATGACTCACAGGTATCAACAGCTCAATCAAAACGCTCGACGTTGCTGGCTGGATGCGATTACGTCTAATCTCTGCGTTCGGTCATCAAATGTTAACGAGTATAAACACAAAAAATTCATGACCTAAATATAAAATTATTTATCCTCACGCAAAGTTATACACAATGAGCAGAAAAAATCTGGGTGTTAAGTAATTTGTTCGTTATACTACATCTAACGTCATGAACTACCTCGTGACGAACAAATGAAAACTTTTTTAAAAAAGTTTTCAATCTAACTCAGGAGGTGTATAAATTCTATGGCAGCAAAGAAGAAGGCCAAGAAGCCAGCTAAGCGCAAGGCAGCCGCCAAGCGTAAGCCAGCTACTAAGCGCAAGGCCGCTAAGAAGCGACGCTAGTTACATAACAAAGATCCTCCGT
>CALRHE010000022.1 GCA_943359345.1 Candidatus Uhrbacteria bacterium
GTCGGGTGAGTTCCGACCTGCACGAATGGCATAACGACTTGACGACTGTCTTAACAATGTACTCGGCGAAATTGCGAGGGGAGTGAAGATGCTCTCTATGTGTAGTTAGACGAAAAGACCCCGTGAAGCTTTACTACTGCTTGCTATTGGATTTATGTTTCGCATGTTCAGAATAGGTGGGAGCCGCAAGGCACCAGTGAGATACCACCCTTGCGATGTGTAAATTCTAACCGACGCCCATGAATCTGGGTGTTGAGACAGTGGCTGGTAGGTAGTTTACCTGGGGCGGGTGCCTCCCAAAAAGTAACGGAGGCGTTTACAAAGGTTGGCTTAGCCCGGATGGAAATCGGGCATGACGTGCATGCGCATAAGCCAGCTTAACTGCAAGACTGACACGTCGCGCAGATACGAAAGTAGAAGCAAGTGATCCGACCGTGCGACATAGGACGGCGGAAGCTCATCGGATAAAAGCTACTCCGGGGATAACAGGCTAGTCTGGTCCAAGCGTCCACAGCGACGACCAGGTTCGGCACCTCGATGTCGGCTCATCGCATCCTGGGACTGAAGAAGGCCCCAAGGGTTTGGCTGTTCGCCAATTAAAGCGGTACGCGAGCTGGGTTCAGAACGTCGTGAGACAGTTCGGTCTCCTATCTACTACACACGTCGAAAATTGCAGGGACCCATCCTCAGTACGAGAGGACCGGGATGGACGAACCTCTTGTGCACCAGTTGTTCCGCCAGGAGCATCGCTGGGTAGCGAAGTTCGGTTCGGATAAGCGCTGAAAGCATCTAAGCGCGAAGCCGACCCTAAGATTAATTTTCATATGAGACCCCTAGGAGACTACTAGGTTGATAGGCAGCAGGTGGAAGCGCGGTAACGCGTGTAGCCAAGCTGTACTAATAGGTCCAGTTCTCCACTCACTAATTGCGAGTTCGGCAGTCTAAAATTTCCTGATACTTTGTTGCGGGGCCCCGCCTCGACCTTACCGTACGGTTACGTACGCCTCGGTCTCGGCTTCCCCGCGCCTCGTCTCAGAAAATTTTAGACCGCCGAACAACAAGCAATGATTGTTACTTCTCTGATCAGATTCGAAACGTAAATGGTGGCATCGTCTTGGTGGCACTTTCTGCAGGGTCACACCCGTTCCCATCTCGAACACGGTCGTTAAGCCTGCATGAGCCGATGGTAGTCAAGTGTGGCGAGAGTAGGTTGTCGCCAGGACAATGCAACCATTTACACAAAGAACCCCCCCCAACGTAGCTCAACCGAGAAGTTGAGCGAAGTGGGGGCTTTTTTGTTGCTTAAAACAAAGAGCACACCCGGAGAGCGGAGGCCGACCGGGTGGTCATACTCTTCGCTTGAGGGTGTGCGAGCATCTACCGGGCAGCGACCTCGTAGATGATGTAGTGGCGCATGTTCTCGTGCCTCAGGTCTTCCCTGAGCGTAAACTTCAGTCCGGAGAAGGCCGAGATGAGCTGGATGATGTTGAAACAGCTGTTGGCCGGGCCAGCTTTCTCATCGATTGAGAACAGGCACTTGTCATCCATTCCGTTGTCGAAGAGCACCTTGCCACTCTTCATGGTCGGTACTGCCACAGAGCAGGTGCAGTCCGCAGTGTTGAAAAAAATCCTTGATCCTGGGACCATCCGGATCATTTTTCCGGTATTCGAATTGATCAAACCGGTACGCATGGCTTCTCCCTGGGTGATAACGGCAGGCTACCGTTAGTCGAAATCGACACACGAATATAATCTATACTGGTGTTTTCGTCAAGGTGAAAGCGGTTTTATTTGTTGAATGTTAGCGATTCTTTACAGTTTTCAAAGAGTTACGCATAATGTCAGCATTATGTCTGACACCAAGGTGGTTATTCTGGCGGCAGGGAAGGGTAAGCGGATGCAGTCGGAGGTCCCGAAACCCCTTGTAAAGATCGCTAGTAAGCCCATGATTGAGCATTTGCTGGATCGGGTTGAGGAAGCGGGTATCGATTCCCGTCCGATTGTTGTAGTTGCTCCTGACAGTCTTGAGCTTTTTCAGGAAGCCCTGGGGAATCGAGCGGAATTTGTAACCCAGACAGACCAATTGGGCACCGGACACGCCCTAAAGGTTGCCCGTGAAGCTTGCGGTGAGGCTCAGAATCTGCTCGTGCTTTACGGTGACCACCCTTTTATCCCGGCTCGGGTAATGCATAAACTCATACAACTGGCAGAGCAGAATGAGCAAGCTTTGGTGATGCTGACAGCCAAGGTTCCAGACTTTGAGGGAGACTACGAGGGGTTTAAGGCCTGGGGTCGTGTTTTACGAGACAGCGAAGGTCATGTTACGGCTTTACGAGAGTTTAAGGATGCCACTCCAGAAGAACGCGAGATTAAGGAGCTTAATCCGGCGATTTATGTTTTCCCCTCGCCCTGGGTTTGGGAGAATCTTGAGTTGATCACCAATAAAAATGCTAGCGGCGAATATTATCTGACCGATCTAGTTGAGCGTGCTCGCCAAACGCAGTGTGAGATCGCTACCGAGACTGTTGATGCCCTTCAGGTTATCGGTATCAACACCCCAGACGAGCTGAAACGAGCCGAAAATGCCTATACTAAATTGGTATGACATCACAAACACGCCCTCTGGAGGAGATTTTGAGCGAACTCGGCGTAACCCCCAAGGACGTGACTGTGTATTTAACTTTGCTGCAAGAGGGACCAGGTTCTGTTAGGCAACTAGCGACCTTGACCGGTGTTAATCGTGGTACGGTTTACGATGCTTTGAAGCATTTGCAAGAGCTCGAGCTGGTTAATTTCTATAATCGTGAAACCAAACAGTTTTTTGTGGCCGCACCGCCAGCTCGTCTCCAGGAATTGGCTCAATTACGAGCCACTGAGCTTTCTAAAGCATCGCGTGAGTTGACTCATGTGGTGGCTGAACTCGAAGCTTTGTACGTCGCTGGGACGCGCCAGCCAGTAGCCCGTATGTATGAAGGCTCAGAAGGCATTAGGTCGATCCTTGAAGACGTGCTCGAGACTATGAGGACTGCACCAGACCAAGAATATTACGTGTATTCTTCAAGTTCAGTGCGTGAAGCCGGGTTGTACGACGCTTTTCAGGACTACACACAGAAACGTATCGACGCCGGGGTATCTGTAAAAGTGATTTCGATCGGTAAAGACAGTAAAACGGTTGGTCTTGATGAGCGCCGCTCTATTCCGGGCCTTGAAAGCACACCGACTTATACTTTGATCTATAACGGTAAGGTCGCCAACGTCTTTTTGGACAAACACGGCGAGCTCTTGGGTTTGATTATTGAGAACCAGGGTATCTACGAGACACAAAAGACGTTATTTTTGTCACTTTGGGAGCGCCTAGTTAGCTAATGGTTATGTGGAGAGAGTTTTTGATAACTACTCGAGTTCGTGCCTTGGCCCAGGTGACCAGTTTTGGTCGTGATGCTGGAAATGTCTTCCAGGCCTTGGGGTTGTGGGGGATTTTGTTTCTTGTGGTCGAGCTGGTACTCGGGTTGTTACCGATTTTTGGGGTGCTGACGCTTGGTGCCACTGTTGATGCCATGATCGGGGCTAGGGGCGTCGGTGTTGTTACAAGCGATGTGAACCGCGAGCTTAGTCGTTGGCTCGTGATGCTGATTGCCGGCTTTTTAGCCTATCTGTTTTCGATTCGTTTTACCGGTAAGGCTAGTGAGGTTGGTCGTAGGTTACGAGAGATCATCATCTTTGGATCGCTACTCGTGTACTCGCTGACCATCCAGCAGTTTTTCCTGGCCTCGGTTTTTCTGGTGATCGTCATGATCGATAGCCTTTTTGCCCACGACGTTCGAGTCAGGATAGCGAGTTTGTCGGTCGCGATTCTAGCGGGCAGCGCCATTGCTCATACACTTATTCGTTACACTGTTTTGCGGTCGTTCACGGTCGGGGAGGGGTTAACTATGGTTGCGGCGATTGCTGTGTTTGTGGTGTTCTTGAAGTTACGGATAGCATCTAAACAATAAAAGTATTCGAGTTGTCGAGTAATCGAGTATTCTAGAGATTTTAACCCTCGAATACCGCACATCTCGAATACTAGAATACTTTGGAAAAAGGTTTATGCGTAAAATCACCGACTGGCACGTCCATTCTCGCTTTTCCAGGGCCTGCTCGCAGAAGTTGACGCTTGAAAATAATGCTTTGTGGTGTGAAAAGAAGGGAGTGAATGTTTTGGGTACTGCTGATTTTACACACCCGATTTGGTTTTCTGAAATCGAAAGTCAACTCATCGAAGACGAACCTGGTTTGTACAAACTCGCTGATGGCAAATTTCCGAGCATGCGTTACATGCTGACTACTGAGGTGTCGCAAATCTACAAAAAGCACGACAAGACTCGTCGCATTCATAACCTCATCCTGGCCCCATCGCTCGAAACCGTGCGTAAGACTAACGCCTGGTTGTTCGAATCCGGCTTCAACCTCAAAGCTGATGGCAGACCGATCCTGGGTCTCGACTCCGAGGAGCTGTATAAGCGACTCAAGGACATTGATGAACGGACGGTGCTCATTCCCGCACACGCTTGGACGCCCTGGTTCTCAGTCTTTGGATCAAAATCTGGTTTTGATTCACTTGAGGAATGTTTTGGTTCGATGACCAAGCATATATTTGCTATCGAAACAGGCTTGTCGAGTGATGCCTTTATGAATCGTTCGTGTTCGATGCTTGATAACGTCGCCATCATTTCAAATTCAGACGCGCATAGCCCAGAAAAGTTTGGACGTGAAGCCAACGTGTTTGATATTGATCAAGCCGAGTTTTCTTTTGATGGTTTCATGAACATCTTGCGTGCTCGCGACCAGACCAAGTTTTTGTATACTATTGAGTTTTATCCTGAAGAAGGCAAATATTATTTTGATGGACACGCGGATTGCGGGGTCTCACTTGATCCCGGACAAACCAAACATCATGGAAGTTTGTGTCCGAAGTGTAAGCGACCACTCACCATTGGTGTGATGTCACGCGTGGCAGATTTACACGATCGCGCAAATTTGGCAGTCCCAGAAAAGTTTGTTACGCAGAAATCTATCGTGCCGCTCCCGGAAATTCTGGCAGAGGTGTACGGTCTAGCATCACCAGCCTCAAAAAAAGTTGTTGCCATGTATGATCAAATGATTACGCATTTCAGAAATGAGTTTCATATTTTGCTCGACGTATCTATTAATGACATCAAGACGACCTTCGGTGACGATATTGCTGAGGCCGTCAGACGCGTCAGGGTTGGTGAAATGTTGATTGAACCAGGTTATGATGGTGTGTACGGAAAGGTAAAAATCTTCAATAAAGACGAGAGAAAATCCTCACAAAAGAAGTTATTATGAAACAAAAAATCCTCTGTTTTGAGCAGCGTCTCCTCCAAGGGACACGCTCCTCGCACGGAGGATCTTTGTTATGTAACTAGCGTCGCTTCTTAGCGGCCTTGCGCTTAGTAGCTGGCTTACGCTTGGCGGCTGCCTTGCGCTTAGCTGGCTTCTTGGCCTTCTTCTTTGCTGCCATAGAATTTATACACCTCCTGAGTTAGATT
>CALRHE010000023.1 GCA_943359345.1 Candidatus Uhrbacteria bacterium
TCTGCCTCAGCCAGCTTGGCTTTTTCATTTTCGACCACGTCTGCCGGTGCATTAGCTATAAAATCTGGGTTAGCGAGCTTGCCGGTTACACTCGAAACATACTTTTTAGTAGTCTCAAAGTCTTTCTGAAGACGTTCAGTCTCTTTGGCTACGTCAACGATGCCAGCCAAAAGCAAGTGAATAGACATCGAACCGACGACTGCACTGGCTGACTGATCAGGCTTGGCCTTAACCCACTCAAGTGATGCTCGCGTCAGACCTTCAAGGGCTGCTTTTTGATCTTCAAGACCCTCACCGCCCACTAACTTCACGTCAATCTGGCGCTTGGGGTCGATCTTATACTGGGATCGCAAGTTACGAATGGCTCCGACAGCGTCCTGGAACTCCTGCATAGCCTTAGTGTCCTTGGGAGCGAGCTTACCTTTCGCCTCTGGCCACTTGGCCACCATGATGAGGCCGCTGTCGTACTGCTTGTAGATCTCTTCGGTCACAAACGGCATGAACGGGTGCCAGAGAATAAGTAGACGTTCGAGCAAATAATTGAGAATGTCGTGCTTCGAAGACCCTGAGCTTGTCGAAGGGCCGCCCTCAATCTTGGCGATTTCCAGGTACCAGTCAGCGAATTCGTTCCAAGTGAAGTCGCGTAAGATCTCGCCTGCCAGTGACAGGTCGTAAGCCTCATGCAAAGTAGTAACCTTGTTCACGACCTCGGCAAAGCGACCGAGAATCCATCGGTCAGCAAGCGTGACAGCCTCAACTTTTTCGACATGCTTCAAAGCACCCGTCTTCATCTGAATAAACCGAGAAATGTTCCAAAGCTTATTCGTAAAGTTCCGGAAGCCAGCAATCTTGTCTTCTGATAACTTCATGTCATTCCCGGGCGTGTTGCCGAGCACGAGCGATAAACGCGTGGCATCAGCGCCGTATTTCTCGATCATGACGAGCGGATCGATGATGTTCCCCAACGATTTACTCATTTTGCGACCTTGTTCATCGCGCACGAGGCCATGCAAGTAAACATTCTTAAATGGCACCTCGTCCATAAGGTAGGTCGACATCAAAATCATGCGAGCCACCCAGAAGAACAAAATGTCGTAACCGGTTTCGAGGACGGTGGTGGGATGATAACGTTTCAAATCTTCGGTTTTATCTGGCCAACCAAGCGTAGAAAACGTCCACAAACCTGAAGAAAACCAGGTGTCGAGAGTATCTTCATCCTGAATCCAACCGTCACCTTCTGGCCGTTCGCCTACCACAACACCATCCGCTAGACCCTTCGTCGCCTCAGGGTCTTGTGACGATCCACTTGAACGCCGGTACCACACAGGAACCCTGTGTCCAAACCAAATCTGACGGCTGATGTTCCAGTCGCGGAGATTATCGATCCAATGAAAGTAAGTTTTCTCAAAACGTTCTGGAATGATGGTTACTCCCCCGCCCTTCACAGCCACTTGCATGAGCGACTTGAGAGTAACTTTTTTGTTTTGCTTTTTGAAAGATTTGTTGACGTCAATGAACCACTGCAATTTAGGCAACGGTTCCACAATTCCACCGGTACGCTCGGCAGTCGAGATATTTTGCGCCGTGTCCTCTTCGCCCTCGAGCAACTTTTGTGTACGCAACCATTCAACCACAACCTCGCGAGCCTCTAATGTCGTCTTACCGGCAACGAGCTCGCCGGCGACTGGCAACATACATCCATCTTCGCCAATGACCTGGATGAGCTCGAGCTCATGGCGCTTGGAAATATCAAAGTCGATAGTGCTGTGGGCTGGAGTCACGCCGAGGGCACCGGTTCCAAACTTGGGATCAACAGACTCATCACCAACTATCGTGATGGCGAGCTTAGCGCCAGCGAAATCTGCCTTAAACGTTTTGCCAACGAACTTCTGGTAGCGCTGGTCGTCAGGATGAACTGCCACAGCCGTATCGCCGACCTTTGTCTCTGGCCGTGTAGTCGAGATGGCAATTGGAAAATCTTTAGCGTATTTAAACGTATACAGCTTAGCCGTTGTCTATTTGTAAACAATTTCATCATCAGCAATCGTAGTTTGTCCGATGGGGTCCCAATTAACCACACGGTAGCCACGGTAAATCAAACCATCGTCATACATGCGCTTAAAAGCGGTGTTGACGGCTAGGTTACGGGCTTGGTCTAGGGTGTAGGCCTCGCGACTCCAATCGACAGATGAACCCATCTTTTTTACCTGGTTGACGATGGTGTCGTGACTCTCTTGAGCAAACTGCTCAACACGCTTTAAAAAGTTTGCACGACCAAGATCATGACGAGACTTTTTCTCCTTTTCAAAAATCATCTTTTCGACTTTTGACTGAGTGGCGATAGCGGCATGGTCGGTACCCGGGAGCCATAATGCTCGCTTGCCCTGAAGGCGAGCAAAACGAATCATGGCGTCCTGAACAGCCAACATCATGGCATGACCCATATGCAAGGTGCCCGTGACATTCGGAGGTGGCAGGACAATCGAAAACACTTCCTGCCGAGCTTTCAGGTTCGGGAGATTGTCAGGGTCGAAAAACCCGCTCTCCATCCACATTTTGTACAGAGCATCCTCAACCCCTTGAGGCTCGTAGGCTTTGGGCATTTCTGACATAGATATCGCCTAGTCTAAGGTCAAAAGTCTAAAGTGGCAAGAAGTTTTCTTACCTGCGCAAGCTTGACGCATCTGTTGCCCCAAGTTAAGTTACCCCCTTAAAAACTTCAGCTGCTTGTCTGGAATCAAAATCCTTTCCATGTCGTTAGCTCCTCACGAACAATTCCACCAGGCTGTGAAGCGATCCGAACGCCCCTTGCTGGTGCTCCGAGAATTGGCTCATGCTGACGATTTTGCTACCGCCTTTGGCTTGGCAGCAGTATTAAAGAAACTTGATAAAATCGCCGATATCGTATGCGCTGGGGGTCGACCTCCTGAGAATCTCAAGTTTTTAAAAGTTTCTCAATCGGTCAAAGGTGATCTAACAAACTTGCGAGCACTGACGCTCAGCGTGGACGTCAGCCAGTCTAAGGTAGAAGAACTTTCTTATAGCGTCGTCGGTGACGAACTCAGGATTCACGTCACCCCCAAGAATGGCTACTGGCAACAAGCAGACGTCCGAGTAGCCACAAGCGCTTATCGTTACGACCTTATCATCATGCTCGGCGCTGCAGATCTAAAAAGCTTGGGATCGTTGTTTTCATCTTACGCCGACTTCATTTACAACACCCCCATCATCAACCTAGATCATGGTGCTAGCAACGAACATTTCGGTCATACCAACCTTGTAGACGTAGGTGCGACCTCAGTTGGTGAAGTTGCTCATGATCTAGTAAAAAGCCTGGATGAAAAACTTTTTGATGCTGATATTGCCACCGCTTTTCTGACCGGTATGGTGGCCAAGACCAAGAGCTTCCGGACACCAAACGTAGCTCCCAAAACGCTCGCGGCCGCAAGCTCACTCATGACCATGGGCGCCCGCCGCGATGAAGTAATCGAGCATCTGTTCCGTACCCGCTCGGTAGAAACCTTACGCCTGTGGGGTCGAGCCTTAGCGCGGCTCAAGGCTGATCACAAAGCCGGTTTGGTGTGGACCCTACTTACCCGCCAAGACTTTGCCAACGCTGGCGCTACTGAAGACGCCTTGGGAGACATAGTAAGCGAGCTCGTAACAACCGCTCCGGAAGCTCGAGTAGTGGCCATTTTCTACGAGCACGCTGGCGGCTATGTAGCTGTGCACTTGTTTGCCGAGCGCCCTCATGATGCTCTGGAGCTCGGTGCCCCTTTCAAGGCCTCTGGAACTCGTGAACGCGCCCGTCTAATTTCTACCGACCAAGACATCGTGGCAGCTGAACGGGCTGTGATTGGACATTTACGCCGAGTTTTGTCGCGCACGCAGGACGATATCCAGACTTTAGAGAATCTCTAAAAACGCAGTTTTTGTTACTGGGCTAAAGATAAACAAAATATTGAGTTTTTTGAATTGACAAAATAGTTGTTTTATGCCATTATTTACTGTCGTCTGTGACGATAAACCTACCACCTAGAGGTGCCAAGTGTCAGTTATCTTCACCACCTTGTTCTGGTCGATCTTCGCCGTCGTCCTGGCCTGCGCCGAGATCGAAAGCGAGGGCCGTAAGGGCTGGGCAGAAAACGCCCCGACCTGGTTCCGGGTCACCCCTTGGTACGCCCGAGCCTACGGGCTCGTCATGGGCCGCAAGCCGCTCACCGGCTACCACCTGTTCATGTTCTTCATGCCCTTCCTCCTGTTCCACGCGCAGTTCGTGATGGGACTCGGGTGGTCAGCGGAACGCGAGCTCTTGGCCCTGGCCATGTACTTCTCAGTCTGTCCACTCTGGGATTACCACTGGTTTGTTCTAAACCCTTGGTACCAAGGAAAGTTCACCAAGACAGACGTGTGGTGGCACGCCCGAAGCTACTGGATCTTCAGCCTGTTCCCGGTTGACTACCTGATCGGCTTTGGCCTGTCGATCCTGCTTGCGGGCACGGCTGCCTGGGTGGCCACGGACGCGTGGCTAATCCAGAAACACCTGCTGACCC
>CALRHE010000024.1 GCA_943359345.1 Candidatus Uhrbacteria bacterium
TGATACTGGGTTAGTCATTACGAAATTAGATATTAGCAGTAATTAGAAAATAGTTATTAGATTCAAACCATTTCAATCTAATATCTAGTCACTAATAGCTGCTAATGACTAATAACTAATTTCTGGTTGGATATGTGGTCTACACTCAAAACTGAAGCGATTGTCATCGCCAGTGAGCCGTGGAGAGAGGCGGATAGACGCTATCGGGCGTTAACGCCAGGCCATGGCAAGCTTGAGTTTGTGGGCCGTGGGGCCAGGAAAGGCAAGGCTAAACTGGCAGCGCATTTGGAGCCATTTGCGATTGTTACACTCGAAATTATCAAAGGGGCTCGAAGTACAACGGTGATTGGTGTTGAGCGCCAAGAGGTTTTTTCAACGCTCGCATACTCGATTGAGCCACGTTTATTGGCTTTGGCTGCCACCACCCTCATTGATAAAACCGTTCGTCCCGACCTTGAGGATAAAGTCTTATACGACGAGGTCTTGTTGCTCCTGAGATTTTTAAATGACGCTCCGGCCTTCCCGCCGACACGCAATACTTTTGTCCTGGGCGGCTTTTTGTTACGCCTACTGCGGCACCTCGGTTACGACGTCGAACTCGGTGCTTGTCTATCATGCAAGGACGATATTCGACCTTTGGCCTTTCGTTGGCATGAGGGCAGGGGAGGACTGGTGTGTACAAATTGTGTGCTCGAGAAACCGCACGAATGGTTCTCGGCGCGGACCATGGATGAAGAGATTGTCACGCTTTTGCGTTTTGCTCGTGACGCGCAATACGTCGACCTTTTGCGGCCTTCGTTAAAGGCTGACCACGTTGGCGCTTTCGCATCGTGTGTTCATGATCTGATGCGCTTTCACGTGCCTGGATACGTGGATGAGACACCCTTTTGGCACACCACAACTCTGGCTTAAAAGTATCTTGACAATTTGGGTCTATAGGCTATGGTTAGGCCTAGTTGCTAGCGGTCGACACCCGCGCCGGGAGAACAATTAGCCAAGAGTAAAAAGTAAGGTGGCACCGCGAGAATATCGCCCTTACACACATAATTCTTTTATTGGATTGTGTTGTGAGGACGATTTTTTTGTCCCACACACGCCTCAATCGATATGAAAGACCGCATTTACGTAAACGAGCTCCCACAACATGTGGGTCAGAAAGTTACGGTAGCCGGCTGGTTGCATAACTTGCGCGATCACAAGAATTTTGGCTTTGCCATGTTACGCGACAAAACCGGTATTGAGCAGGTGGTCTTGAACGCTGAGCAGCTTGAGCAGCTGCGAGCCCTCCAGCTCGAATCCGTGCTCAAGTTCACCGGCACGGTGGTTGAGCGTAAGGCTAAGGATCCGAGCGTAAAGGCGGTTGAAATTCAGGCCGAGACCATGGAAGTGCTGTCGCCGGTCACGACTGTAGCTCCGGTTGAGATTAGTAAGACTGACCTTGACCTCAACCTCGACACCTTGATCGATAATCGTGTCGTCACTCTCCGCCACCCCAAACAGCGAGCCATCTTCCGCATCCAGGCAGCGCTAGTGCATGGTTATCGCAGCTACATGTCTAAGCAAGGTTTTACGGAAATCTTTTTCCCGATTCTAGCTGGGGCAGCTAGCGAGGGTGGATCGGAGTTCTTTAAGGTTGATTATTACGGCCGCGAAGCCACTCTCAGTCAGTCTGCTCAGCTGTATAAGCAGATTACTATGGGCGTGTATGAGGGCGTTTACGGCCTGTCATACTCGTTCCGAGCCGAGAAGTTCGGCACTTCACGCCATTTGACCGAATTTAACCAGTTTGAATTTGAGGTTGGTTTTGTTGATGGCATGGACGAGGTCATGGATCACGCTGAGGCCGCTATCCGCGAGATGTTGACCACTGTTGAAAAGACTTGCGAGCTTGAATTGAAGCTCCTCAGTGTCACTCTGCCGCCTGTAGGGAAGCGTTTCCCACGCGTTACTTTAAAAGAGGCACTTGAGGCCTATAAGGTCGAAGGTGGCGTTGACGAGACACATGAGCCGGACTTGTCGCCAGCCGCTGAGCGTTGGTTATCAACCACTTGGGGGCCTAAGCATCACGATTGTGGCTTTGTGTTCGTCACCGATTACCCGGCCACCAAGCGTCCTTTCTACGTTAAACTTGATCCAGCTGATCCTAGCAACACCTTAAGTTTTGACTTGGTGGGTTTTGGCAGCGAGATCATTTCTGGTGGTTTGCGTGTAAACAAATACGAGGAACAAATTGAGCGCCTTAAAGCCAAAGGCTTGAATCCTGATCAGTTTGAGGATTATTTGATGATGCACAAATTTGGTATTCCTCCGGAAGGTGGTTTTGGTATGGGTTTGCAGCGTTTGACCCAAAATGTGCTCGGCTTAGCCAATATTAAAGAGGCTACGATTTTCCCACGCGACGTTCAGCGTTTGCGACCATAAAAGCAGACTGTTACAATAAGGGAGTTATGCAGTTTACCGTGGAGCAAGAGGCCTTTTCCGGCCCTTTGGGGTTACTTTTGGATTTGATCGAAAAGCAGGAGCTTGAAATCACCAAGGTGTCCTTGGCTAAGGTAGCGGAGGAATATCTACAGTCTCTACAGGTCAACGAAGTACCCGCCGAAGAGCTGGCCGACTTTTTGCTGGTAGCCTCGAGACTCATTTATTTGAAGAGTCGGGAGCTGATACCGTACTTGCGGTTGGATGAGGAAGAAGATAGTGCCGACAAACTTCAGGATCAACTGCGCCTGTATCGCGAATACGCTGCCGCAGCTCGTGAGCTCGAGGAACGGTATTTGCTGGCCAGGATGTTTATTCGGCCATACGTGAAACTCAAGTCGGTGCAACAGGCGAGTTTTGCACCGGCTACCAACGTGACGCTCACGGGTCTACAGGAGCTCTATCAATTGATCCTGAAGCGTCTCCAGCCCTTCTTTGCACTCCAGGAGGCAAGCATGGAGCGAACAAAGTCTGTCGAGCAGCGGCTCGAGGAACTGACTGAGGCTTTGAGAAGCAAAGCAGCGATGTCGTTCAAGGAAGTCATTCACGGAGCCCAGTCGAAAATGGAGGTGGTAGTGAGTTTTTTGGCGTTGCTTGAGCTCTTGCGTCGTAAGGCCGTGCATGCCGAGCAGGTGGGAGCGTTTAGCGATATTCAATTGAAGCGCATTGTATGAGTGAAATGACTGACTCCTCCCACCCTCTCCTTTTCAGGGGAAGAAACAATATGCAAAATGTAATAGCAAATCTTGAAGCCTGTTTGTTTGTAGCCACCAAACCGGTGGCTATTAAGGAACTCGTCAAAGTGACGGGGGTGAGCGAGGCCGAGGTTATGATAGCGATCGACGAGCTCATGAAAGCTCGTAATACCGAGGCTTCTGGTATCCACCTCATTTCGCTTAACGGCACGGTTCAGTTAGTTTCGAG